>JBBRDE010000001.1:0-73153 GCA_038204185.1 Cytophagales bacterium
ATCGATGGGTTTAAGCAAGTAGTCAAAGGCACTATATTTGAAGGCCTTCACCGCAAACTGGTCATACGCAGTCGTAAACACCACATCGAAGTTTTTATTCGGTACCCGGTTCAGCAGTTCGAATCCATTATAGACCGGCATTTCTATATCCAGAAACACGACATCAAAATTCCCATTGCTTAACCGGAGCAGCGCTTCCTCCGCGCGGTTGAGCTTAGCAAGCACCTGTACCTCCGGACAGTAATTTTGCAGCAGGATATTCAGGCTTTCGGTACAGTGTAGTTCGTCATCGACGAGTATAGCTTTCATAACCAAGGGCTTTCTAGGTTGTGAAGGTAATTACTTTCCTATAAAAGGTACCCTCTCAACATTCCTTACCTATAGCACAAAGGGACGAAACGACAGATCCACCGTGCTGCCAACTCTGTACACATGTTGCCTTGCGGGTACGGAGCCCAACTGTTCACCCGGACTTTCAGCATCATCCAGTGTTACGCGCAAATCAGTGCCAAACTGTCCATTGAGAAGCCGTAGTCGTTCCATCGTCAAATCAACCCCTGCGTTATGCTGCGGTTTCAGGCGGACCAATGTACGTCCCGATGGCTTCCGACCATTGTCTTCCAAACGGAGGTGGTACCTTGCCGAATCAACCCCTAGTTTCAAGGTGATGGTGCCCTCTTCGGTCTGAAGCTGCGAAACACCCCATACGGCATTTTCCACGTAGGTATGCAGGATCAGCGAAGGTACCCACACCTGCGTGGGATCAATGCCGGGTTCCAGTAGGGTCAGAAACTGAATGGGTTTGCCATAACGCAGGCTTTCGATCTCTATGTAGAGACGAATTGTTTCTACTTCATCCGATAGCCTGACGAAATCGCGCTGCGAATCGGCTGCGAGGCGCCGCAACAGGCGGGCAAATTGTGTGAGGTACGACGAGGCCGCTTTCTGATCATCGCTTAAAATACAATAATTGATTGCATTCAGGTGGTTGAACAGAAAGTGAGAGCTAAACTGGGCCCGCAGTAATTTCACCTCCAACTGGGCCATTTGCAGTTCATAATCGAGAGTCATACAAGGGGCAATTCTTTCTTTTAGGGGGACGGGAGCACAGATCATTTGATCCAATATACGTGGTTATACCCTGCCACCCAATGCCGACTGAGTAAATCAACTTCCCGAAGCATTAATCGGAAGACACGGGCTATCATTCGGAGGGAACAGTCTTGTAAAGCTGCATCTCTAGCTCGTAACTTGCGCCCACATTGGCGTATCCTTATGAGCATGACTTTCCCCGCAGAAAACATTCAATTGAAGCCTGGCAAGCTGGCTTATTTTTCTTCCGATTTCCACCTGGGTGCCCCCAATCCCGAAGCGAGCCGGGTGCGCGAGCGCACTATCGTTCGTTGGCTCGAAAGTATCCGGCATGATGCTCAGGTTGTTTTTCTGGTGGGCGATATTTTTGATTTCTGGTTTGAGTACAAACATGCCGTTCCCAAGGGTTTTATCCGCTTACTGGGAAAGCTGGCCGAATTGTCCGACGAAGGCATAGAGTTGATATTTTTTACGGGCAATCACGATATGTGGATGGCCGACTACTTTTCTACCGAGCTCGGTGCGGCCATTCACCGTGCCCCTGTTCGCTATATCTTCACTACTTCCAATGGTACTGAACGGAAGATTCTGGTCGGCCATGGCGACGGATTGGGTCCGGGCGATCATGTGTACAAGGGTTTAAAAAAAGTGTTTGAGAATTCGCTGGCCCGCTGGACGTTTCGCCAATTACACCCGGATGTGGGTTTACGCATTGCCACCAACTGGTCGAAGCGCAGCCGGATATCCAACACAAAAAAGGGAGAAGAAACTTTCAAAGGCGAAAATCAAGAGTGGCTTTTCCTCTACTGCCGCGAAATGGAGGCACTCAGCCCGCACGATTTTTACGTGTTCGGGCATCGCCATCTGCCTCTTGATTTGCGGGTGAGCCCAACCAGTCGCTACATCAACCTGGGGGAATGGGTCAATCAACAAACTTACGCCGTGTTCGACGGGATGGAGTTGGAGTTGGTGGAGTGGAAGGAGTGAATGAGGTACAAAGGGGCAAAGTTCCAAAGGCACAAAGAGTTAGTTATGGTAAAAATACCACTAGCAAGCCTAAAAAAAACCACACTTTGTGCCTTTGTCACTCTGATACTCAGGTACTGTGTCACTCTGCCACTTCCTCCCTATTTCTTAATAAAATCCTGCCGGGTCATTTCCTCGCGGGGCGTCTGATTCAGATCCTTCCGGTACTCCTTCTTTTTCAGATCGCCGTCCTGCACGGACTTGATGAACCTGCTCCAGGCAAAGGGATTCAAGAATGGAAAAGTGGTAGCAAAGCCCTTATTAGTCGCCGACTCACGCCCAAACAGCTGCTGGTCCATTGTAT
Organism: Cytophagales bacterium; assembly: GCA_038204185.1. Lineage (GTDB taxonomy): Bacteria > Bacteroidota > Bacteroidia > Cytophagales > Spirosomataceae > Salmonirosea. Next base: position 2,423 of record JBBRDE010000001.1, read on the forward strand.
ACCGGTAATTGGTTTGGGCATTATTAGGCATCTGGGCAGCCATGCGGTTGATGTAGTCGATGTCAGTGCTGCGGGCCAGGGCGTCGCGGTCGGCCTGGTCAGGCAGTTTGAGTGCCAAAAAGGCCTTTTTGAATTCTTCCTCGGTAGCATAGGGATACACCCGTACCTCAGCCAGCATGGTCACTGATTCCTGCATGGCAATGATGGCCGAATAGGTTTCAGCATTGTAGTTTCTCGGGATAACGTGGTACTGAGTCTTGTAACCCACATAGCTGTACACTACGCTGTCGCCCGGAAATACAGGAATTGAAAAATAACCCGCATTATTGGCTAGTGTACCCCGGCCCGCTTTTGGAATAAAGATATAAGCCCCCGGCAATCGCTCCGTAGACTTCCCGGCTACCACAACACCTGTAAAAATGATAGCCTTTTGCTCACCCTGAGCGCGGACGTCCAGACCAAACGAACTGGCAATCAGCAAAAACACTAAAAACGATAGGCTATTTTTCATTTTCATATATCGAAATGACGCTGGGTTAAGGAGTTGAGCGCCGGAATTCTTTGGGTTGAAACAGGATTTTCAAGATCTGTAAAATGTATTACTCCCGTTACTTTACCGCTCGTGAGAAATTCCATCTACGTTCAGAACGCACCAGATACCCTCTAATTGTTCCTTTTTCCTGATAAAAGGTTGTATATGCTACGAAAAAAGCTTTAAAAATGTCACGATAAAGGGCGCTGAAAGCAGCAGGCCATCGAAACGGTCAAGGAAACCGCCATGTCCGGGAATACTACTGCCCGAGTCTTTGATAGCGATGCTCCGCTTAAACAATGACTCTACCAGATCACCATAGGTACCCGTAACGACGATGATTGCGCCAATACAAAGCCATTTCCAGGGCTCGAACGTTTGAAAGTAATGGCCCAGTATGAAAGCAACCATTGTAGCAGATAATGCTCCACCCACAGCACCTTCCCACGATTTTTTGGGAGAAACCCGCTCGAACAATTTTCGGCGGCCAAACTTTGTGCCGGCAAAGTAGGCCCCAATATCCGTAGCCCACAACAGAAGCAGACTCCCCAGGATAATCTCATAGTTGTACACTCCACCCCGCATGGCCATTACCACTATAAGTGAGAACGGTAAAGCGACGTATATAAGCCCCAGGAACGTAAAACCGATATTAGTAAAAGGTTTCAGGTCGTTTTTTTTGTAAAGCTTTATGAAGAAAATCATCGCCAGCAGCGGACTGATCAGGAAATAGTTTTCAAACCCGATCAGTCCCTTCTCAATCACATAGGTGAGAAGAACCAGCAAAACCCCGCATAAAGTCCCGTAAGAGGTCAGGGGTAGGTTGCCGTCCAACCCCAGCAACTTGTAGAATTCAAGTTGCGTAAACATACTCATGGTACAAAACAGCAGGGCGAACGTCAGATCGCTGTAAAGGATGGATGATACAATAATGGTTACACCGATGACCGCCGCTATGACCCGCTGTTGTAGATTGTTAAGGCTACTCAGGGGAGACATCATTGGCTAACAGGGCTTTGGCGGCTTCGACATACTCAACAGGCACCATCACATCTGCGTATCCAAAAATATTGGAATAGCTGCTGTCTTTCCTGTCCATGATTACCGCGTCGATGCCGTTTTGCTCCAAAAGTCCGCGGGCAATTTCCGCCCGGGCCGTATTTTTGGTATTCATTACACTTTCCCAATTCTCCATATTGCTGTGTATTTGTGTAAAGGTTTATACTGGATTCTGGATATAATATTTTAAACTAAAAAGGTTTGTACCAGCACTCATGGTACTCCACCACCTCGTTGAATTCTTTCATCAAATGAGGTAGCCACCTGCGGTTTCCCTTGCCGCCAAATGTTGTAGAGTAGGCCGACCGTAACGACAAACGAGAACAGTGCCGCTGTCCAGGGCACCGATTCGTTGTCCTCAATGTTGTAGTCGACCAATTTGCGGTGGTAAAGGTACAACATCAGTACCATGATGCCATTATTGACAAAGTGTGCGAATATAGCAATCAAAAGACTTCCTGACCAATAGTAGAGATAGCCAAAGAGCGCTCCGAGTAATAAGCGGGGTAGAAATCCGTAGAATTGCACGTGAATGGCGCTGAACAGCGCGGCAGCTACCCAAATCGCCAGGTGCGGATTGACCCAGTGCTCGGTGAGCTTGCGCTGAAGCACGCCCCGGAACAATACTTCTTCACCGATGGCAGGCAGAATCCCGATTACCAACATGGCCACCGCAAACTGAGCGGGGGTGTCGAAAGCAGTCATGAAATCGGTCAGCCTGGCTAGTTGATCTTCCTGGTTGCGCATCCACTGTTCCACTCCGCCCAAGGCATCGGGGAGCTTCATGCCCGCATTCCATTCGATAATCAGACTGTTGAACGGCATAAAGGCCAACACTACAATCAGCGTCAACCCCCACAAGGCTGGCGGGGTAAGCGGGCGCGTCTGAAAGTCGTACAACTTCCGGCGCTCGATGTAGTACCAATAAAGTAAGGGGGGAATCAGGTAGGTAGAAACGTGCGCCGTAGCCTGTAACAACAGCAACGCGTACCAGCCGTTGGGTACATCCTGGGGCGAGCGGATGAGTGTATTGATGACTTCCATACTGGCCATCTCAGGGCCAGACCCCAACATTTTTACCAGCAACAAAACGGCCAAAATATTGCCCACCGACATACCTACCAGGATGAATCCCACCAGAACCAGAAGGCTCCGCCAAGTGTTAGGGACGCGGGATGGCAGGGTGAGAGGATTCGTATCTTGCATAATTCATGTAAATTTACGGCAATATTGTTGAATTGTCGACTTGTTTAACCGTTCAACGCTATCCTGGCCACGCTATTCCAAGGCGGAGCATTGAACCCTTTGACTATTAAATGCAACTTCAACGATATTGAGATGCGTAACTACGCTCAGTCCAGGCCTTGAAAACTTTAACGATTATTCGATTCAACAAAAAATAACGTGGTAAAGATTGGAAACATAGAGCTAACTGATTTTCCTTTGCTGTTGGCACCCATGGAAGACGTGAGCGATCCACCTTTCCGGGCCGTTTGTAAGCAGAATGGCGCCGACCTGATGTATACCGAGTTCATCTCATCTGAAGGGTTGATCCGTGATGCGGCTAAGAGCGTGCAGAAGCTGGATATTTTTGAATATGAACGTCCCATTGGCATCCAGCTTTTTGGCAGCGACGTAGAAACCATGCGTTCCTGCGCTGAAATCGCGACCCGCGCCCGTCCCGATCTTATCGATATTAATTACGGCTGCCCGGTAAAGAATGTAGCTTGCCGGGGGGCCGGAGCCGCCCTACTACAGGATGTACCTAAAATGGTTAAAATGACCGAGGCCGTGGTGCAAGCTACTCACCTACCCGTGACCGTTAAAACCCGGCTCGGCTGGGACGAAACCACCAAAAATATTTTAGAAGTAGCCGAACGCTTACAGGACGTGGGTATTCAGGCGCTTACCGTACACGGTCGGACACGGGTGCAGATGTACAAAGGAGCTGCCGACTGGACCCTCATTGCCCGCATCAAAGAAAATCCCCGTGTCAAGATTCCAATTTTTGGCAATGGCGACATCGATAGTCCACAAAAAGCGCTCGAATACAAAGACCGCTACGGCGTAGACGGCATCATGGTGGGTCGCGCGTCTATCGGCTATCCCTGGATTTTTAATGAAATAAAGCATTACCTCGAAACTGGTACCCTCCTCCCCTCACCTACCCTGAGCGAGCGCGTGGAGGTATGCCGCCAGCATCTGGAATTTTCGGTCCGCTGGAAGGGTGAAATCACGGGTCTGTTCGAGATGCGCCGCCACTATACCAATTACTTCCGGAGCCTCGACCACTTCAAACCCTACCGCATGCGGCTAGTGGAAAGCATGTCTTTTGACGAAATCAATACGATTCTGAATGAGATAAGCGAAGTCTTTGGGGATGTAGAAATGGTGCCGGCATGAGCCAAAAAACGCTCCGACCGGAAACATTCAGTCCGTGGCTGGCCTGGGGGCTGCTTGTATTGCTTGCCGTGGTATGGGGTAGCTCTTTTATTCTCATCAAGAAGAGCCTACTCACCTATTCGATTTCTGAGGTAGCCGCCGGGCGGGTCTTTTTTGCTTTCCTTTTCTTTGTTCCGGTACTGATCCGTAGCCGAAAAACCATCCCCAAACCACTCATGGGGTTCTTTTTTATGTCGGGGATGCTGGGGTACCTCATACCCGCGTTTTTTTTCGCCATGGCCCAAAGTAAAATCAGCAGCGCGTTGGCGGGTACGCTCAACGCCGTCAGTCCGATGTTCACCATGGTAATCGGAGTGTTGTTTTTTGCCAAAACTACCAATCGGATGCAACTGCTTGGCCTGGCCATTGCACTTGCAGGTGCTCTGATGCTTGTTTTTACCCAGGGCGGCGTGGCTATGCCGGTCATCAATTATTACGCCCTGTTTATCGTGCTGGCTACGATGTGCTACGGCACCAATATCAATATCGTTTCCAAGTATTATAGCCAACTGTCCCCTGTTGTCTCCACCGCCTGGATTTTCGCGGGGGTAGGTCCAATCGCTTTCGGAATTCTCTTGTTCTCCCATTTTTTTGAAAAAATAGTTGCTCCGGCTAATCTATTGCCCTCCTCTTACTTGCTAAGCCTGGGCGTTCTGGCTTCGGGGTTAATGTCAGTGATCTTTAATCGGGTCATCCAACTCACCAGTGCGGTTTTTGCCGCTTCGGTTACCTATTTAATGCCCATTGTGGCCTTATCGTGGGGGATGCTGGATGGTGAATTTATTGGCTTTCAGCAGTGGATCGGTACGGCGGTTATTCTGCTCGGAGTGTACCTGATCAACCGCCGGAGGAGAAGCCAGAAAGCGATTGTAGAAATTGAAAGTATCCATAAAACAACCTAAACGAGCTCATCCGATGCTGAAAATCACCGTCAATGGATCCACTGACTTTGAAGTTAAACAGGAAAAGAACTCCTGGTATCTGAACGGTTCCGGGTTTGAAGGAGACGTTGTACAGTTGAGCCCCGGCCATTACCACGTTATCTGGAACGACCGTTCCTTCGAAGTTGAGGTGGTGGAACAGGATCCAGTGGAAAAGAAAGCCGTCCTGAAAATCAATGGTCAACTTTTGACGACTACGGCCAAGGATCGCGTGGCCTTGCTTTTGGAAAGTATGGGGATGGGCCAAACCGCCACGGCCAAAATCAATGATGTAAAAGCACCCATGCCCGGCCTGATTCAAAGTGTGGCTGTCAAGGTAGGTGACGCTGTAAAAAAGGGCGATATTATGCTAGTGCTCGTAGCTATGAAAATGGAAAACGCCATAAAAGCTCCCACCGATGCCACCGTGCAAGCCATCCGAATCGAACCGGGTACGAGCGTGGAAAAAAACCAGGTGTTGATAGAGTTTGCCTGAATAAGTTGTAATTCTGACCCTTCAATTCTTATTTTTACGGATTCATTTCCAAAAACTTCCCCATGCCCCAGCCCAAGTACAAACGTATTCTACTCAAACTCAGTGGCGAAGCCCTCAATGGAGGTGACAAAAACCAGGTAATTGACTTCAATGTGCTCGATGAGTACGCTCAGGAAATTCGCCGGGTCTACGATGTGGGGGTCGAGATTGCCATCGTAATCGGCGGAGGTAATATATTTCGAGGCGCATCCGTCGAAAAATCCGGGATTGACCGGGTGCAGGGCGATCACATGGGGATGCTGGCTACGGTCATTAACGGGATGGCCGTACAGAGTTCGCTCGAAAAGCACGGGATGCTTACTCGGCTGATGTCGGCTATTAAAATGGAGCAGGTATGCGAGCCGCTGATTCGCCGCCGGGCTATTCGCCACCTCGAAAAAAAGCGAATTGTGATTTTCGGGGCTGGCACGGGTAATCCGTATTTCACTACGGACACCACCGCCAGCCTGCGGGCCATCGAGTCGGAGGCAGAAGTAGTGCTGAAAGGTACCCGCGTCGATGGTGTCTATACTGCCGATCCCGAAAAGGATCCTTCGGCGGTGAAGTATACCCATCTTTCGTTCGACGAAGCTCTGGCCAAAAACCTTAAAATTATGGACCTCACGGCCTTTGCTTTATGTAAAGAAAACAATGTCCCCATCATCGTATTCAACATGAATAAGCCCGGCAACCTGTACAACTTAGTTATGGGCGACGATTCCGTCGGAACGCTGGTTTCAAATGAAGCGTAACAGAAGTAATGATAGAATTTTGAATGAGTGAATGATAGAATATTGCTTACGCCTAATATTCTATCATTCACTCATTCACTCATCGCACGGGCGACCCCGTCACAATTAACCATATGGAAGAAATAGAAATTTATCTGGACTCGGCCGAAGAAACTATGGACGGCGCCATCAAGCACCTCATTATCGAACTGGGTAAAATCCGGGCGGGCCGGGCATCGCCTCAAATGCTCGACGGCATTCAGGTAGATTATTACGGTTCCCCATCGCCGCTGCAAAACGTGGCCTCGGTCAATACGCCGGATACACGTACGCTGGCAATCCGCCCTTTCGAAAAGCGTATGATTGCCGAAATCGAAAAATCCATTCGTAATAGTAACATTGGCCTGTCGCCCAACAACGACGGGGAGACGATCCGACTTTCGGTACCCCCTCTGACTGAGGAGCGCCGTCAGGACTTAGTAAAGCGTGCCAAGCAGGAGGTAGAAGTCGCCAAGGTAAACATCCGCAATGTCCGTCAGGATGCCAACAACTCCATTCGCAAATTGACAAAGGAGGGTGTATCTGAGGATATGGTCAAAATTGGGGAAGAACGCGTACAAAAACTAACCGACGAGCATACGACCAAAATCGACAGAATATTCGACGCTAAGGAGAAGGATATTATGGAAGTTTAGGGTTTGTGGCAACAGAATGTACACGTTTTTCCAACCTGAATTTTATTTTGCATAAAATCACAAAAAGGGACTCCTGCATGACGTAGGAGCCCCTTTTTGTGATTTTATTAAATTAGAAGATTTTTATTGATTCAACGCGATATCCAACTTGTCAAAGATCAGTCGAACTGCCTTGGCAATATGGTCAGGGTTGCGGTCGAAGGTGTTGCCGTCGGTAAGACCGCTGGCATATCCCTGCCATACGACAACTCCCTTTTTAGCATCCACAAGTTGGACTATGATGGTACCTTTGTCCAGGTAATAGTCCGTGTCATTTTCATTATAAGAAGATGCATAGGGCAGGCTTCCCAGTGAGTTGTTCCGGACTTCATCGGTTCCCCAATAGTTGGCATCGTGGAAATATCCGTCGGCATCCTTGATGGTAACAGGTTTCTCGAACACCCTGAAGTTAACGAGCACGTCAGGATTGCTTTGATCCATTTTCATGTTGCGTGCCGCCAGCTCATGGCTAGTCGCATCCTTGATCTTTGTTTTCAGGGTCAGGTCATTGATGGCGTAAGCCAGGCTGTTGGTAGTCGTCACATGTTTAGCCCAACCGTACGTTTTGTAAGTGTCGAATGGAGCAGACATGTCTCGGTTTGAGGTAATGGTGTAGCGTTGGGCTAAAAGTGGCGTCGCCATCATTACGGCTAGTAGTAGAATGAGTGTTTGTTTAAGGCTTTTCATAATGCAATTCATTTAGTTAAACATAGATAAATGTTCCAAATTTCGGCTAATGTGCTCATTGCCACCACTTAGAAACTAAATAAGTAACTAAAAAAAACATTCCATCCCCCTATTCGCCTGTATAACCAACGTATATGAGTATATAGGGTAACGAAATGTTTCGGCTATTCCACAGCTATCAAGATACAGCCCTACCATTTGGCATACAGAAGGGTGCCCATGAAAAAAGACCCCCGAGAGGAGGTCTTTTTTCATCTGTTAGAAAACAACATGTCCGATTATTCTTTCTGAAATGCTTCAAATTCCCGGTGATTCGAATCTTCGTAAAGTCGTTCCTCGGGCAGGCTTTTGAAATAGTCATAGGTGATTTTCAGCCCCTCTTCCCGTAGCACTTGAGGATTCCAACCCAGAATCTCCTGCGCTTTCGTGATATCCGGCTGCCGCTGCTTGGGATCATCCTGTGGGAGCTCTTTATAAATCACCTTTTGATTCGTCCCAGTCAGTTTGATAATCTCCTCGGCAAACTCCTTAATCGTGATCTCCGACGGATTCCCGATATTGACAGGAAGGGGATAGTCACTCAACAATAGTCGATAAATCCCCTCCACCAAATCAGCCACGTAACAGAACGAGCGGGTCTGTGATCCATCCCCAAAAATCGTCAGATCTTCGCCCCGCAGTGCCTGCCCAATAAAAGCAGGTAGCACCCGTCCATCATTCAACCGCATCCGAGGGCCATAGGTATTGAAGATTCGCACAATACGGGTTTCCAAACCATGGTAGCGGTGGTACGCCATGGTGATGGCCTCCTGGTAGCGCTTGGCTTCGTCGTAGCAGCCCCGTGGGCCAATGGGATTCACGTGGCCCCAGTACTCCTCCGTTTGGGGATGTACGAGCGGATCACCGTAGACTTCTGAGGTAGAGGCGATAATAAACCGGGCATTCTTGACGCGCGCCAAGCCCAGTAAATTGTGGGTACCCATGGCGCCTACCTTAAGCGTTTGAATCGGAATTTTGAGGTAGTCGATTGGACTGGCAGGCGAGGCAAAGTGCAGTATATAATGAAGCTCTCCGGGTACGTGCACAAATTTCGTGACATCGTGGTGGTAGAACTCAAAGTTCGGATGCGGCATCAGGTGTTCGATGTTGCGCATGTCGCCCGTGATGAGGTTGTCCATCGCAATGACATGATGGCCTTCCTTAATAAATCGGTCGCACAGGTGAGAACCTAAAAATCCCGCTGCGCCAGTAATAAGGGTACGCTTCATTTATCTAGTTTAAAGTGGAAAGTTGATACAAGGCCGCTTGGCGGTTGAAAATTAATTCGTGAGAGTATGGCAAAGGTATACTACTGCAAATCGAATCCTTCGTAAAATCCTAGCTGTTCATGGTTAATTTTTCACTATCCATTGAATAAACCGCTTCGCGCCCGATGCTATAGTAGCTGTAACCCATTTCGCGCATTAGATCCAGTTCGTACAAGTTGCGTCCGTCAAAAACCACCTTGTTTTTCAATAATTTATCCATTTTTTCAAAATCAGGCGTACGGAACTGCGGCCATTCGGTAAAAATCATTAGTCCGTCGGCATCGTCTAGTGCCGCATAGGGGGTGTGGCAGTAGGTGATTTTGTCGCCCATCACTTTTTTTACATTATCCATAGCTTCAGGATCATAGACCGTCACCTTGGCACCTGCATCCAGCAGTACCCTAATGTTTTCCAGGGCTGGTGCCTCCCGGATATCATCGGTATAGGGCTTGAAAGCCAACCCCCACACGGCGATGGTTTTTCCTTTCAGATCACCCTCAAAATAATCCATCAGCAGCGGAACGAGCCGTTTTTTCTGATCTTCATTGACTGCCATGACGGAATTCAGAATCCGGAAATCATAATTGAAGTCGCGCGATGTTTTGGCCAGTGCCTGTACATCCTTCGGGAAACAGCTACCCCCATACCCGATCCCGGCAAAGAGGAAACGCTTGCCAATGCGGCTATCAGTACCAATACCGCGCCGGATATCGTCCACGTTAGCACCTACTTTTTCGCACAGATTAGCAATTTCATTCATAAAAGTGATTTTCATCGCCAGGAACGAATTGGCTGCATACTTGGTCATTTCGGCCGAGCGCTCATCCATAAATATGACCGGATTACCCTGCCGAACCAGCGGCGCGTAGAGTTTTTCCATGGTTTTGCGGGCCTTCTCCGAATTAGTACCTACCACTACCCGGTCGGGCTTCATAAAATCTTCCACGGCCACACCCTCCCGTAGAAACTCAGGGTTAGACACTACATCGAACTCTACTTTGGCATTTTTGGCAATGGCTGCATGCACTTTCTCTGCCGTCCCGACGGGCACAGTACTCTTATCCACGATGACGACGTAGTGTTCCAGGAGTGGACCCAAATCATCGGACACTTTGAGAATGTATTTCAAATCGGCCGACCCGTCTTCGCCGGGCGGGGTGGGCAAGGCCAGGAAGATTATCTGGGCTTCTTTGATCCCCTCGGCCAGGTTGGTAGTAAATTTCAGACGTCCTTCTGCTACATTTCGGTCAAAAAGTACGTCGAGGCCGGGCTCGTAGATGGGGATTTCTCCCTTGGTGAGTCGGGCGATTTTATTTTCGTCGATGTCGACACAAATTACCTGATTTCCGGTTTCGGCAAAGCAAGTGCCCGTCACGAGTCCGACGTACCCGGTTCCTACAACAGCTATTTTCATTTACCTGAATGGGTTGGTAGTTCAACGATTGATTTCTGAATTGTACTTTTTCTGCGATATGGCCCGAAAGCCGCCCAAATTTAGTTCTTTTTCCAGGAATCAAAACCTACCGGCGGGCATAACTTAGTAACTGTACGCACAGAATCCTATATTATATTCGGAAATTACCTTACCTTGTCGGTACCCGGCTGACCCATACCACCAGTCCACGACAACTCGTTTACTATGTGGGATTTGCCGATCAATAAACACTTCATCATAAAAAAAGAATCATGCTTACCGAAACCGCCGAAAATCAGACGCTTATTGAACAGACCGTTCGCGACTTTGCCGAGCGAAACATCCGGCCCTACATCCGCGAATGGGACGAAGCACAATATTTTCCCGTCGATGTCATGCACCAGATGGGCGAACTGGGGCTGATGGGTTTACTCGTACCGGCTCAGTACGGCGGCTCGGGCCTGGGCTACCGTGAGTACGTGGCCGCGCTCATCGGAATTTCCAAAGTAGACCCTTCCATCGGTCTTTCGATGGCAGCCCATAACTCACTTTGTACCAACCATATTCTGATGTTTGGCAATGAAAATCAGAAGAACACCTACCTACCCAAACTCGCCTCCGGCCAGTGGATCGGCGCTTGGGGACTCACCGAACCCAATACGGGTTCAGATGCGGGCAACATGCGTACTGTAGCGGTACGGGAAGGTGACGAATGGATTCTGAACGGCTCCAAGAATTTTATTACCCACGGCAAGAGTGGCGATGTGGCGGTGGTAATCGTCCGCACCGGCGAGCCCGGCGACAAGCATGGGGCCACGGCTTTCATTATCGAGCAAGGTACCCCCGGCTTTTCGGCGGGACGAAAAGAAGATAAACTTGGCATGCGGGCTTCCGAAACCGCCGAACTCATTTTTCAGGAATGCCGTATTTCCAACGCCCAACGATTGGGTGAGGTAGGTGAGGGATTTATTCAGTCGCTCAAAATCCTGGATGGCGGGCGGATATCCATTGCCGCCCTGAGCGTAGGTACCGCCCTGGGTGCCTACGAAGCTGCCCGCGACTACGCCAAGGAACGTAAGCAGTTTGGTCAATCCATTTCACGCTTTCAGGGTATTGCCTTCAAACTGGCGGATATGTACACCGACATTCAGGCCTCCACTATACTAACCTACCACGCCGCCGATATGAAAGATCGGGGCGAAAAAGTAAGCCTGGCAAGTTCCGTGGCCAAATACCACGCTTCCGAAACCGCCGTGCGGGTTTCCAACGAAGCCGTGCAGGTATTTGGGGGCTATGGCTTCACAAAAGACTATCCGGTGGAGAAATTCTACCGTGACAGCAAGCTTTGCACCATTGGGGAGGGTACCAGCGAGATTCAGAAATTGGTCATTTCTCGGGAGATTTTGAAGGATTAAGTTTCCTTTAGCAATCAGACATCGGCTATCGGTACTTTCAGTGGGATTTCACCACGACTTGGTAAGGTTTATTTTAAGCCCACCACTTATACGGTCTTTGTGCCGATAGCCCCCTGCAGGGGAACGTTCGTCCGACAAGTATTGCGGCTCCGCTTCGCGATGCCTACTTTCGTACCGTACCCTTTAATCAACCCTTCTCATGATCCCGTTAATTGTTCTTCTTGTACTGGTGGTGCTGGCTGTTCTAATGGCTGTCAAAGTCGTGCCGCAGCAATCAGCTTATGTAGTCGAACGGCTCGGTAAATTCTATGCCGTACTACAACCCGGCATCAACTTTATCATTCCGTTTTTTGACCGGACAGCCTACAAATATACCCTCAAAGAGTCGGCCATCGATATTCCCGAGCAGATTTGTATTACCAATGACAACGTGCAGGTACGCATGGACGGGGTCATTTTTATTCAGGTGATCGACGCAAAAAAAGCGGCTTACGGAATTTCCAACTACACCTTTGCCGTAACCCAACTGGCCCAAACGACCATGCGGAGCGAGATTGGCAAGCTGGCCCTTGATAAGACCTTTGAGGAACGTATGACCATTAACCGCGCCGTGGTTGAAGCTATCGACGAAGCTGCTACCGGCTGGGGCGTGAAGGTACTGCGCTACGAAATCAAGAACATCACCCCGCCCCAAAGCGTACTATTGGCAATGGAAAAGCAAATGCAGGCCGAACGCGAGCGCCGGGCCGTGATTCTGCAATCAGACGGCGAAAGGCAGGCCGCCATTAACGTAGCTGAAGGACAGAAACAAAAAGTGGTGTTAGAATCGGAAGGTATTCGCGAGCGGCAGATCAACGAAGCGCAGGGTGAGGCGTCCGCTATATTGTCGGTGGCTGAGGCTACCGCCGAGAGTATCCGCATCGTAGCCGCCTCCATCCAGAATCCGGGTGGCATGGAAGCCGTCCAACTCCGGGTAGCTGATAATCTGGTGGAACAGTTTGGGAAATTAGCCAAGACCAACAACACCCTGATCCTACCCGCCAACTTTGCTGACATGGGGTCGATGATTGCTGCGGCCATGACGGTCGTCAAGTCGGATTTACCTAAGTCAAAAATAGTTGACAAAATCTAGTGAATCAGGTAGCCTTTCGCTGGGCTAGCTGGCCCGCCTATCGTATTTAACCCATCCGAAATCATGGAATTGACCCTGCCTCAAATATGGCTCATTATCGGACTACTCATGCTGGTAGCAGAGCTGGTTAGTGTCGTACTGGTATTCGTTTTTTTTGCCGCGGGGGCCCTCATCACGGCCTTATTGGCCAGTATTGGACTACTACCTGACCTCAACACACAGTTGTTTGCCTTTTCGGTTATATCCGTACTTGCGCTGGTACTCCTTAGAAAACAGGCCCGTAGCTTGCTCAAAAACCGGGGAAAGCATACGGAATACAACGAGTATGCCGGCGAAACCGCCATGGTAATCAGGGATATTCCAGCCACGGGCGAGGGCAAAATTTATTACCGGGGTGCCGAATGGATTGCTCTTTCGGCCACCCATTCTATCATCGAAGCGGGCAGCAAGGTCATTATCCGGGCTACGGATGGAATCAAGTTGATCGTAGAAGAAACGTAATTTTTGGGTAAAGAGTCAACGGCGAATGGTCAAAGGAAGTCGTAGACTACCGCTCAACCGTTCGCCGTTAATCCATTTTACCCTTTTTTATTTCAACGCCTCCGGAATAGGATTACCGATGTTGCCATTGGGCGGTAAAAGGTGCAGCAGGGCCGCGATGGTGGGAGCGATATCGGGGATGGTTGTACGGCGCAGGGTCTCACCTTTGGGAATACCCCAACCATAGAAAAGCAGCGGCACGTGGGTATCGCCGTTATACGGTGAACCGTGCGTGGTACCCGTTGCCCCGCCCGAGAACCAGCCCGGCTGCGGCACAATCTGCAAGTCGCCGCTCCGTCGCACATTGATAAGATTCTTGTAGAGTTCCAGTTGGTAGGCATTGAGTGAGCTTCCCCCCAGATTGGTGAGGTCGAGTACATCGGCTACTCCCGGCACGGGAAGCAATGCCTCGCGCACAACTTTATGCACATCCGCTACCCCAATTTTTTTAGACTTTAAGGTAGCATGATTCAGGTACATCTGGTAATTCCCGCTGGATCGGATATAATCGCCTTTCCCAAAAGCGTCTTCCAGTGCCTTATTAACATTGTCTTTAACAACGCCTCCATTCAGCAGGCCTGCGTTCAAGCGGTGCTCTGTCCAGAAACCGGGTACGTCCGTGATGCCATGATCAGCCGTAAGAAACACCGTGTAGTTACCCTTGCCCGTCCAGCTATCCAGAAATGTAAGCAATTCGGCAAACTCACGATCCAGTCGCAGATATACGTCCTGGACTTCAATGGAATTAGGACCAAAATTGTGACCTACATAGTCAGGGGAGGAAAAGCTCACCGCCAGAAAATCGGTCTGCTGCCCTTTTCCCATATTCTCGCCTTTGATGGCTGCAATCGCCATATCCTTGGTCATAGTATTGCCAAAGGGTGTAGAAGCAATTTGCCCGAAGGAATTCTCCCCAAATGCATAAGGAAATGCCGAGGTTTTATTACCAGCCAATTTGCCTTCGTAGGGACGGTCGTCGGGGGTACTTTCCACGTACTGATCAATAGGAAGCAGGGGTTTCCAACCATCCTTCATGTACTTGGCAGGAAGTTTTTGCTCGTTGACCCTCTGGACCCAACCAGGCAATTCTTTGGCATAGAATGTACTCGTGATCCAGTTACCCGTTTTTGAGTCGAACCAATAAGCGCCAGTGGCGGTGTGCCCGGCGGGTAGGATAGACCCCCGGTCTTTGATGGCGATCCCGATCGTCTTGGACCGGAAATTGGTCCCTATCTGCAGCTGATCGGTGATCGTGCTGGTCAGCATATTGCGGGGCGACATTTGCCCCGCCTCCGCGTTTGTACTCCCAACAGTCGTGACAGTGCTGTCCTCGGTGCAATAAACCTCCTTACCTGCAATAGGGTCGAACCAGTCGTTGCCCACGATGCCGTTGATGGCCGGCACCGAGCCGGTATAGACCGACGAGTGTCCTGCGGCCGTAACCGTAAGCGCGTAATTGTAATGATTGTTGCGGCAGTTGAAGCCCTCATTCATCATGCGTTTCAAACCGCCCTCGCCGTATTTATCGTAGTAGCGATACAGGTAATCATACCGCATCTGATCCACGACAATTCCCACCACCAATTTTGGGCGGGCCAGGGGGAGAGTGTTTTTCGGGGTGGATTGGGCGAAACCAGTGCAACTCAGACCCAGCAACAGGATAAAAACCTTGGTAATTCGGTATATTGAAAACTTCATAGGGAAAGGGGGCTAAATATATAAAATGTAATTTTGGTAAAGTTAAAAGTATTTTTCAACCTTTACCTTACAACCCCAGGCCAAACCATTTCGGTGCGTAAACCGTTTTGTGAGTAGGAATTCAAAAACACCCTATGCAAGTCGAAACTAGTCACGTGCCAACCTTACCCCGTATGAAACCTGCCCCGATTGGCAACAAAGGAATCTGGGCGGCGGCCGTTGTATTGTCGTTGTGGTTCGGGTCGCTTGCCTTGCTGCTGCACTACCCTTTATCTTTTACCGATCCGCTCGTGTATCTGTTGGTGCTGGTACAAATGCACCTCTATACGGGTGTGTTCATCACGGCGCACGATGCCATTCACGGCGTGGTGGCACCCGAACGGCCCAAACTCAATCATGCCCTCGGTTGGCTGTCGGCTACGCTGTTTGCCTTCAATAATTACAAGACCCTTTCCAAAAAGCATCACCTCCATCACCAGCACTCGGGTACCTTCGATGATCCCGATTTCCATGAGGGAAATGCCAATTTCTTTCGGTGGTATTATAGTTTTCTGAAAGAGTACATTTCGTGGAGGCAGATTCTGTTCATGGCGCTCACCTATAACCTCCTGAAATTGATTTTCCCCTGGGAAAATCTGGTGGTTTTCTGGATGGTTCCCGCCATTCTGAGTACATTCCAGCTTTTCTTTTTCGGCACCTACCTACCCCACCGGGGCGAACACCACAACGCGCCCCACAACGCCCGCAGCCAGGTACTCAATCACGCCTGGGCTTTTGTGACCTGCTACTTTTTCGGCTACCACCTCGAACATCACGCCTACCCCTACCTACCCTGGTGGCGGCTCCCCAAGGCACGGGAAGCGACTTCGGGAGTTCTTGGTTAGAAAATTTATTGGGGTTTGAAATACTTCATTGGTTCGAACAAGGTACCCCATCGAAACTCATTTCGTTCGCTCGATGGTGAACTGAACGAGTTGTTCCAGGGAAGTGCGGTATACGGATTCTGGAAAGGACTGTAGTAACTGCCGGGCCTCTTCCACGTAGCGATGCATCACGCGCTGGGCATACTCAATGCCCCCGGAGCTTTTGACATACGCGATCACCTCCGAAACCTTACGCGGCTTGTGGCTTTCGTTCCGGACAATATTGATGATTCTCCGCTTTTCCAGCCAGGGAGCATGATTTAGGGCGTAGATAAGGGGTAAGGTCATTTTCTTTTCCTTAATGTCGATTCCCAGCGGCTTACCCACCTCCGCCTCGCCATAGTCGAACAGGTCGTCTTTGATCTGAAAAGCAATGCCTACTTTTTCGCCAAAGGCGTGCATCCGCTGTACAGTGCCGGCATCGGCTCCCACCGAACTGGCACCTACTGCGCAGCATGAGGCAATGAGTGAAGCCGTTTTTTGGCGGATTATCTCGTAATAGACCTCTTCGCTAATATCCAGCCGCCGGGCTTTTTCTATTTGCAACAGTTCACCTTCGCTCAGTTCCCGCACAGCGGTGGAAACGATTTTCAGAAGGTCAAAATCCTGATTGTCAACCGATAAAAGCAATCCACGCGATAGTAGATAGTCGCCCACCAAAACTGCAATTTTATTTTTCCATAAGGCATTGATCGAAAAAAAACCCCGGCGATAGTTGGAGTCGTCTACCACATCGTCGTGTACCAGCGTAGCGGTGTGGAGCAGTTCGATAAGCGAAGCTCCCCGATAGGTGGCTTCAGCAATGCTGCCGCATACCCCCGCGGACAAAAACACAAACATCGGCCTGAGTTGTTTTCCTTTCCGGCGGATAATATAGTTCATGATCTGATCCAGCAGCCGGACATCGCTTTTCATGGATGCCCGAAACTTGGGCTCAAAAGCCTTCATTTCGACCTGAATGGGTGCCTGAATGGCTTGAATGGAAAGGAGCATAAAGCGATACGGAAAGCCAGCCTGTACCTGGCTGGAACAGGAATGGTATTAGCGCGACGACCAGGCGGGCAACTGCCTTGGGGGCCCAAAATTGCCATAAAATCTTCTGTTTATACCTATTTACCGAGCGAAATGTTTATATAATTGGCTTGGGAAAGTTGAATTTGGACAATGATTTTGGTAAATAGCCGTTCCACTCGGAAAAAATCGAAATCTGGAAATGTTTCGAAACCCGCGTCTGGGGGATTATCGGCTAATTCAATTTAATGTAAACTACCACCAATCCTAAACAAGACAAGTCTTCGGCCTAGAATAATGTCGCTTTACAGATGATCAGTACAGCAGATTACCAATCGCCCGGGGCCGACCACC
Organism: Cytophagales bacterium; assembly: GCA_038204185.1. Classification (GTDB taxonomy): domain Bacteria; phylum Bacteroidota; class Bacteroidia; order Cytophagales; family Spirosomataceae; genus Salmonirosea. The sequence continues at coordinate 19,857 of JBBRDE010000001.1, forward strand.
AGCCAATGAAAGCATTAGTACTCGGGGGAGGATCCATGAAGGGAGCCTTTCAGGTAGGGGCCGTCAAGGCTGTTCTGGAAGACGGCTTCGAGCCGGATATGATTTACGGTGTGTCGGTCGGTGCCCTCAATGCGACCTACCTCGTCAATGAGGCGGGGAAGCACGACTTGGAGCATGGCCGAATCAACTGGCCGGGTATTGGTCGGGAGCTCATGACCTTCTGGATCAAGCACATCACACAGCCTCAGGACGTAGCCCTGCTGCGATCCCGTGTTTCACTAGGATTCAACACGCTGATGAGCCGCTTCGACGGGCTGCTCGATCCATCACCCCTGCACAACCTAATCCGTCGGCATACCGATGCCTTCGTGCTGCGCAATAGTCCAGTCAGAATCAAGGTAGGGGCGGTCAATATCACCAATGGGAACATCAAGTTTGCATCGCCCGACGACGAGTTTTTCATGGATTACGTTCGCGCCAGTTCGTCGCTGCCCATGCTTATGCCGCCTGTGCCCATCGGTAGCCGCACCGACAAGTACCTCGACGGCGGACTGCGTGTGGTGGCACCCATCCATGAAGCCATTCGCGACGGAGCCAAGGAAATCGTGCTGATTGCCTGCCACGCCAGCCAGCTCTATACCCGCGAAAATTTCAATTCCCGTAATCTCATTAGCCTTATTGAGCGCGTGAAAGATGTCACGGTCAATCAGATCGTCAATAACGACATTGACTGGGCCGAAGGGTACGCTGAGCGCTCCATTTTGCGCGGTGATCCTATCAAACTTACCATCATTCGGCCCCAGGAGCCGCTGCTGCTCGATTTGCAGGGGTTTACCTCCGAGGACATTACAAGGCTTATCCTGGATGGTTATCGGGTTGGAATCGATGCCTTGAAGCGGGCCAAAGAGGTTGCCCCAAAAGTTTGAAAAAGTATTTATAATGTAAGAAAGCCCGCACCAGATGGTACGGGCTTTTGATTTTTATTAAATTAATCTGGACTTATCAGTTGAATGTATAGCGCAAACCGATCTGGGCTTGCCATACATCACTGATACCTGCACTCTTCACGAAAGTATCTTTTAGCAGTACCGTTTTACCATCAATCGTCTGAGTAGCCATACGATAGGTTGGAGTACCGTCGGTAGCCGTTCCGGCCGAAACAAGAGGGCGGCTGTTAACCAGGTTATCACCTACCCCCCAATCATTGTTGATCGCATTACCAACACGAAGTACGTCAGCACGCAACTGGAAGGTATTACGCTTGCCACCAATGCTAATATAAATCTCCTGAACAACACTTAGGTCAAAAGTATGACGCCAAGGAGCAACTCCACCGTTCCGCTCGGAGTATTGACCACGAATCGAGTTAAGATAAGGGTCTTGCTTAATGAATGATTCAAGAGCGGCTGCCTGCTGCTCTGGTGAGAAAGTCTGCCCACCTGAGGTCAAGGCTACAAAACGTAGATCACTGGCTTTATTTGGAACAAAAACAAGGTCGTTATTAGAAATACCGTCTCCGTTCATATCACCGGAATACACGAAGTTGTAACGTCCCTGGTTACGACCTTCGTAGAAAAGACCAAACTGTGTAGATCCACCAAACTTGCCACCATAGTTGAGACGGTAAGAAAGTGATGCGATGGCCCGATGCCGTTGATCATTGCCTGAATAGGAAAGGTCAGCAAAGTTGTTTCCTTTAACCGTGGGGTTGGTTTCGAAAGAACCAGAAGCGATAGAACCAGCGCCAGTAACATCTTTAGTCATACCATACGTGTAAGCACCCATTACATACAAACCTTTACGGTATGGTCTTTCCAGTTTGACGGTGTACATTGAAGTTCCCCCCAGATTGGTGTTTGTCAGGTAAATATTACGGGTCACGCTAGGATTCAAGCGGTTTGTGGCCGAAGTACCAGCGTAGCGAGGACGATTGTCTGGACCAGCAAAGGTAGTGGTACCAATATCCTTTTGGTTGATGTTGTAGTAATTCGTGACGTTTACGTTCTTATCGAGAATTACCTCTACTGTTCCAATCAGGCCACCGGGAAGTTTTTGATCAATGGCCAGGTTAGTCCGCCAGATTTGGGGAAACTTGTAATTTTGATCCGTGGTGGCTAAATCAAACGTTGCTTTGGAAATGTCAGTGGTGGTAGGTGCGTACTTGGCTGGTTCCGTGGTAAACGGATAAAGTTTCGTATTCTGTACGTCAAGAAATCCACTTGATACACCATTATTACCGATCTGATTAGAAATCCATACGAAGGGGGGACGGCCAGTAAATATGCCCGTTCCGCCACGAACCTGGGTGGTCTTTTCACCCGTCACGTCCCAGTTGAAACCAAAGCGGGGTGACCAAAGAGGACGAGAATCCGGCAGATTTGCCGTATTGGTCTTTACGGAAGAGCCATCAGGCAATCTAAAATTATAGTCTTTCGTGATGGGGTTTTCCAGAGCAGTATTACCGAAAACAGGAACATCTACGCGTAAACCAGCAGTCAGCTTTAAATTAGGTGTAGCCTGAAATTCATCCTGAATGTAGGCACCGGGGTATAATACTTGCAGCTGCTGCAAAGGAGGAGGACCGCTACCCTGTAAAGAGTAACGGTACTGAAAACGACGGGCAGTCACATCGGTAGCGCCATTAGCAGAAGCATAGAAATCTTCTTTTGAGTTGAAGACATATACTCCGTTTGCGGCTGAATAAAACGAGTTGTTGGAAGTTGTACGCTCGACGCTGATACCAGCCGTAATGGTATGCTTTCCAGCATAATAAGACAGGTTATCAATCAATTGAAACGTTTTATAGTTCAGCAAGTTATAAGGAGTGAAAGGATCCATGCCCACTGACATATAAGTAGCCCCATTTTCCAAAATGTCAATCGTTGGAAACAGGCCCGGAGTTAAATAAGCCCGGTCTTCATTGTTGGAGGTAACACCCATTATTAAGCTGTTGGAGAGTTTACCATTAAAGGTGGAACTTAACTCACCCACTACCGACACAATATCCTCATTCAGAATATAGCCAGCGTTTTTGAATGACATGGAGGTGGAATTGGTACGGCGGTTACCAAAGCCCGCTGAGGCACTATTGGAAATCAGGTTTTCAGAACCACCATCCAGATAAGAGAAGCGAACGTTGAATTTATGGTTGCGGTTGATGTTCCAGTCAAGGCGAGCCAGAAATTTATTACCCGTAGTGTTGAGGTTTAAATTTTCATATCCACCCGTTTCGTAGTTGAATTTACTCTTCATGAAGGTACTCAATGCATCCAAATCACTCGCCAAAACCCGAGTCACATTACTTCCGGTTTGTCCGCGGTTAGCTACCCAGTTATTTACATCAGCAGGATCTACCCGCTTTTCAAACTCTCCGTTCAGAAAAATAAACAGTTTATTCTTGATGATAGGTGCCCCAATCCGGAAGCCAGTAACTTTCTTGGTAAACGCCGTTGCCTTGTAATCCTGTCCGGCAGCCTTAGTTCCAACCAAACCTTCGTTGGCGAACAAATGAAACACAGAACCGGTCACCTCATTGGTACCGGAGCGGGTCACTGCGTTCACACCAGCACCCGTGAAGCCTGACTGACGTACATCGAAGGGAGCGACGTTGACCTGAACTTCTTCAAGGGCATCGAGGGATATGGGAGCCACACCAGTACGACCACCCGGCTGGCTTCCCAGTCCAAAGGTGTTGTTAAATACTGCCCCATCAACCGTAATGTTATTAAGACGATTGTCCTGACCGGCAAATGAGCCGCCATTTCCTCCCTGAGGAGTAAGACGGGTAAAATCATTAATTGTACGACCGATCGTAGGAAGCGAATTGATGAGCTCTTTTGAGATTGTAGTAGCTGCCCCGGTCCGATCCGAGCTGAACACATCACTACGGGAGGTGGAAACAGTCACTTCATTGAGTTGAGTACCTTCGTCCAGCATAGAGAAACTCACATCCGCAGCCGTACCCAGGTTAGCAAAAATGTTTTCTTTGGATTGTTCGGTATAGCCTACGTACGATACCGTGACCTTATAGGGACCACCTACCCTTACCGAAGGAATGGTGTAGCGGCCCGATTCGTTGGTAACTGTACCGTACTGCGAGCCAGATGGTACGTGGGTAGCCACGATCGTGGCACCGGGCAGGCCTTCGCCTTTGTTGTCAGTTGCGCGGCCCGTAATAGCCGAAGAGGTTACCTGAGCCTGCACCTGGGCTCCCAGGAAAGTAAGGACGAAGGCGAACAGCGCGCTGTACACTGCTTTGAAAAGTAAACCTTTTCTGTTCATTGGTTTTTGGGATTTGGTTAAAGATGTTTGTTGATTCATTTTAAATGACCCTGCATTGAATTCGCCCGCAAAATAAGTTTAATTTTTGTTCACAAGCAACGAGTACTTTCCTAATAAAATACTATATTAAGTACCGTAACCCTTTGATTTATTGAAATAATACATAATTCTATCTCAATACTTCAATATTTCAAATATTAAATTATTATTAACAAATTCGGGAGTATGTTATTCCTATCCATTGAACTTTTTGGTTTAAAAAAGGTTTTCAGAAGGAGTTTTTGGCTTCCACAAAATTGAATTTTGCCTCTCGATTCATTGGTATTATAATATTTCCTCAAGCCAGTGCTACACAATCCCCTACCTTTGACAACTCAGAAAAATCATACCAGCCGTCCGCTGAAACTCTCTCATCATTCATCCTTCCTCATTTCTCCATGAATACACTTGCAGACACTGTTCTATTAACCCAATACAGCCACGGCGCGGGCTGCGGCTGTAAGATTTCCCCGCAGATTCTCGACAAAATCCTGTACGGCAACGACTCCTCCGCTACGTTTCCGGGAATTCCGGCTTTTGATATGTCTACCCTATTGGTCGGCAACAACTCCCGCGACGATGCCGCTGTCATAGACCTTGGTAATGGAGACGCCATCATCAGTACCACCGATTTTTTCATGCCCATTGTGGACGACGCCTACGATTTTGGCCGAATTGCCTCGGCTAATGCTATTTCCGACGTGTACGCTATGGGCGGGCAACCCCTCATGGCCATTGCTATTCTGGGCTGGCCTATCGACAAGCTGGCTCCCGAAATAGCCGGACGGGTGATCGAGGGTAGCCGGGCGATTTGCGCCGAGGCGGGTATTCCCCTGGCGGGCGGCCACAGTATCGACAGCCCCGAGCCGATTTTCGGCCTGGCCGTGACGGGCCGCGTGGCCGTGCAGCACCTCAAGCGCAACGATACCGCTACCGAAGGTAACATCTTGTATCTGACCAAAAAGCTTGGTGTGGGAATCCTGACTACCGCCCAAAAGAAGGGGATTCTCCGCCCCGAGCACGCCCACCTCGCCCCCGACCAAATGCGACAACTCAACAAGGTAGGGGTAGCATTGGGCGCGCTGGAATCAGTCAAAGCCCTCACGGACGTAACGGGCTTCGGCCTGCTCGGCCACCTCATCGAAATGGCTCAGGGCAGTGGTTTGAGTGCGGAGATTGATTTTGACAAAGTACCTAGGCTACCTTTTATTGAAGATTACCTGGCTCAGAAATCGTTTCCCGGTGGTACCGTGCGGAATTGGCAAAGCTACGGCCACAAGGTATCCGACCTCACCGAAACCCAACGCTACATCCTGGCTGACCCCCAAACGAGCGGCGGCCTGTTGATCGCCGTGACGCCCGAAGGCCAACACGATGTCGAGAACATCCTGCGCACCTTCAATATAGAAGCCGAGCCCATCGGCAGGATGGTGGAGAAGCGAGAAAAAGTGGTTTATTTGGGCTAACAGCAGTCGTCGATCAGAAATCGACTATACCATTTTGCATAAAATCCGAGATATTATAAACCCACTTTTTATGAAACTGAATTATAAAAAAGTAGGGGAAGGCGGTCAGCCGATGATAATCCTCCACGGCGTATTCGGTTCACTTGACAATTGGGCTACAGTAACCAAAGCCATTGCCGACGCGGGCTATGCCGTATACCTGGTCGATCAGCGCAACCACGGCCGCTCGCCCCATTCAGATGAATTTACGTACGAGTCAATGGCGGCCGATTTAGCGGAGTTTATAGAAGACCATGCGCTGGAAATTCCGATTTTAGTTGGCCATTCCATGGGTGGAAAAACCGTGATGCAGTACGCCGAAACCTACCCCGGCACCTACGATAAACTGGTAATCGTGGACATTGGCCCCAAGTCGTACCCGCCCCACCACCAGGAACTGATCGCAGGACTTGGTGCTTTACCCCTGGGCGAAATCGAAGATCGCCAACACGCCGATAAGCTTTTCAGCGTCCACGAGCCAAATCTGGGTGTTCGGCAGTTTTTACTCAAAAACCTGTACCGCACCGATACTGGAGGGTACGACTGGCGTTTTAATTTACCCATAATCACTGAATTGCAAGCTAATGTAGGCCAGGAGATTACCAAGCAGCGCGTCGTGACCGAGCCTACACTTTTTATCAAAGGTGCACTTTCGGGGTATGTCAAGGATCAGGATTGGCAAGCCATTCAGGAAATGTTTCCCAATGCTGAACTCATGACCATCCCCAGATCCGGGCACTGGGTTCACGCCGAACAGCCGAAATTGTTTGTGGAAACACTAATAAAATTTCTATCCGAAAAAAGCTGATAGCCTTCAAAAGGCTGTCAGCGTTGGGTAGGTACCTTCGCGCCTGTCCGTGTTAAGAACCCGTCCAGTTTACCACGCAGTTCCTCTCGCTTCTTAGGTAGTTGGGCAGCAACATTTCGCGTTTCGTCGATATCGTCTTTGAGGTTATACAACTCGTCAGAACCGTCCTCATAATGATGAATCAGTTTCCAATAGCCACTACGGACGATGTTGTAGGGCGTCACCTCATCGTAGCGATAGTGCGGAAAATGCCAGAACAAGTCACGCGTCGGCATTGGCTTTGCCCCCGTCGCATGGCTTAGCAGACTCACGCCATCATTAGGTATAGCGCGATCCGGTTGGGTACCTCCTACTTCCAGCACAGTATTAAAAATATCCATCGTAATCACTGGGCTTGCCGACACCCGTGGAACGATCTTCCCCTTCCAACTCATGATCAGGGGTACCCTTATTCCACCTTCGTACGGAAAGCCCTTACCACTGCGGAACGGCGGATTGGAAGTAATCGGGTTTTGTTCACTACCCAGCAGTCCACCGTTGTCGGAAGTAAAAATAATCAGCGTGTTTTCCAGCATATTTTGGGCTTTCAACTCAGCCACAATACGGCCTACGTTTTCGTCCATGCTCTCGATCATAGCAGCATACACGGCGTTACCTTGCCCCTGGGAGGGTGCCTTGGCTTTATATTTCGCCACTAATTCCGGCTTTCCCCCGAGCGGCGTATGCACGGCGTAGGGGGCATAATTGATAAAGAAGGGCCCGTTTTTGTGGGTCCGAATCAGGTTGATCACTTCATCGCCCTCGCGGTCAGTCAGGTACTCACCCGCCTTGCGGGCCGGTAGCGTAGGGATTCCCTTCACCGACGCATTAGCGTAGGGGTCGAAGTAGGAAGGTGGCTGACCGAAGTCACAGCCCCCGATATTGACGTCGAACCCCTGCTTTTCGGGGTAGAATGCCTCAGTACCCAAATGCCACTTCCCGATGAACGCCGTGAAGTACCCCTGTTCTTTCAGGTACTCCGCTGTTGTTTTTTCCGATAGCGGCAGTTCAAACGGAATGGGGGGTACTTTGAGTCTTTGCGTCAAGTCCCGCTCGTATTCCTTTTTATTCTTCCCATCATACTGCACCTCGGCATTCTGGAAACTAGCGCGAATCCAGTCCGTGATGCCCGTACGGGCGGGATACTTGCCCGTCATTAGCGCTGAGCGCGAGGGCGAACAAATGGCTGCCGCCGCATACGCATCCGTAAACTTTACGCCTCCGGCAGCAAGTTTATCCAGATTTGGCGTTTCGTAATACTTGCTGCCGTAGCTACTCAGGTCGGCCCAACCGAGGTCATCCACAAAGATGAGAATCACGTTGGGTTTTTCTGGCGGGTGGGCCGATTTGTCCGGACCTGGCTTCATGGACAAAATAAAAGTAGCCAGCAGGAAAAGAGTCATGCTGGCTAGTAGGGTATGCAGTCGCTTCATTCGGATGTCTTGACGTTGTTACTTGGCTTCACTGAGTACTAGTAAAGATCCTACCGAAGCGAATTTACTACCTCCGGGCTTCTGAAAATATCCTGTTAACTGGCTCTAAATTTCGCATGAAAGCCCAGTTTGGCAATAGCCATGTCTAGTGGAAATCGAGTGGTTGGCAGTGTACGAACCCAATACTTTTCCTTACTCGAATAGCTTCACCGTAAAATCCAACAGCTCCGTACCCCCTACCCTCCCGTGTCCCGGAATGATGATTTTGGCCTGAGGGTACCTGTCCTTAACTTTTCGGACTGTTTCGGGCCAGGCTTTCACGTTGGCATCTTCCAGATTTCCTTTTCCGGCCCCCACCTCTTTGATCAGACAACCGCCAAACATCGCCTTGTCTTCGGGAAAATACCCAATGATGTTATCGCGGGTATGGCCCTCACCGAGGTAGGTAGCGTACACTTTTTGGGTACCTACCTTCAAATTCAGCGAGTTGGCAAATCCGTTTTGGGGTTGGGGCGATCCTTTGTCTTTCAGGAAAGCAATGGTTCGATTTTCGGCGTAAGAAGGTACCCCCTTTTGATGAAACGCCTCCAAACCGCCCACGCAATCGGCGTGAAAATGGGTGGCTACTATCCCTTTGATTTTAGCATGAAGTTTCCCGGTGAGGTACTCAATCAATTCTTCGGCGGTTTCGTTGGTAGCAGGCGTATCAAAAACGACTGCTTCACCCCCATTGACCACGATCATCCCGTTACACGCCACCCGGCCAAAACTCTCGGTATTGAGGTAGGAAATGTGCTGATAGACGTGGTCAGAAAGCTTATTGATAATCAGGTTTTCTGATTCGTATTCGGGAGTAGTGATTTGTTTTGTGGAGGTGAAGGTACCTGGTGACTGGCTGGCGTTTGTTTGGTTAGGAAGCAGGCTTTGGCTGATAAAGACTGTTAATAGTAGGGAATATTTTATCATGGCGATGATTAGAAATTGAGGTACGCGATGGCTGTTTTCTTTAAAGGGTACCCTTATTATTCCAAAATTAATGAATTAGTATCAATTGGAATATACGATCCCATTTTGGTAGATGATTATCTCGATCCCCCGTACAATAAGAAACTATTTTCACTTGAATTCCCACACAATTGATTCCAGTAAGCAAGCTGGTCGCAATAATCGGGACGCTTGGTCTGCCCGGCCTTGATCTCGATCGGGATTAGTTTTTCGTTGGTTTCCACCAGCAAATCTACTTCGCGCCCCGTTTTGTCCTGCCAAAAACAGATGGGTGGCTTTTGTCCCTGGTTCGTGAAATGTTGAGCCACCTCGCTCAGCACCCAATTCTCGAACAACGCTCCCCGCATGTAGTACGTTTCGACCAGATCAGCCCGGCGCAGACCCAGCAACGAGCACATTAACCCGGTGTCGTAAAAGAATAGCTTGGGGCTTTTCATAATGCGTTTGTTAAAACTCTGGTGGTAAGATTCGCATTGCCAACGCCAGGGGATTCAGCCTTGATTACAAATAAGAGTTAGCGGGGGAAGTTTTGAATTGGTTTATTGATGCAATAATCGAGCGCTGGATTCTCTACCAGCAAAAACCCCTCACCAACGCAATGGTACGCTGCTGGCGACGCGTCGATGGCCAAACGGAAGTAGAGTTCCGGCAAACCAACGCGCAGGGCGAAGCTACGTTTAAACCCATCAAAAAAGGCAAAGCTGCCTACATGCTCAGCAGCGCCCACATGATGCGGTTGACGGGGAATGAAAAAGCGGATTGACAGAGTTTGTGGGGAAGTGTGACGTTTGGGATGCGGCGAGGTGGTTTGTAGGATAAGGAGCTAAGCAATGAATAAATTTCAAAATACCAATGCAAATCAGGGTATGATAAAGAAATCGGTATCCTCTACATCAAGCTGAGAGACGTGGCTATCGATGAATCGGAAGAAAATAAAAAGGTCGTAATTCTGGATTATTCCGCAGATGGGCAACTCGTTGGTATTGAAGTACTGAATGCTTCACACTCGATGCATCAGCCGTCGAAGGTTATGTAGGAGATGGCGTAAACCAGCAGTAAGAGGAGTATCTGATAATTATCAAGAAAGATTCGGAGATACCTACCGCAACACACCCGCCGCCCGTAGTTTGAATATTAGATTTAACCCCACAATCTCGGATTGTACTTCGTGACATTGACCGTCGGCGTAGGTGTAGCGCGTCTTTTTCCCGTCGGGCATCACAATGTCGTAGGCTCCAGTGGCTACTTTCTGCACCGGGCACATTTTCCCAAAACGATCGGAATAAATCTGCTTCAAATTTACGGGCTCGCGGTAGTAGAGACTGGTGATGGTGTGGTTGATCGGATGGGGTACCTTGACCGTTTCCTTCGAACTGGATTTCGCATCGGCAAATGTGACGTGATAACTATCCGAAGTATGCACTGTGTTGGTTTTTTCTTTGAGCTTTCCATTCACTTGCTGACTGGACAGGGCGGTTTTGAGCACCCCTTTTTCAAACCGATTTTCCCCCACATACACTACATCGTAGAGAAAGGTATCGATGGCCCCACGCACCCGCAAATTTTCGCTGCCATCGTTTGCCTTAGCGGGTGTGATCGTTAACTCGCCTACGGAGCGACCAGCCAGTAAAATATCGTATATAATGGCCTGACCCTTGACAGGTACTTGCAGAAGTCCCAGTGCGAGGATCAGAAAGCCGATTTGTTTTCTCACGTGTTCAGGATAGGCTGGTGGTTTTCGGGGCTTCGGGCATAGACGTTTCAAACGTTGTAAGGCTAAACCTAGTATAAACTACCTCATTTGGTTACTTCTCTCCACCAAAAAACCACCCAACCGGAATTATCCAGGCAGGTGGTTCGCTACTATTGAGTACTTAGGGCATCAATTGAGTACTTAGGGCATCAATGATTTCTGACTTTGCCAACAGCCGTGTCCAGGGCTGCTTTCATTTTGATGATCGCCCCGTTGACCGCCTGTATGAGCGTGTCGTGCATTTCAGTCACGACGATGGGTTGCATGCCTTCCATGCGGGCTTCCATCAGGCATCGTTTGTCTTTTTGTCCTTCTTTGCTGCCATTTTCGTCTGAGAAATGTACTTCTACGCGAGTAAGTTGACCAGCGAACCGGTGCAATTTTTCTGTGATCTTATCATTCAACTCCGTTTGGAATGCTTCATGGACCGTAATGTTGTTATCAGTATTGATCTGTATAATCATGGTATTTGAATAAGTATTTAAATTATTTGTAAAAAATCATGAAATGCTACGCTATACCCGGAGAACCTGATGACGCTGACAGTAGGCGGAAGTAGTAAAAGAACAATGCCCGGGCTTTTTAGATTAGTTCCGAAGATGCCTCAATTCACCAGTGGTGCGGTCTGCTCGGCTGAGGTAATGCCCGACGGAAGTTCGAGAATGCGAATGTTGCGAAAATGAATTTCGGCGCCTTCGGCTTCGAGGCAGATGTACCCCTTCTTGCGCTCCGAACCCCGCAATCCGTTGACAAACTTGCCGTTGACCGACAGCTTCACTACGCCATCCACGCACACTACCACGTACTTATTCCATTCGCCTTTTCCCCGGCAGCGCTTTTCAAGCGATTTGCTACGAGTACCCCTTGGGTTGTCGGGTATAGCCGTCATACCCATCGTAGGAAATAGTTCGCCGTGAACGTAAGCATCGGTTTCGTTGTGCTGGATAGCCCATTCCAATTCCAGCATTTGCACCTCAATGGCTTTGGTGAGCGGGTTGTCGCCAAACTGGGTACCTTCGCTCCACACGAACACACCGGAGTTCCCCCCGGCTTCCATGTGTTTCCACTCGATTTCCAGAATGAAGTTTTCGTACTGACGGTCGGTGCGCATGACGCCGATGGGTTTTCCGGTACTCACCAGAATACCCTTTTTCACCTTCCAGGTATCCTCGGCGGTGTTGACGTTCACCCACCCTTTGAGGTCTTTCCCGTTGAACAGGTTTTTGAACATTAACGGATCAAACTCGGACTGAGCCTGGCCGGAGTGCACCAATAAGAGAAAGAAAGCCAGTTGGAAGGTACCTTTTAGCAAAAGTCGTACAGGAATCATAGGTAGCGCGTCGGTTATTACCAAAAGCAAATTCAGGCCGGAAATACTCACCCGGCAGGATTCCAACAGGAGTACGATTTAAAAAAAACACCTACCTACCCAGAAAATGCCGGAGGGTAAAGGCATTGCGGACGGCGTTTCCCCCGCCGTCGTTATTAAAATACACATACACCTCTTTCCCCGCGTACTCCCACTCGCGAATCCGGGCAGCCCACCAGCGCAGGTCGTCGTCGGAGTAGGAACCGCCGTAGAGCCAGCCCGCATCGGGTCCATGCAGCCGCACGTACACGTGAGGAGCGGTGGCACGTAGAATGCAGGGAAGACCCGCCCCGCTCATAATACAGTAGGCAGCCTGATGGCGTTCCAGGAGCTGGAAGATGGATTCCTGGTGCCAGCTGGGGTGCCGGAATTCCACCGCGACCCGAATCCAGGGGGGTACCTGGCTCAGGAAATAGTCTAGCCGGGCATAATCATACGCGAAATTGGGCGAGAGTTGCACCAACAGAACTGCTCGCTTGTCGCCCAGAATGTGCCAGCATTTGCTAATCCGCTCCACCCACACTTCGGGAGCGTAGAGGTGTTTGGCGTGAGTAAGGCCGCGGGGAGCCTTTACCGTAAACTGAAAACCTTCCGGCAACCGCCGTCGCCAACTGGCGAAAGTACGTTCGTGGGGCCATCGGTAGAAACTACTGTTGAGTTCTACGGTCTGGAATTGATCCACATAATAGTAAAACCTTTCGTGTACTGGGGTGATGTCGGGATAAAGTACCCCCTGCCAGTGGTCGTAGCTCCAGCCCGAAGTACCGATGTGTGCTGCTATGTTAAATCGATTCTTTTTTACTTTTTGCCTCAGTGTTAACTCATATTCCTACACAAAAATATGTACCCATACCATTAAAGGTAATCTTGGGCAGGAGGATTCATTGCCCTTTTGGGTAGATGTAATTTTAGTTTGTGACACGATGCTTCACTACTTTTAATCCAATAAAACGTACATTGGTCGCGCAAGTAGCAGGGTACCTTGTCCGATTTTTTACTTTTCAAACCATGATGCATAGTCCAATGAAACGAGTTGTCATTACCGGCTTGGGTGCCATTACTCCGCTGGGGAATTCGGTCAATGACCTGTGGGAAAACATTAAGGCTGGCCATAGCGGTGCCGGACCCATCACGAAGTTTGACGCCGGTCTATTCAAAACCCGCTTTGCCTGCGAGGTGAAAGGCTTTGATCCGGAGACCTACATTGATAAAAAGGAACTGAAAAAATATGATCTTTTTACCCAATACGCCCTGGCGGCCAGCGCGCAGGCCATTCAGGATGCCGGGCTTGATTTTGCCACAATGGACGAAAGCGAACGGTACGACATCGGCGTGATCTGGGGAACGGGCAACGGCGGGATCAGTACTTTTGAGCAGCAGTTGAAGGAGTTTGACACGGGGGATGGTACACCTCGGTTTAACCCCTATTTTATTCCAAAAATGATCGTGGACATTGCCGCCGGGGTGATTTCCATGCGCTACCAGTTGCACGGGCCCAATTACTGCACGGTGTCGGCTTGCGCGTCGTCCAATACAGCCATCATCAGTGCCTTCGATACCATCCGCATGGGCAAGGCCACGATGATGATTGCCGGTGGCTCCGAAGCGGCCATAAGCCCGGCTTCGGTGGGGGGATTCAACGCCGCTCAGGCATTATCCAAACAGAACGATAGCCCGCAAACTGCCTCCAAACCCTTCGATCGCGACCGCGACGGTTTTGTGATGGGTGAAGGGGCGGGAGCCCTGGTGCTGGAAGAACTGGAACACGCCCTGGCCCGGGGGGCCACCATCCACGCCGAGCTGGCGGGCGGCGGCATGGCAGGCGATGCCTACCACCTCACCGGAACCCACCCTGAGGGCCTTGGGGCGGTTTTGGGCATACAGCGCGCCCTGCGCGATGCGGGAATCACGGCGGAGGCTATCGACTACGTCAATGCGCACGCCACATCTACGGGTATTGGCGATTTGAGCGAACTGATAGGAATCAAAAGGGTATTCGGCGACAGACCCGTCCCGATCAGCGCCACCAAATCCATGACGGGTCACTTGTTAGGGGCGGCTGGGGCGGTGGAAAGCATCATCAGTGTGCTGTCGGTCAATCACGACTTCATTCCAGCTACCATCAACGTCAACCACCTGGACGAACGCATTCCCGAGGGCATGAATCTGATTATCGGAAAAGCCCTATCCCAAACCGTAAACTATGTACTGAACAATACTTTTGGGTTTGGGGGGCATACGGCGAGCTCCATTTTTAAAAAGTATTCGTAGTGTATAGGTCGGTGGCTATCGTTACGAATGAGGTTATTATTCATACCCCTTAGGGCTTACCGTCCAGAATAATACATCCGAGTCGGCTTCAGAGTCCAGCCGGGTAGGATATTCGCTATTCCAGTAGTCCGGCCGGCATTTTTTCAATCGGGCGCACCTGAATATTTCGATAGTAGACTTCGGCCCCCTCCGACTGAATCTGGATTTTACCTTTGGTGAGTGGCTGCATTGTACCATTCACGAGATGTCGGGTATTGAGTAGTACCATATTGACGGTACCATTGGTCACGTGGACACAGGTGCCGCCTACGCAGTACAGGTCTACCACATTCCATTGGCCCGAGGGCTTCTCGGCGTCGGGGTATTTGAGGCATGAACGTCCGTTAGCGGTTTTATCCTGAAAGAGAACAGGGGAATTGCCCGGCGCATACACATACTTCCCCTTCTCATTTTTGCGGGCAGAGATGTCTGTGGCCACATTCATCACGCCCCAATAGTCGCCGGTATCGCCCTCCTGAATCTGTAACTCAAACGATTCCATCCACAGCATGGGGGTACCATGCGCACCCACACTATGGTATAGCAGACCACTGTCGCGGGGTTGGCCCAGTTTGGGTGGCCATTGTAACTCGCCCCATTTGAATTCCAGCTGCAAATGGTAATTTTCAAAATCGGCCAGAGTGTTGATACCGCCAAAGGTTTCTCCAGAGACGCGCAGGGCCGGTTTGCCATCCACCTTCACCACCGAAAATACCTGGTTAGGATCTTTATTCAGTCCAATGGGACCAGTTTTGGCCGATTTATCTTTGGTATAAGGCGCATCCAGGTAGGTTTCCCAGCCTTTCAGATTTTTTCCGTTGAAAAGAGATGTCCACTCATTACGTTTTTTCGAAGATTGAGCCGAAAGAGTAGAACCTGAAAGTAGGATAATACTAAACCAAAAAAGTAGCGATTTCATAAATACAAGTAAAGGATAAATCCCGTAAGGCCGGGATAAGCGGAAGACTTTCACGGAAAAGGGTTTTTGAATCCCAAAAATACTCACCGGAACCAAAGTCTTATGCTTTTCCTGCCTGGTTCCCCTCCTTTTATAAACCTAATAGACTCTTATTCAATCCATTAAAATAAACTAAAAGCCCACCTTATCCCCAGTTGCATTAGCCCAATCCCACCCAAATTGATACGCTGCGGCGTGAATTTTAAATTTGAAAATCCCCCCCTCAGCCGTAACTTGCGGGCATGGATCATTTCGTTGTATCAGCCCGCAAGTACCGGCCCGTCACCTTCGATTCGGTGGTGGGGCAGTCGCACATTACCACCACGCTCAAGAACGCCATCCGCACCAACCACCTGGCGCAGGCGTTCCTGTTTTGTGGACCACGTGGTGTGGGCAAAACGACCTGCGCACGTATCCTGGCCAAGACCATCAACTGCCAGAATCTTAGCGACTACATCGAGCCCTGTGGCGAATGCGAATCCTGCGTCAGCTTTCAGAACAATGCTTCGTTCAACATTCACGAACTTGATGCGGCCTCCAACAACTCGGTGGACGATATTCGGAATCTGATCGATCAGGTAAGGTACCCCCCACAGACGGGTAAGTACAAAATTTATATCATCGACGAGGTACACATGCTGTCTCCGGCGGCATTCAACGCGTTTCTGAAAACGCTGGAAGAACCGCCGAGCTACGCGATTTTCATCCTGGCAACAACGGAAAAACATAAGATTTTACCGACAATTCTATCACGGTGTCAGATTTTTGATTTTAATCGGATTCGCACCAACGACATTGCGGATCACCTGGCCCACATTGCCGGGAAAGAAGGTATCATAGCCGATCGCGAGGCGCTGGAACTAATCGGTCAAAAGGCCGACGGCGGCCTGCGTGATGCCCTTTCCATGTTCGACCTGAACGTGACTTTCTCGCCTACTAATGAACTGACATACGCCGATGTGCTGGAAAACCTGCATATTCTGGATTATGATTATTACTTCAAAATCACCGATGCGCTGCTGAAAGGCAGCATCGCGGAGTCGTTGCTACTATTTGACGAAATCGTCCGCAAGGGCTTCGATGGGCATTTGTTCGTAGTAGGTTTGCTGGAACACTTCCGGAATTTGATGGTGTGTAAGGACCCCATCACCATATCGCTGCTGGAAGTGACGGAAGCCGCCCGCGCCAAGTACCTCGACCAATCCCGCCGGGCCAACCTGAGTTTCCTCCTCTCGGCGATGAGCGTGGGTAGCCAATGCGATATTCATTACAAAACCTCCAAAAACCAGCGTTTGCACGTGGAGCTATGTCTGATGAAAATGGCTAAGCTTCCCGACTTGCTGGCATTAGAAGCTATTCCACCCAATAACGGACAGGCGCCCGAGGCCGAAAAAAAAAAAGCTGAGCTACCCGTTGCCCTGACGACGGAATCGGAACCACCTGCGTACGGAGTTAAAATTGCTGCTCCGGCGGCACCCGAAGTTTCTCCCCCTCCCGCCGCGCCCAGCCGCCTGCGCAGCACGTCACATATTACTTCTACAGTGGCAACGGCTGTCCCTACACAGGCTACACATGACGTAAGCCCGTCCAAATCCTCAATGGCCGAGCCGACCATTGTACTGGACAAGCTACCCCTGACGCTGGACAATGCTGTGCATTTCTGGCAAGAGTTTGCGAAAAAACGACGTATAGAGCGCAATTCTGCCACGGAGGAAGTTACCCTCAACCGGGATTTTTTACTGGAAAATCAGACGATTAAGATTGCGCTTGACAATGACTTACAGAAAGAAACATTAACTGCCCTACGCAGTGAATTGATCTGGTATTTGCGAGAAAGGATCGACGCCCCTACCCTGTCGCTGGATTTTCGGGTGGCCCCCCAGGAAGTGAAGCGGAGACCTTATACTGCGCAGGAAAAATTCGCATTTCTGGCCGAACGGAACCCCCATTTACAGGAACTCAAAGAGGCTCTGGGGCTGGATACGGAATTTTAATTCAGGGGACAGTTGACAATGGAGAGTGTGTTTGTTAAACTTCGTTCCTTTCCTTAGCTTCCTTTCCTTTTTCTAAAAAGTACCGGTGGAGTTTCAGTATTTGCGGAATTAAAGCATTTTCCTGATCATTCTCAACCACAAAATCCGCCAATTTTAGGCGTTCTTCATCTGCAATTTGACGGGCTATGATCGCGCGGATTTCGGCTTCGGAGCGGTGCGGGTCACGGAGTTTGGTCCGTTCTACCCGCAGATCCAACGGAGCATCGACCACAATGACATAATCCAGCGAATTTTTATCACCCGCTTTATTCATTAAGGCTGCTTCACGAATCACGTAAGGCTGGTGCGCCTGCTTTTGAAGCCAACGCTCGCTATCGGCAAAAACCTTTGGATGAATGATCTGATTGAGCTGTTGCAAAAGTACAGGTTCAGAAAATACGCGCGAGGCCACGTATTTGCGGTTGTAGGTACCTCCGCTCGTGTAAGAATCCGGGCCGAGCATTGCAAGTACCTCCTGGCGAATGGCCGGGTCGTGATCCGAGAGCCAGTTGGCGCGTTGATCAGCGGCATAAACCGGAACGCTCAGGCACTCGAATATCTGACATACTACGCTCTTACCTGCGCCAATTCCGCCCGTGACGCCTACCTGTATGGGAAGTGAACGTACCATACTCCCCTACTGAACTGTGGGGATAGGCCTGAGCAGCCGGGCTACCTCGAAGCTCACGAAAACCGACGAATGACTGGCTTCCACCAAACGCAGGTTCGGGAGACCCAATGGCACTATTTCGTCGTAGTTGTTTTGAATCTTTCGGGTAGGAACGTGAAGGTGAATAGTATCAGGGTACTGGCTGAGTAGTGAAGCGGGCCCTTCTATGGAAATTAGGGAGGGAGAGAGATTGATCAAACTGGAAATAACGAATCCTGGTCGTAAATCAATTGCCAGGCTATCGATCCGAACGGGTATGATCCGGGTAATTTTTCGCTCAAAGCCCAGTTCGAAGGTATCCGATACCACATAATTTACTTTTACATCAGGAAAGCGCTCGGCGATTTGGGCCGTGAGGGAAGTTGAATTGATGGTATTGGCGCGCAAGGGATTGGCAATCGAGTACTCCACGGGACGTTCGGCGAAAGTCAGCCACGATTTGCGAAGCAAATTCCAGCCATCACCCGATACGTTGACCGAAACGGTACTTGGCAGCGGATGCACAGGTACATACAGACTTTCGTTGTAATTGAAGTGAATGGGATAATCCAACCGCAGGGAATAGTTATCCTGATTCAGAGCCGTCATCAGCCAGAAAAAGGAAGCTGCCAGTAAGCAACCTGCATACGCTTTAATTTTGCTTTTTCGGGAAGAATTCGTACTCACCTTTAATTTTAAATTATAGAATGATAGAATTGGTGAATGATAGAATGAAAAAATAGAGCCTATTCTATCATTCTAACATTCTATCATTCACAATTATTTGACAGTTCGGCTGACGGCTGATTTGTCGAAGGTGAGTTTTACGCCTTTGTCCAAATCCAGCGTTACCGTGGTTTCATCTACCAGGTACACTTTTCCATGCATACCGCCTATGGTAACTACTTCATCACCCTTCTTGATGCCCGCAAGCAGTTCTTTCTGCTCCTTGGCTTTCTTTTGTTGGGGACGGATCATAAAAAAATAGAAAACCCCGATAATGCCGACCCACATGACAACCTGATAAATCATGGCTTGAGAACCGCCGGCTGCAGCCTGGGCAAGAATGGATAGTAACATGTTTTAAGTTGTGAGTTTTAAGTTGAAAATTGAAAATTAGGAGGGCTAGCTTGTGCAAGGCAACGAACCCTGGAAGTTGGAAAAATCAAATGGTAATTTTCAGCATTAATTACTCAGAGTATCCGTCGCCTCGGCTACGATGCCCTGCAGGCGCAGTTCCGAGTAGGCGGGTTCTGTATTGGCGTACACCGTAATCGTTTTTACCTGTTGCCCGGGCTTACCCTTGCTGTTGAAGCGAACCTTGATCGCCGATTCTGTATTTGGGGCAATGGGTTCACGCGGCCATTCGGGAATCGTACAGCCGCACGAAGCCGTAACGTTATTGATGATCAGGGGAAATTGCCCACCGTTCTTGAACCGAAAGGCATGTTCTACAATATCACCCTCCTTGATTTCACCAAATTGGTAGACCGTACTGTCCAGCATCGCCATCACCGGAATTTTCTCCTGCAATTCGCTCGTACTGCTTTTCTTATTTTTATCATCACAGGCGTACAACAACAGGGTCCCCAGAGCCATCAGCAGCATCAGGGTTTTTACAGGCATATTTTTCATAATGGACGCTATTAACTAACTACCAGGGTACCTCAGTTACTTTGACTCTTTATTTGGGCCATCAGCCGATCTACATCTTCCAGCAGCCTTTCGGCTTTCTCACGGGCGTCGTTCACTACTTTCTCACCTTCAGCTTTGGCCATGCTTTCGGGAAAATTCTTGCCTTCCATCAAATCTACAATCAGTTTTTCCAGTTGCTCGCGGTATTTCGAGAGCCGGAAAGTCAGGCGGTCGCGGGTGATTTCTCCTTTTTGGGGCGCATACAGGACTCCCAGAAAAAGGCCAGAAGCACATCCGGTCAAAAAGGCTAACAGCGCATTAGTTGTTTTGCTCATGACTTAATAGATTCTATAATTGGAGTGGTACTTGGGATTATTTGTTATCGATCAGTCCCCGGCCACTTTTTCGAATAACACCCTCCCGTGTGAGTTTTTCGGTCAGTCGATCCAGGTTCCCATTCACAAATTTACCACTTTTAAGGGTACTATACCGCTTCGCGATTTCAATAAATTCATTTATCGTCACTTTTACGGGTATCGAAGGAAAATGGATCAACTCGGCCAGCGCGGCTTTCATGATGATCATGTCCAGCAGGGCGATGCGTTCAGGATCCCAATTTTTGAGTTGTTCGCTGAGGTATCCTTCGTACTGGGCATCGTTTTCGATGGCTTTTTTAAACAACTCTTCAACAAAAAAACGATCTTCATCCCAATCGTCAGTCAATTCCGAAAGTTGTATTTTTCCGATATCTGCCGACTTTATGGTTTTGATGGCCATACTGCGGATAATCTCGAAATGCTCTTCCCAGTACATATCCTGCTGCTCGAAGTATTCGACCGGAATTTCGTGCTTCAATACAATATTGCGCAATACGTGCTGCACCATCGCCTGGTCTTCCACTACCGTATGTTCTTTTTTACGACAGTATGCAATATACTCAGGATCAACCCGTAACGCTTCCCGGTAGGTTTTGCGTACCACCGCCATATCGTTCGACCAGGAAATGCCTTTACGAATTACGTCGATCTCAAATGGCTCGTGTGCTTTCAGCATGAGCACCACGGCATTGCTATCAAATCCCGACTGCGTAGGAAACACGGCATCGGCGTCATCGGGCACCGCGCGGAATACGCGCTCTCGATCCAACTGAGCCTGATGCGCCAATTCAAGCAGGAGTGACAAGACCCGCAAAAAATCGTCATAAATGCCTTCGGTTTCATTCAAAACCCGGTTTAGGATGGCGTTACGGTCTTTTTGATTCTGTTTTTTATAGGTATCGTAGGCTTGCCGGGCTGTTTGGAGCGCCTCGGCGGGTATATCTTCATCAGAATTTAACTCCCCCTTTTTGATCAGATCGTCGAGGCTCAGCAGGGCTAGCCGCTTCAACCCTTCTAACCGCTCATGATTCTGGGGGAGCATGGAATTGAGGTCGGGGAGGTAGGTCTCGGCTATTTCGTCATTGGCCAGCAGTCGATTGGCCTCGGCGGCAATTTTGCTGGCGTAGAGGGCCTGTACAGTCTTGGAACGTAATAATCGTCGGTTCAGCATATCGGAGTTGATGAGTCTGTGAGTAATGAGACTATGAGTTTTTCGCGGCGGCTTTCGCAACTTATCGACTCATAAACCCATTAACTTCTGGACTCTTTTTCGGCTGCAAAATTAGATTTTTTTGTTAACAATCGGAAAGAAACCCCCGAATGAGTCGGGATTTCCTGCAACGTTTTGCCCTACCTTCGTGTTAGGTGTCAAGCACAGTCCTACGTTTCTCCAATTCAACCCTTCACGTGAAAGCACTCGCGTACCTCAACAAATATTTGATTAAGTATAAGTGGTACCTTATCCTGGGTACCCTTTTCACGATCATATCCAATCTTTTTGGTATTATCCCCGCGCAGCTGGTCCGGTACGCGCTGGATTTGGTGGGTGAAACGCTTGATATATACTACCTATTCGATGGATCGGCCATTCAGGCCGATATGTACGATGTCTTTACCAACACCATTTTACTCTATGGGCTGTTGATTCTGGCGATGGCTTTGCTGAAAGGTTTTTTCCTGTTTTTGGTACGTCAAACCATCATAGTAATGTCGCGGCACATCGAGTACGATCTCAAAAACGACGTGTACGAACACTATCAGACGCTGCCTATGAGTTTTTACCGGCAACATAACACCGGTGATTTGATGGCCCGGATTTCGGAGGACGTGAGCAAGGTACGGATGTACGTTGGTCCCGCGCTCATGTATGGTATCAACCTAATCGTGCTGTTCATTCTGGTCATATCGTACATGGTGTCGGTCAACGCGAAGCTGACTTTTTACGTACTGCTGCCTTTGCCGCTGCTTTCGGTCAGTATCTACGTCGTCAATAGTATGATCATTCGCCGTTCGGAGGAAATTCAGCGGCAATTATCCACCATGTCTACCTACGTGCAGGAAGCATTTTCGGGTATTAGGGTTATAAAAGCCTTCGTACAGGAAAAATATTCCTTCCTGAATTTTCAAAAAGAAACAGAAGATTTTAAAGAGAAATCCCTGAATCTGACCAAAATAGATGCGCTCTTTTTCCCACTCATTATGCTATTGGTGGGATTGAGTAATGTGCTGGTCATCTATGTTGGCGGCCAGGAAATAATCAACGGCAACCTCACGCCGGGCAATATCACGGAGTTCATTCTCTACGTAAATATGCTCACCTGGCCCGTGATGGCCCTAGGCTGGACGACGAGCCAAATTCAGCGGGCAGCGGCTTCACAGGTGCGGATCAACGAGTATCTGGAACAAAAAACAACCATTACGTCAGAGAAAAAACTAAAACCCGTCATTGAGGGGGGCTTGCGTTTCGACAACGTAGGATTTCTGTATCCTGATTCGGGAATTCGGGCCATCCAGCAGTTTAATCTCAATGTAAAACCCGGTGAAAGCATTGCTATACTAGGTACCACAGGTTCGGGCAAAAGTACCCTGGCCAACCTGATTTGCCGCTTGTACGATCCCACGGAAGGTACCCTCTATCTGGACGGGATTCCGTTGAAGGAGTACGATGTGCAGTACCTCCGTAAACAAATGGGCTATGTACCACAGGATGTGTTTCTCTTTTCAGATTCGATTGCCAACAATGTACAGTTCGGTACCGATGGCCTACCTCAGGCCAAGATCGAGCAGGCTGTGAAGGATGCCGATTTACTCGCCAACATCGAAGAATTCCCTCAGGGCTTCAATACGCGGCTGGGCGAACGGGGCGTCACGCTCTCGGGCGGGCAAAAACAACGTTTGTCCATCGCCCGCGCTATTGCCCGCGACCCTAAGATTCTGATTCTGGACGATTGCCTGTCGGCGGTGGATACCAATACCGAGAATATTATCCTGAACAATCTCAAACGGATCATGCAGGATCGTACTTCGATTATTATTTCCCACCGCGTGTCCTCGGCCAAACTTGCCGACCGCATCGTGATGCTGGACGATGGGCACATTATAGAAATAGGTACCCACGAGGAGTTGATGGAAAAAGAGGGTGCTTACAAGGAACTATACGAGAAGCAGTTGGTGGTGGAAGAGGAAATTTAAAAGAAGTGATATTCCGAATTATAGATACTAGATTTACTGAGGCAGCTATTGAACTCATTTGAATATAGTTTTCAACCTCACCATAACGACGTCCCCCCGACCCTTCTCCGTATCGACGGCCCGGCTACCAGAAGAAGGGCTTTTTTATTATTGGAAGTTGGTTGAGTTAGCTTCTTACTCAACTACTATTCTCTCCATTTCTTTCAAGAAATTTTCCTCCATATCAGCCCCGTGGCCGGAAGTATCGGGTAGGTCGAGGTGGTAGTGGTTGCGGTAGATAGCCCCGCCAATCACCGGATCGTTAGCGTGCTCAAAGGGTGAATCCAGATCGTAGAATACAATGTTGGTCCGGGCCGAGGCCAGGTGCGCGTTGGCCGTGATGCCCAACCTACTCTCCGACATGCAGCCGATCATACAGGGTACCCCTGCCGCCTCCGCAATGGCGTTGATTTTGAGCGCAGTATGGATACCCCCGCTTTTGGAAAGCTTGATGTTAAAATAATCCACTGCCTGCTGCCGAACCAGTTGCAGCGCGTCGATGTGCGTAAACAAAGATTCATCGGCACAAATGGGAATGGGCGAGTTGGCCCGCACCCGCGCCAGATTCTCAAAATCCCAGTGCTTCACGGGTTGCTCGCAGTACTGCACGTCGTATTTTTCTATGGATTTAAGAACCTTAATGGCAGACACGTAATCCCAACCCTGATTGGCATCCACGCGCAGTGGCAGGCCCTCCCCAATGGCGTCGCGGATGGCCTGGATTCGGAGTATATCGTCTTCAGGTACCTTGCCGAGCTTTACTTTAATCGCTTCCACCCCCCGGCCTTTGATGGCGAGGGCGTCTTCGGCCATCGCTTCGGGAGTACCTATATAAATCGTTTCATCAGTGGTAATTGTCTTTTTGCCGCCGCCCAGAAACTGGTAAAGGGGCATTCCGGCGTATTTGGCAGCGGCATCGTACAGCGCCATATCGAACGTACTTTTGCAGGTATAGTTACGAGTCAGGTACTGATCCAGAATGCGGAGATTGCCCTCGATATCCTGCACGTACTTTCCGATGAGCAGGCGCGCAAAATCGCGGGCCGTTGCCAGGCAGGAATCCTGGGTTTCGCCCACGATCATCCAGAATGGCGCGCCTTCGCCCAGGCCGTAGGTACCGTCGTCGGTGATGATTTTCACCAGCATGTTCCGTGCCTCCGTGATGGTACCGATGGCGATGGTGACGGGTGCTTTCAGCGGAATGTTGAGACGATAAATTTCTATACGGATAATTTTTCCTTTCACTGCTTCGGGAGGTTTCGTGGCTAAAAGGCGCAATGGCTGCGTTGCGCTTTTGTATCGCTTCAAGTTTAATTAAAGTAGAAAGTACTTCCCGGATTCGGCATCCAGGAGTATCGACAAAACTACACGAGAATTATTACTTTGCCATCGTTCATCCTTGTCTCATTAAGGGGTAGGTCGACCGAAAATGCGGGCAAAAAACCACATAAGAATATGATTCCGGGAGGAAGTACCTTATTTTTGGGGTCTAGCTATGAAAACACATGGCCTATCAACTACTGAACGATGCCCGATTCTGCTTCAAATTCCCCCTCTACCCTATTTCTGATCCCAACCGTGGTGGCCGAAGGTACCGCGCAACAGGTACTTAGCCCGCAGATAGCGGAAGTCATCAGTACCCTGGATTATTTTTTTGCCGAGGAACTTCGCACGGCCCGGCGCTTTGTGAGCGGCCTGCGGCTAGGCCGGGTCATCGAGGACATAACTTTCCACGAATTGAACAAAAAAACACCCGAAGCCGAAACCGCCTCCCAACTCCGCGCCCTGCCCGCCGGAAAAAATATAGGGGTACTATCTGAAGCGGGTTGTCCCGGAGTGGCCGACCCCGGCGCGGTGGCGGTACGGCTGGCGCACCGATTTGGTATGAAGGTGGTACCCTTAGTGGGGCCGTCCTCTATTCTACTGGCCCTTATGGCGTCGGGATTGAATGGACAATCGTTCGCTTTTCACGGGTACCTGCCCATCGACCAGGCTCCCCGCCGGAAGGCAATCGTGTTTTTGGAAAAAGAAGTACAGGAACTGAACCAAACCCAGATTTTTATGGAAACGCCATTCCGTAACAATCACATGATGCAAACCATCCTCGAAGCCTGCCAGCCCGATACGATGCTTTGCGTGGCCAGTAACCTCACCGCCCCTGATGAGTACATCAAAACGCAAAGCATCCGGCATTGGAAAGCCCAGAAGATCGACTTGCACAAACAACCTACCATTTTTTTGTTGGGTTGATACCTGCTCATCCTTCCATTTCACCTTCTGAATCCTGCCGAAAGTAGGATTTTTTTTGCTCTGTGCCTTCCTGACTATCAATTCGTATTTTAATTCTCCACAAAAAAATCATTCAATTCTCCAACGGATCACACTGTGTTCATGTTTCTAAACAAAAAGGTTTCAGGACTGGACCCGAATCGTACGTACAAGGTAACGTATGAGATCGACCTGGGTACCAACAATCCTGAGGGAAGTGTGGGAATCGGCGGCTCGCCTGCTGAGTCAGTTTATCTCAAAGCAGGTGCCTCGCCCCATGTATCCATCAGAAATCTGATTGACGGCTATTACGAGATCATGATTGATAAAGGTCAACAGGCTTCGGGAAGCACCGAAGTGCCCGTGCTGGGCAATGTAAGCAACGGCATAGATAGCACATGTACAAGCTGGTAAAACGCGGTCCAATGCCGATGCCCCGGTGATGGTTAAGCCCAATGCCAATGGTGTTATCTGCCTTTGTGTCGGGACGGATTCAGGTTTCGAGGTGCTTGCCGTGCTCCACTATGATCGGATCAAAGTCACGATCCGCGAATATTTCAGCCCCAGAACATAAGCATTTTCCTGATCCGCTAGCCTACCCTCGGATTTTTTGGGAAATACTTTTTTCAGCGACATTCAGTTTGACCTGCCAACTGTGATTTGTGGTTTATTGAATGTCTTTTTGTGGATTGATGGGGATGCGATTACACAAAACCGCGGGGAGAATTTCTCAGGAATGCTGTAAATACTTGCTTATGTGTGCTGGAACACCTATTTGATGGGGTATACTCAAAACCAATTATTTACACCAACTAATTAAATTCAGTTATTACTATGGAAACGCAAAGAGATTTCAACCAAACTAACAACCCATCCGATCATTCCGGCGAAATGGATAAGCAGACAGGTACCATCACAGGCGTATTTCACGACAAAGATGATGCCGAAAAGGCCTATAACAGTTTGTTGAGCCGGGGATATTCCCAGGACGATATTTCGGTACTAATGTCTGACGAGACCCGCAAGACCAACTACAAAGACACTGACGAGGACGATCGTTCAGAGCTGGGCAACAAGGCCATGGAAGGGGCGGGCGTAGGCTCAGCCATCGGTGGTACAGCCGGGGCAATCATCGGGGCTATTGCGGCCATCGGTACGGCCATCGCCCTACCCGGACTCGGCCTGGTAATTGCCGGTCCTATCGCGGCGGGTCTGGCTGGCGCCGGTGCTGGCGGACTAACGGGGGGCATCATAGGTGCCCTGGTGGGTTCTGGCATCCCCGAGGAGCGCGCTGCCATCTACAAGGAAAGCCTGGAAAATGGCGGGATCGTAGTAGGCGTCAAAGCCCGTAATCAAGAAGAAGGTACTGCCATCTCTAACGAATGGAAGACTTACCGTGGAAGCAATATCCACACGGGTTGGGAGTCAAATACATGGGCTGATACACGCAACGAGCGTTATTGATCGTCCATTTCGACCCGAATTAATTTTTAGAAAATCCCGTGTCATAACCGACACGGGATTTTTTGTTTTGGATCAATTTGAGCCTGGAATAAATACCTTTCGGGGCAGTTGATTACCTTCGCAGATTAAACACCCTTGGCGCTATGATTGAAATAAAATCCTTTGTGTTCAGTCCATTTTCTGAAAATACCTATGTGCTCTACGACGAAAGCGGGGAGGCTGTCCTGATCGATCCGGGTTGTTACGAGCCGTACGAATACCAGGAACTCAACGATTTCATAGAAGATAACCAGCTTACTCCCGTCGGTATTTACAACACCCACGCCCACATCGACCATGTGCTGGGGGTGGAAAAATTGAAAAACACATACGGGATTCCCTTTGCCTTGCACCAGCTCGACGAGCCGCTCCTGCGGGCGGTAAAAACATATGCTCCCAACTACGGCTTTCCCACTTTCTCGGAACCTGGCGTAGAACGATGGCTAAAAGAAGGAGAATGGGTGGAATTTGGTAATTCAAAACTTGGTATCCTGTTCGTTCCTGGTCACGCACCGGGTCACGTGGCCTTTGTCAACGACGACCAGAAATTTGTGATCGGGGGCGACGTACTGTTCCGGCAGAGCATCGGTCGCACCGATCTACCCGGTGGTAACATGGATACCCTGCTGAACAGTATCCGCACGCAACTTTTCACCCTACCCGACAACTACACCGTCTACGCCGGACACATGGAGCCGACTACGATTGGTTTTGAGAAAAAAAATAATCCTTTTCTGAACTAGCCTCTCCTCCATGAAACGACACATCCCCAACGCCCTGACCTGCGCCAATCTGCTCTGTGGCTGCGTGGGTATCGTGGAGGTTTTTCATAACAATATGCTGCTGTCCTGTGGACTGATCGGCCTGGCCGCCGTGTTCGACTTTTTCGATGGGTTTGCCGCCCGGCTGCTGAAAGTCAGTTCGTCCATCGGCAAAGAGCTGGATTCACTTGCCGATGTCGTTACGTTCGGGGTACTTCCCGCCGTCATCATCTACCAGCTACTGGTACGGAGCGTACCGGGTATGGAGGATTTGTGGATACCTAATCTGGCTTTTCTGATCGCCGTTTGTTCGGCGTTGCGGCTGGCCAAGTTCAACATCGATCCCCGGCAGAGCGACTCGTTCATCGGGGTACCTACCCCCGCCAACGCGCTGATGGTGGCGTCGCTACCTCTCATCATCCGCTTTCATCCCGAATGGGAATCGGTGATCGTAAGTACCCCTACCCTATTGATTTTCACGGTGGTGATGTCCTACCTGCTAGTGGCAGAGTTGCCGCTTTTTGCCCTAAAATTCAAGTCGTTCGGCTGGAAGGGGAATGAAGTACGCTATTCGTTTTTGCTGGCGTCGGTTGTGCTTCTGGCTACTTTGGGCGTGCTGGGAGTACCTTTGGTGGTGGGTCTGTATGTTCTGATGAGTGTGGGGGTGAATTTGGCAAAAAGAACCTCCTAAATTGGTTGGGCATGTATTTTATTGCAATTTTGCACCACAAAACCTTTCCATAAAATCAGACTCACCGTACCGCTACCTACCATGCAATTCGTCGCTGATATCAACATAATGCCCATCAAGGAGATTCTCGATCCGCAGGGCAAAGCCGTAAAACTCGGGCTCCATAATCTGGGAATTGACCAGGTGGACGATGTTCGCATTGGCAAGCATATTACGATCCGACTGGAAGCCGCCGATGCCGGAGAAGCTGAGGCTAAGGTAAATACCGCCTGCGAAAAACTGTTGGCCAACTTGATCATGGAGGAATTCAGCTTCGAGATTCACCCTGCCTGAGATACCTTCCCCGTATTGGCTGACCCAATTTTCTTTCGCTAAACCCTGAACTCATGCCCCACGCGCGCATTACCGGAGTTGGATACTACGTACCCGAAAAGGTCGTGACCAACGACGACCTCTCTCAATGGATGGAAACTTCCGACAAGTGGATACAGGAACGTACTGGAATCAAGGAGCGGCGGTACTTCACCTACGGCAAGGAGACCAACGCCAGCATGGCCACTGCCGCCTCGCGGCAGGCACTGGAACGCGCCGGGCTTACGCCCGATAAGGTAGATGTGATCGTGTACGCTACAATTACGCCCGACTACTTCTTCCCCGGTTCAGCTTTCCTGATGCAGCGTGAACTGGGTATGGACGGCAAACCTGTAATCGACATCCGGGAGCAGTGTTCAGGCTTTATTTATGCGCTTTCCATCGCCGATCAATTCATTAAATCGGGGATGTACAGGACGGCCCTGGTGATAGGTTCGGAGATTCAGTCCACCTGGATCAATAAAAGTACCGCCGGGCGTAATGTGGCCGTAATCTTCGGTGATGGGGCCGGGGCTGTGGTGGTGCAGGCTACCAACGATGCCGATCACCGGATTTTGTCCACGCACCTCCACGCCGATGGCCGTTTTGCCGAAGATTTGTACGTAAAAGACCCCGGCAGTAGCCGTCCCGACCGCGCGGCTACGAAAGAACTTCTGGATGAAGGTGGTTTCGATGTGGTAATGAACGGAAATGCAGTTTTCAAACATGCCGTGGTGCGCTTCGGCGAAGTGATTCAGGAAGCCCTCGACGCCAATGGCGCACAAACTGACGAGATAAGTCTACTGGTACCTCATCAGGCCAATATCCGTATCAGCGAGTACGTGCGGGAGCAGTTGGGTCTGGCTCCCGAAAAAGTCGTCAACAATATTCAGCGCTTTGGTAACACTACTGCAGCCTCCATTCCTATTGCGCTTGCCGAAGCCTGGGAGCAGGGCCGTGTTCAGCCGGGTGACCTCATTTGCCTGGCAGCTTTTGGGAGTGGCTTCACCTGGGCTTCAGCGCTTATCCGTTGGTGAGTACTTAATCGCTAAGGGTCGTTGAGATAAGCCCGGAACAGCCCCTGCGCAAATACGCCTTTTGGGTCAATTCCTCCACAATAATTCAGCTAGTTGCGATATATTTCGCTAGTACTGCCCTGTGGCCAGCATCACCAGTGTGCAAGCTTTGACGGGCTCTATTCCTTCGGCAGAAAGCCGGTTCTCAAAATCCCGATTCTCCGTACCTGGATTAAAAATAACTCGCCGGGGGCGTAGTGAAATCACATAATCGTAATAGTCAGGCTGATGGCGGGGACCTACATATAATGTTACCGTATCAATGTCCGAATATTTTTCTTTTTGGGTTCCGATGGGTACCCCGGCAACTTCTCCTCCCCGAAGGCCAATCTGAACAATCTTATGACCTCTCTGCGTCAGGCGATGGGCAGCTGCATACGCGTAGCGCCCCGGATTGGTCGTAGCGCCAATAATCAATGTCTTTCCTGTCAATTGATTCATATTTTTTTATTCTGTGGAATAACTGGAACTATCCCCTAAAAACGTACGCCATACCTTTCATATCCAAAACCGTAGTGGTCTGGCTGATTAAAGGTTCTTTTATACAACCTATTCCTTTATAGTGACTCGTTTAGATTATAGGACAGGACTGCGCAAGTTTAAATAAACATCTGCTGCGAACATCAACGACCGCAATTTGGTGTCCCACCGACAACAACGTATAGTGCTCATTCGTATGGGGTTCCAAGCGCTGGCCCTATTTTTTTATTTATCAACACAGAAGTTAGCCATTCCGTTTGGATCCTATCGTTTTCCATCAAAGTGTGGGCACTTCCAAACTCTTTTACTGACTAGCTTCCCTGGCCATAAAAATACAAAGCAACAAAGGATTACGATAGAGTAGGACGAACCCTATTTTACCTGTTCCACTTACTGTTTCGATCGATGTATTGAACATTTAGCCTTTATAAACTTCAACCCATGATAGAGAGAAAGAATAGCAATAGCTACTGGAATGAGAAGTGGGTACGCATTGTTTTCGACCAAGTAGAAAACGCTCCACACTACGAAATATCAGATTACGGACGCCTCAAAAGCTTCCAGACCGACCCTGTCCACGGAACAATCATCAACGGGTCGGTAATTCAGGGCTACCGCTCATTGAATATCCGGGTTCCGGGTGGACGTACTATCAATCGATATGTCCACAAGCTCGTGGCCGATAATTTCCTCAATCGTACGAATAGCGATCAGAATTATGTGATTCATCTCGACTACGACAAGCAAAACAATCATTTCCAGAATCTGAAATGGGTTACCAAAGGCGAAATGACGGAGCACAACCGTGACAATCCGGCCCTGGTGAACCGGGTTATGCCCCGCCGCACCAGCAACTATAAGCTCACAGAAAGCAAGGTAAGGATGATTAAGAAGCTCCTGAGGAACGACAATAATCGTTTGAAGATGATCGCGAAGCAGTTCGGCATTACACATACCCAACTCAACCGGATCAGGTCGGGAGAAAATTGGAAACATGTCACGATTGATGAATGAAAGCGTATGATCCGGGATAGCCGTTACACGACACCGTACCTGAAAAATGACTAAAAGCCCATGATCTAGGTACCGGGGGACTTGGGACTTTCCACTAAGGGAAGTGATAGAAAGAATGTGGTACCGATACCTTCCTCGGTTTCGAACCAAATGCTTCCGCCGGCGTATTCGATAATTCGTTTAGCCATAGCCAGGCCCAGGCCGGTTCCCCCGGGCCGGGTTGTGAAATTGGGCAGAAACACCCGACTCCTGATATTTTGGGGAATACCCGTTCCGTTATCTTTCACTTCCACAATAATTGTTTCGTTGTGGGTGTATAGCCTTACTGTGATTTCGGCTGTACGTGAGGAGGGAACCGACTGCCGGGCATTAATTATCAGATTAGAAATACTACCCCCAAATTGCTGTCGGCCGCCGCTTACGTAAAGCGGACCAGGGGCTATCTGACGCCGAAAAATCACGGTCTCATCACTTGCATACAGCTCGTAGGCTTTGTTTACCACCGAAGTCACCTCAAATACCTCGTTTTGGGGAGGGGGCATTCGTGCTATATCGGAGAATGATTGAGCTATATGGCCAATCGTATCAATTTGCTTGATGATGGACTCCATAGCGCGGTTCACTTTTTCAAGAGCTTCGGGATCGTCACGACGGATGGTACGCTGCAGCTGCTGCAGGGTGAGTTTCATGGGCGTGAGCGGATTCTTGATCTCATGCGCCACTTGGCGAGCCATCTCACGCCAGGCCGACTGCTTTTCGTTCAAGGAAAGTGCCTGCTTGTTTTGGTCCAGATTTACAAGCATCTGATTGTATTTTTTAATGAGCGAACCTATCTCGTCATTCGAATGCCACGGTAGCGGATCATTGAGTTGATTGAGGTTCGTCGTGCTTATTTTGCGGGCCAGCACCCGCAACGGTTCAATCAGCAGGTTTGATGCAAAATAAGATACCAACAGAAAAACAATAAACATAATGGTAAACACAATCAGTATCGAGGCTACGATGTCAATAATTTGGCGGTCGAGAATCGATCTGGCGTTAAATTGAGGTACACTCAGGACACCGAGTAATTTTTGATCGTATGATTTGAGGCCCACATAGGCAGTATAGTAGGGCTTTTCGCCCAACGACTCGTACAGAAGTAGCTGATTTTCTTTTTGTTCAACAATTTGTTTCATCGCAGCCGGATTGATGAGTCCCGAGACGAGACCGCCCTGGTAGAGCATCGGTTTTGAAGCCAACAGGATCCTGCCAGTCGTATCGTACAAGTTTATTCCCAAATCGGCATCACGGGCTATCTCCTGAATCTGTTGCTCAAAATATGCCTGGCTCATCTTACCCTGCCGGTAATCGTCCATATACTTCAGCACATTAGCCGACAAGTTGCGCGTTTTGTCAACGTGGGCATTTTCCTGATTTTCCCGGTAATCAGTGCCAATAATTCTCAGAATAAAAAACAGGACAATAAGCAACGGAATAATGAAGGAAACGTTGAGCAGCACCTGGATTTTGGTAGAATACGTCAGCGGCAGGGCGGCTATACCTGAATGTAGTGCATGGCCAATAATAGCCAGCAAGACCACCACTACAAGTATCAAGTACAGGAAAGAGAAATTGGCCAGAAATCCGTTCCAGCCCCACGATTTGGTAGAAACCACAATACGCCGGTTTCGGGTGTCCGCCTGCCCCACGTGCCGGTAGCCATGCATTGTAAGACCGGTCTTGTATAGTGCCGAATCCAGCAAGATGGTGGAAGGAAACTTACGTTCGTAATTGTACGAGCCACCACTGTACATTTGCTCAGCACCTTTAAATATAGCATAGCTATACTCTTGGGTTTCGGGAGTTTTATCAAAGCGCTCATCTGGTAAGGGCAAAGGTGTGTGCGCTGCCTGAGGTTTCTGCCGAAGAACCAGCACAACGTATCCCGCTGGCTGTGCTGCGTTCTGGACGGTAACAAATGCCACATAGTGCTTGGTAAAGCCAGTATCCGGCGTATCTACGCCAGGCGTGGATACGCCCGGCTCGGCTGAGGCAGCTTCTAAGGTATCTTGGCCAGGTGTATCAACCATATACACTCCCGGATAAGTCGTGGCATACGTTGGCTTTCCCCAGGCATCTACATAATAGCTGTGGGTATGAGCCAGTGCGCTGTTATCCAGAGAATTTCCGTCCCGATCAAAAGTAAGTACCTCAGCAGTATAGGGATCCAGGTATTGCTTGAGGTACTTGTTCCTGATTTTCTGCTGGATAATTTCACGGGCCAGGGGTACATCATTAACCAAATGCGCCTGTACCTCTTCATCCTGGGCCACAAGCTGAATATCTTTCGTTAGCAGGAACTCCGTAAGCAGATCATTTCCTGCAAGCACTTGTCTTCCAAATTCCTTCTTACTAAGGACATCCTTGTTATTTTCCTGGTTTTCCACTACGTAAGTGGCTGTGAGAGCACATAGCAGCGCGGTCAGAAAATAGTATATGGTGGTCGGGTACTTGAAGCCGTAAAAGGTCCGCGGAAGGCGGGTGAGGTATAGCGTTAAAAGATACGCCATATGGGCCAGGAAAATCAATTCGAAACCCACCCCCAACAGCCAGGATACCAGCGCCACCATTGCGACACCCAGCATGAGTATAGCGGCTCCAATCCGGTAGTCGGGGGCAAGTCGTATGAAAACAATAAATATCAATTGGTTGATCATGAAATAGAGGCCTGACAGGCATACAAATACTAACAGAGCCGCAATTTTCAGCGGATTAAACGTAATACTTAGGGTAATATCGAGTGTGTAAAGTGTACTCCCGTAGAGCGTGGTAAGTTCACGGTAGCAGAGATAAGACGACATGAAACTAACCAGGAGAATTAGCAATGCGACCAAATATTGAAACCCCGGGCCACTTGAAACCAATCGACGATAGGTAACCGTACGAAAATAGGTTCGATTGGCATACATTAACACCCATAACAGGCCCAGTCCATTGAGTAGCAAATCACCCAGCGAAGGTGAAAACGGGGTTCCATCGTAGTATTGCGGATCGAAAACTGCATTCCTGTAAAAGGAAAACGGAATTGAAAAGTACAGCATTAAGCCCCGCAAAACTACCACGAAGAATAGTAGTATTAGTAGTACAAGTCTATAACGGTGTCGGGTGGGGCGATGATGCACCGACCTAACCAGGTAAATTGCGAGAAAGATCAAAGCCAGCAACATCAGTAGTGACGACTGAGCCGGAATGTGTCCGGCTCCGTTTACCCAGCCCTTGGGTGGGCTTACATAAAAAAGCGGACGGCCCGCCTCATCCATCACGGGCATGTAGCTATTCGCGTTGAGAATACTCAACAATTGCGGCACAGCAGCGAAAATCTTCGGATTATAACCGAGTGAAGTTTCGCCACGATCGGCGTGGTAGTGGGACTGCAATTCGATTAGGGAAAATAACTCGTATAAAGTACTGCCAGTCTGCTCCCGCTTACTTAGCTGCAGGAATTTGCCTTGATTGGTTTCGATGACTTGTGTGCCGGATTTAGCCCCCGAAAATAGCGCGTAGTTAATACCATATCGATGGTCCGACCACACAAGAAGCGTAGAATCTCGATACAGATAATGAGGATAAGGGCTATCGATGAGCAGTTCTGAAAAAGGTTTACCGTCAGACAAGGGTACCCGGCCCAGGATTTGATCCATATCCTGATTGGCCCGCGAAATTTCAATTTGCAGGCTTTTCTGAACCTCATCGGCGTATGTTTCATAGATAGCCGTTTCGTTCTTAATGAAGAAGGATCCCACGGCCCATACAAACGCTACCACCGACGCAAGTAGGAAAATATATTTTCTCAGGAATTGGGGCACCTTAATGTTGCTGTAAATTCAGGTACGAGAAATCGTGGTAAAATCAATGAGAACAAAACAATGCTCTCATTATTAAGATTTTAACCAAGATATTATCGAGTTTCATCTTTAATTATACAGTATTGACCTAAAACCGTGCCAAAAAATCAATTTTTAGTGGTTACTTTCTTTTATATAAACTCATGTATAATGAGTGCCTTAAATAACATTAATGCCATTGTTTACACCGGACGGCATGTTTATTGTAAAGCCCTGTCCATTCTCTCCTTCTTCGTAGTCGATGTCCGCTCCCAACACATACATTAAATGCCGGCGATCGATAAACACCCGTACTCCATCCACATCGTACACCTGGTCATGGTTGGTCACCGTATCGAAGCCCAGCAG
Source organism: Cytophagales bacterium (assembly GCA_038204185.1). Classification (GTDB taxonomy): domain Bacteria; phylum Bacteroidota; class Bacteroidia; order Cytophagales; family Spirosomataceae; genus Salmonirosea. The sequence goes on from JBBRDE010000001.1 coordinate 55,661, forward strand.
ATGGGTAGCACTGCAAGCCCCGCCTCGTAATCCCACGCGAAGACCATAATTATCAGGAATTTTGTTCGCAATAAATGTATCCCTTATTTCCGCCCGGGCCCGGGCGGAAATGTGAACCGGAGTGTCCAGAATAATGTTTTTATTGAGTGCTTTGTCTTTCATAGCAGAAGAAGCATGCAGAGGCCGCTAGGCAAATATTCTTCGTTCAGCCGGCATTTAAACGTACTTTTGCCGTTCATTTCTGATAACGATTCTTTATGGAACTGTATTCCTTCATTACAATACTTTTGGTAGCTGTGGTTGTCGTGTTTGGTTTGTATCTAACCCTGACCACTCTGGCTGAAAAATTTTTAGAAAAACAAAGATGGGATATTCGCTCCAAAAACACCGAAATCATTCTTCCGCTCCGCCTACAAGCCTATGAACGGATGTGCCTATTTCTGGAACGGATTACACCCAATCAGCTGTTACTGCGCACCTCGGGATCGGCTTCCAACGCGCTGGAATTTCAACAAATCTTGCTGCGGGAAATCCGTGAGGAGTTCAACCACAACCTGGCCCAACAGGTATATATGAGTAACGATACTTGGGAACATATCAAGAAAGCCGTCAACGAGGTGCAGTCGCTCATCAACCGGGCAGCCGCAGAAGTAGACGAAGAAGCTCCGGCCAATGACCTGGGCCGCAAGATATTCGAACAGGTCATTCAGCAGGAAATTCAACCATGTACCCACGCACTGCGTATCGTAAAAGAAGAAGTGCAGCGGATTTTTTAATTTTGAATGACGGGGCCGCCCGCGCGGTGAATAATTAAATCCTCACTCATTCACTCCTTCACTCATTCAATACGTGCTTTACCCCCAAAATCTCGAACAAAAATTAGGCTTTGACCGGCTGCGCGAGCAGTTAAAGGAGGCATGCATTAGCTCATTAGGCAGAGCTTTTGTGGACAAAATACGCTTTTCCGATAATTTTGGTTTGGTGGACAAATTGGTCCGTCAGACCGCCGAAATGCAACATATCATGCAATCCGGTGGGGAGTTTCCGGCTCAAAATTACCTTGACGCTACTCCCTACCTCCAGCGGGCCGCCATCGAAGGTACCATGCTGTTGCAGGATGAGTTCTTCGATTTAAAAGTATCGCTTAGCACTATACGCGGTTGCATACGCTTTTTTGAAAATCAGTCACCGGAGAGTTACCCATTACTGGGAGAGTACGCTAAAACCATCCGGGTGGAACGTACCGTGACCGACGCCATCGATCGTATTATCGACGAGCGGGGGCAGGTTCGCGATAATGCCTCGCCCGAGTTAGTGCAAATTCGCCGACGACTTATTGCCGAGCAGGTCAATGTACGCAAGCGGCTGGATAGTATGCTACGCACCGCCAAGGGTAATGGCTGGATCGGTGACGACGTTTCGCTGACGATTCGCAACGGACGCATGGTAATTCCCATTGCCGCCGAACACAAGCGTAAGTTCAAGGGCTTTGTCCACGATGAATCGGCCACTGGACAGACGGTCTTCATAGAACCTACTGATGTACTGGAAGCCAACAACGCTATCCGCGAACTGGAATACGAGGAACGCCGTGAAATCAACCGCATTCTGACCCGCCTCACCGACCAACTCCGACCCCATCTCCCTGAGCTGCATAAAGCGTATCAGTTTCTGGGCCTGATGGATTTTTTACGGGCTAAGGCCAAACTGGCTTCCCAGATGAAGGCGATCAACCCAAAGTTCGAGAACCGCACCGTGGTAGACTGGCGTGAAGCCCGGCACCCGCTGCTGTACCTTACTTTCCAAAAGCAGGGTAAGAGTGTAGTTCCCCTGGGGCTGGAATTGAACACCTCACGAAGAATTCTCATCATTTCAGGCCCCAACGCGGGAGGTAAATCGGTGTCGCTAAAAACCGTCGGGCTCATTCAGTATATGTACCAATGCGGGCTGCTGGTACCGATGCGGGAAGATTCGACAATGGGTTTTTTCCAAAATATTTTTATTGACATCGGCGATGAGCAATCACTGGAAAACGATTTGAGTACCTATAGTTCGCATCTGACCAATATGCGCAACTTTCTGGCGATGGCCAACAAGCGGACGCTTTTCCTGATCGACGAGTTCGGCACGGGTACCGAACCCGGCCTGGGCGGCGCCATCGCAGAAGCTATTCTGGAAAATCTTACCCGCTCGGGTGCGTACGGGGTCATCAACACGCACTACACCAATCTTAAGGTACTAGCCGACAAAACGGAAGGGCTTATCAACGGTGCCATGCGCTTCGACGGTGAGCATTTGGAACCTTTGTACCAACTGGAAATCGGCAAGCCGGGGAGTTCTTTCGCCTTTGAAATCGCTTCTAAAATTGGACTACCCCGAGAGGTGGTGGAGCAGGCCAAGCAGAAGCTAGGTACCCAGCAGGTCAATTTTGAAAAACTCCTGAAAGAACTGGATATCGAGCGGCGGGTGTTTTCCGAAAAAAATATGGAACTGGGCATCAAAGAACGGAAGCTCGCCCAGCAACTCGCTGAGTACACCGCCTTGAAAACGTCGCTGGACAACAATGAAAAGCGAATCCTGAACGAGGCCAAGCAAAAGGCCAAGCTCCTGCTCAGTGATACCAATCAGCGCATCGAAAACACCATTCGGGAAATCAAGGAAAGTCAGGCTGAACGAGAAACAACCAAAAAGGCCCGAATTGAACTGGAACGGTTTACCCAAAAAAACCTCAAACCCGAACCCGTGGCCGAGCTACCCTCGGAAAAAGTGGACTATGAGCCCGAAAGCGGGGCCATCGAGGTAGGTAGCTTTGTCCGCATCAAAGGACAAAGCGCCCTGGCCGAGGTACTGGCTCTGAAAGGAAAAGACGCCGAGGTACGGATCGGCGAACTCAAATCCAACATCAAGCTGAATCGGCTGGAAAAAGTATCCAATAAGACCTACCGTGAACTCACCGGTGAAAAGAAACTAAAATCCGTCACGGGCGGCGTAGATTTGAACGAGCGACACCTGAATTTCAGCTTCAATCTCGACATCAGGGGTAAGCGTGGTGAAGAAGCGCTGGGCGTCGTGGATCAGTTCATGGATAATGCTGTGATGTTGGGATACGATGAACTGCGCATTATTCACGGGAAAGGTGACGGAATTCTGCGTACCCTAGTTCGGAATCACCTGCGCGGCTATAAGCAAGTCACAGCCATGCAAGATGAAAACGCCGACCGCGGCGGTGCTGGTGTAACGTTGGTGAAGATGCGCTAAAGCAAAACTTCCCGAAAGTTTTAAAACTTTCGGGAAGTTGATTCGCCTACTGCCGACTACAATTGCGGCTGCTGTAGTACTTCCGACTCAGGCAGACCATGCAAGCCTGCGGCTTTGCGACTGCGCATCCAGAAGAAAAGTATCGTAAAGGCCACGATCAGGATAATGGGAAACGTGGTCATATTCATCAGAGTGGCCTGTCCAGCCAGTAATTCTAACTCATCTCCAGTCTTTCCAGCGGCAGCGAACGTGGCGCGGTGGTCATCGATCCAGCTACCGATGATGGGGGACCAGATCGAGGTCGAGAACATACCTACCCCACCGACCAACGACATGCCCAATGCACCACTAAGGGGTACCTTCTCTGCTACGAACCCAAGCATGGTCGGCCAGAAATAACATACCCCTATGGCGAAGAAAACAGCGGCTACATAAGCCATGGCGCCTGTCTGGGTGGCGAGTAGGTAAATGCCAATGGTAGCAAAAATCGCTGAACCCAGCAGTACGCCCGTCTGACCAAAACTGCCAATAACCGGACCACCAAAGTAACGCCCTACCGCCATCAATCCCGTTACCAATGCCAGAATCAACAGAGGTTCGGCGCCACTCTTGCTCAGAATAAGGGTAGTCCACTGCTGCGGCCCAAACTCTGAAATCGCTGTAAGTGTCATGCACAGAAAGATGAAAATAAAGATTGGGTTGAGCATAGCTCTGAAATTTTCGGAAAGTGACATGGCACCTTCCACCTGAGGTTTCGGGAAGGCCTGTCCCCAGAATAGGAACGCGTAGATCAGCGTCGGAATCATGATGACCCAGATTTGGGCCTGCCAGCTCATGCCCATGTTGGTCATGGCAAAAGAGATCAGACTACCGACCACGATTCCACCAGGGAACCACATGTGGAAGCGGTTGAGCATCTTGTTCATTTTTAAGCCCGAGTACGAGTCGGCTATCATCGGGTTACAGGCCGCTTCGGTACAGCCGTTTCCGATCCCGATAAAAAGCGTAGAAAGAAGCAACCCATTGTAACCGCCCGAATAAATCGTGAGAATAATCCCGAGTGTGTGCATCACAAAGGCCACCATCATGATGATGCGTGGCCCTACGGAATGATAGACCAGTCCACCCACAATCATAGAAATAGGGAATCCCAAAAACCACATGGAATTAATAAAGCCCAGCTGCTCGGCACTCAGGCCAAACTCGGTAGCTAGCTGAGGCAGAATACCCGCCCGAATGGCGAAAGAGAAAGCCGTGGTGATGAGCGCAAAGCAACTGCCCAGAAACAGGCGATCGGCATTGACATTTTGATTCATAAGTAGAATTAGGTTTAGTGAGAAAGGATTAGTTGGTTTGAAAAATGTTAGGGGGTATCGTATGATAATTGGGTAAAAAAGGGAACAGGGAGCATTTCTACTGATAAACGAGGGGGTATTCTGCGTTTTTTTTGAAGTTGCTACCTTTGTAAGTAGTAAGAGTGCGGTCTGTTACTCTTTTTTTAGTAATAATAATTTTATAAACTTTTAACCAACCAGTAATGCCAAGAAAAATTCGCATGGGAATGGTGGGCGGCAGCACCGAAGCTTTTATCGGGGGCGTACACCGCCGGGCGGCAATCATGGATGGTGAAATCGAGCTCGTTTGCGGCGCTTTCAGTTCCAGTCCCGAGAAATCCAAAGCTACGGGAGCAGCCTTGTATCTACCCCCCGACCGGGTGTACGCCAACTACGAGGAGATGATCCAAAAGGAAAAGGAGCTACCTGAGGGCGAACGGATGGACTTCGTGTCCATCGTGACGCCCAACCACGTGCACTTCCCCCCTGCCAAGCTCGCACTCGAAAATGGATTCCATGTCGTCTGCGACAAGCCCCTCACCCATACTACCGAAGACTCAGAAGCCCTGGTCAAAATCGTAGAAGATAGCGGACTGATTTTCTGCCTGACTCACAACTATACGGGCTATCCGATGGTGAAAGAGGCTCGGGAACTAATTAAAGCAGGTGTTTTGGGTGAAATTCGTAAGGTCGTCGTGGAGTATCCACAAGGCTGGCTATCTACGCTGGTGGAAGCTACGGGTAACAAGCAAGCCTCTTGGCGCACCGATCCCGAACGCTCCGGCGCGGCGGGGGGCTTAGGGGATATAGGTACCCACGCTGAGAATCTGGCCGAATACATCACGGGCTTAAAAATAACCGAGGTATGCGCCGACTTGACGATTTTTGTAGAAGGACGCTTGCTCGACGACGACGCCAATGTATTGCTTCGCTTTGATAACGGGGCAAAGGGTATCCTGCAAAATAGCCAGATTTGCAACGGCGAAGAAAACGACCTGAATATCCGCATCTACGGTGAGCTCGGCGGCCTGGAATGGAACCAGATGGAACCCAATACCCTAATTCATAAGGTACAGGGTAGCCCAGCGCGTCTCCTCCGTACGGGGGTAGGTGACCTATCCGAGGCGGCACAAGTACACACCCGTATTCCGGCGGGCCATCCTGAAGGGTACTTTGAAGCTTTTGCCAACCTCTACCGCAACTTCGCCCTAGCCGTCCGGGCGCGTTGGGAAGGAAAAGAGCAAGATCCTTTATACGATTTCCCCGACGTGTACGACGGTTTGCGCGGCATGAAATTCATCGACACCGTCATCGCCTCGGACAAAACCAATACGAAGTGGACGAAGTTTATTGAGTGAAAGAAGTGAGTGGCGAATGAGTGAATCTAAATTGCATTTACATGGTAAGATGCGCTCATCGATCACCCCCTCGATCCACAAATTATGATATTCCAGCATTTAAAATTCTCTAATTCACTCATTCTCTCATCGCACCGGTGACCCGGTCAAAATTAATCTTATGTCAAAAATCAAAGTAGGAGTCGTAGGAACCGGATTCATTGGACCTGCTCACATCGAGGCGCTGCGCCGCTTGCCTAACATTGAAGTAGCTGCCTTGTGCGAGGTAACGGCCGAGCTAGCCGCCAGCAAAGCCAAAGCGCTGGGCATCGAGCGTTCCTATACCTTCGATGAATTATTGAAGCAGGATGATATTCAGTGCATTCATATTTGTACCCCTAACTTCCTGCACTATTCCCAGTCAAAGGCCGCGCTGGAAGCCGGCAAGCACGTCGTGTGCGAAAAACCACTGGCCAAAGATCTGGCCGAAGCTGAGGAACTGGTCGAACTAGCCGCAAAATCCGGCCTGGTCAATGCTGTGCATTTCAACCTGCGCTACTACCCGCTGGCCCGCCAAATGAAAGTAATGCGCGAGAAAGGCGAACTCGGTGATGTGTATTCGGTTATTGGATCGTACCTACAGGACTGGCTTTTCTACGAAACCGACTACAACTGGCGGCTCGAGCCCGACAAATCCGGCGATTCGCGCGCCATTGCTGATATTGGCTCCCACCTGATGGATATTCTGGAATACATCACGGGCCTGAAAACGGTGGCTGTCATGGCCGATTTCAATACCATCCATAAAACCCGCAAGAAGCCGCTTAAAGAAGTGGAGACCTACTCCGGCAAAATCCTGAAGCCTGAAGACTACGCCGACGTACCCATCAACACCGAAGATCACGCCAATGTACTACTGCGTTTTGATAACGGCAATCGGGGGGTCATCACGGTGTCGCAGGTTTCTGCTGGGCGCAAGAATCGTATGAGTCTGGAAATTTCTGGTTCTAAGAAAACATTCAGCTTTAATTCCGAAAGTCCCAACGAACTCTGGATCGGCAACCGCGACGGCTATAACGAGTTGCTCATGCGCGATCCATCGCTGGTTCACAAAGAAGCGAGCTCGGTAATCTCATTCCCCGGCGGCCACAATGAGGGCTTCCCCGATACCTCCAAGCAGATGTTCAAGGAAGTGTACGCCGCCGTAGAAGCCGGTAAGCAACCCGAAAACCCTACCTACCCTACCTTCGCCGACGGCTACCGCGAGTTGCTGATTTGCGAAAAGATACTCGAAAGCGCGCGGAGCGAGAAGTGGGTGGAGGTTTAATTTTTTAATGTCGGAATGTCGAAGGGAGTGAATGTTGGAATATTGTTTATTTACCTTCCACTCCTGCCGGCATTCCGACAGTATCTTTGAAAATTACAGCTATGGACAAAGATTGGTGGGTGGAGAAAGGCGCTGAATACGAGTACCAGACGAGGTCTGATTTTGGTAGAAGCAATGCGGGAAAGAACCAAGAAATAAGGTCTGAGGCCATATTAAGCTCTATAAAGCCTTACCATCTTCCGAAGAAGCTCGCATCATTGGAAAACAACTTTTAAGCTCTGCTACCTCTACCGGCACAAATTATCGAGCATCTTGCAGGGGGAGTAGTAAAGCAGAATGCTTTTCAAAACTCTCCATAACAATCGAAGAAGCAGATGAGTCTTTATTTGGCTAGAAATCTTGGAGGAAGCAGGGATCATCGATGAGAAGAAACTCATATCACTTAAAACAGAGACTTTGGAAATCCTAAAAATTCTTGCAAAAGCACGTAGTTCCCTGCGTCCAACTTGATTCCTTGGTATCGCGATAAAGCTTGGTATCAGATTAACTACCCCGACAGTTCAAATTTATAATTCCGACATTCACTAATTCCTAATTGACCACTATGAAAACCATAAAAGGCCCCGCTGTATTCTTGGCTCAGTTTTTGGGCGATGAAGCCCCTTTTAACACATTGGAAGGCATTGCCCAATACATGGCCGATCTGGGCTATAAAGGTATCCAGATCCCGAGCTGGGATCCGCGCTGTATCGATTTGAAACAGGCCGCTGAGTCGAAAACCTACTGTGACGAATTCACGGGAAAATTGAAAGACATCGGCGTGGAAGTCACTGAACTTTCTACGCATTTGCAGGGACAACTCGTAGCCTCCCACCCGGTGTACGACGCCATGTTCGATGGTTTTGCCGTACCCGAAGTACGGAACAATCCCAAAGCGCGGCAGGAATGGGCGGTCGACCAGCTCACAATGGCCGCTAAAGCCAGCCAAAACCTGGGATTAACTGCTTGCGCCAGTTTCTCGGGCGCACTGGCCTGGCCCTACATGTACCCCTGGCCCCAGCGTCCGCAAGGTCTGGTAGAGACGGCTTTTGGCGAGTTGGCAAAGCGTTGGAAACCAATCCTGGATACTTTTGACGAGGCAGGTGTCGATCTTTGTTACGAGCTACATCCCGGCGAAGACCTCTTCGATGGTGCTACCTTCGAGCGTTTTCTGGATGCCGTGGATGGTCACACGCGCGCCAACATCCTCTATGACCCCAGTCACTTCGTACTACAACAGTTGGATTATCTAACATTTATTGATCTGTATCACGACCGAATCAAAGCGTTCCACGTTAAGGATGCCGAATTTAACCCTACCGGAAGGCAGGGTGTGTATAGCGGTTTTGCGGGCTGGGCCGACCGCGCGGGCCGTTTCCGTTCGCTGGGCGACGGGCAGGTCGATTTCTCGGGAATTTTCTCCAAACTTTCGCAGTACGACTACGGAAGCTGGGCCGTGCTGGAGTGGGAATGCTGCATCAAGTCGCCCACACAGGGAGCGGCCGAAGGCGCACCTTTCATCGAAAGCCATATCATTGAAGTGACCACCAAAGCCTTCGACGACTTTGCAGGGACGGGTGCCGACGAGGACTTCAACCGGAGAGTGCTGGGAATATAAAATTTGGGGCTCACCTCCCTTTAGGTACTTTTTTTTGGGGCGTACAGTACGTTTCCATTTATCACTGTTACAACGAGTCTCCATAGAAGGCGTTCCATCATATCGGAACGCCTTTTTCGTATCCCCCCACTAGGCGTACTGATGTATGTGATTGACCTGATTACCTTCAAAGGTGTCTATTTGACACTATTTCCCAAAAAAACCATAAGAATTCCCCATAACCTAACGTTTTCATCATTAACTTTGAGGTTCCGGTAAGCAAGCAGAGTGTGAAGCTTTCAATCCACGTCTCTTCAAACAACTTCTATTTCTTATCGTTTTACTACTGAATGCAATCTAACCTCTTTAACCCATGTCCATTTTGTTTAAAAAAATCATCAATAATAGCCTGCTTATATTTGCCGTTTGCTGCATTGGTGTGAGTGCTTCTGTAGCGCAGACTACCGCAAAGCGGGTGCTCGTGTTCTCCAAAACCAAAGGGTACCGCCACGCCTCCATCCCAACGGGTCAGAAACTCATCATGAAGTTAGGCAAAGAAAATGGTTTCGGTGTCGACACGACTGAAAATGCAAATGCGTTTACGGACGAGAATCTAAAAAAATACAATGAAGTTGTATGGCTCAGCACGACAAGCGATGTGCTCAACGACGAACAGCAGTTAGCTTTCGAGCGGTACATTCAGGCCGGAGGCGGCTACGTAGGTATCCATGCTGCCACGGACACTGAGTACGACTGGGCCTGGTACAACAAGCTAGCTGGGGCGCAGTTTGCGAGCCACCCCAAGAACAACGTGCAGACCGCCGAGGCCTACGTCGTCAACCGCAATCACCCGTCCATGGAAGGCTTCCCTGATCGCTGGACGGTGAAGGATGAGTTTTATGATTTCAAGAATTTCAACAAAGACGTAACAGTGCTCGTCAAGATGGACGAGAAAACTTATAAAGAAGGTCAAATGGGTGACGATCACCCGATTGCCTGGTTCCATGAATTCGACGGCGGTAAGGCTTTCTACACCAATTTCGGTCATACCGACGAAACCTACGCCGATCCCGTGTTCATGAAACACCTGCTGAATGGCATGCAATGGGCTATGGCCGAAAAACTGGACTATACCAAATCGCGTCCCGAAGAAAACCGTTTTGTTCGTAAAGTACTGGTAGACCAGCTTGATGAACCTACCGAACTGGTGGTTCTGGACGATCAACGCGTGTTGTTCGCTGAGCGGAAAGGCAAGCTGAAATTGTATGATCCCAGAAACGGGAAAACGAAGGTAGTGGCCGAAGTGCCTGTTTTCACGAAGTTTGAGTATGGACTAATGGGACTGAACATCGACCCAAAATTCAACGAAAATAAGTGGGTGTACCTCTTTTACTCGCCCCTTTCGAGCGCTGCCGACACCGCTCAGCATCTTTCCCGGTTCAAATACGACCTTCAAAAAGACACCCTGCTGCTATCTACCGAACAGGTATTGTTGACGGTCCCGGTAAAGCGCACTGACTGCTGCCATACGGGCGGCTCCATCGCGTGGGACAGCAAAGGCAATCTGTTTCTCTCAGCGGGCGACGATACCAACCCTTTCAAGTCCGACGGCTACGGCCCGATGGATGGGCGCTCCGAGATGAACGGCTTCGATGCGCGCGAAACCTCGTCCAATACCAATGATCTCCGCGGTAAGATCATGCGCATCAAGCCCAAAGCCGATAGCGGTTATGATATTCCAGAAGGCAACCTGTTTCCCAAAGGTACCCCCAACGCCCGGCCCGAGATTTATGTCATGGGAAACCGTAACCCTTACCGCATTTCAGTCGATCAGCGAACCGGCTTTTTGTACTGGGGTGAAGTAGGGCCCGATGCCGGGGAAGACAAGGAAGGCCGGGGCTCACGGGGCTACGATGAGGTCAACCAGGCCCGCAAGGCGGGGTACTTTGGCTGGCCGCTGTTTGTGGCGGACAATCGGGCTTATAACCGATACGATTTTGCCACCAAAGAATCGGGACCCAAGTTCGACCCGGCTAAACCCATCAATGACTCACCCAAAAACACCGGCCTGAAGGAACTGCCTCCTGCCAACAAGGCCTTCATTTACTATCCCTATGCCGATTCGCCCGAATTTGGCGCTATCGTGGGAAAAGGGGGGCGCAACGCCATGGGTGGTCCGGTATACTACTATGACGACTATGCTGATTCCAAAGTAAAGTTTCCCCGCTATTATGATGGCAAATTCTTCGCCTACGACTGGATTCGGGGTTGGGTCAATCCGGTAACCATGACTTCCAGCGGCGACTTTGTCTCGATGGAGCGCTTCATGCCCACCGCTGAATTCAATCACCCTATGGACATGCAGTTTGCCAAAGACGGTTCGCTCTATATGCTCGAATACGGTAGCAACTGGTTTGCGCAGAACGATGAAGCCCGACTGACTCACATCACCTACAATGCCGGTAACCGGACCCCGGTTGCTTTGGCAACGGCGGATAAAACCGTGGGAGCAGCACCTTTGAAGGTTGCTTTTTCCTCAAAAGGATCTAAAGATTACGACAAAGATGCCATCAAATACGAGTGGAACTTTGGCCAGGGACTTCCTAAAAGCACCGAGGCCAATCCTACGTTTACGTACACCAAGGCCGGCGATTATACCGCTCTGTTGAAAGTGACCGACGCTAAGGGCAATGTAGCTACCTCTAACGTCTCAGTAAGAGTAGGTAATGCTGTACCGGATGTGGAAATTGCTCTGAAAGGCAATAAGTCGTTTTTCTGGGATAAGAAACCCATTGCCTACGAAGTAAAGGTGAACGATAAAGAGGACGGTACTCTGGCTAAGGGAGTAGATCAAAATGACGTATTACTTACGGTGAACTACCTTGAAGGTTTCGACAAGACTATGATTGCTCAGGGCCATCAGGCCAACACGGGATTTGCTACGGGCAAGCGTTTGATCGAGTTGAGCGACTGTAAAGCCTGCCACAGTGTCGATAAAAAATCCATTGGTCCGGCATACATTGATGTCGCCAAAAAATACGCAAAAGAACGTAATGCGGTAAAGATGCTGGCGGAGAAGGTCATCAAAGGCGGAGGCGGCGTGTGGGGTGAGCAGGCCATGGCCGCACACCCTCAGCTGAAACAGCAGGAAGCCGAGGATATGGTAAAGTATGTCCTATCCCTGGGTAGTGAGAAGAAAATCAAGAGCGAGCCCCTGACGGGTACTTATGTGGCTGAGTCCAAGGCTAAGCCGGGATCGTACGTGTTCACAGCCAGCTACACCGACAAGGGAAATGGCGTCATTGGCCCGCTTACGGGTAGCCAAACTATTGCGTTACGTCCGGCCAAAATGAAAGCCACCAACTATGACTCAGGGAAAGGTTTTGTGAAATATAAGCTTCCCGAAGGGGACGAAATAGTGGTAGCTACCACGGATGGCGGTTACGTAGTTTACGAAAATATCGACCTGACAGGGATCAGCAACTTGAAAGCCGGTGTATCCTCCACCAAAGGTATGACCGTAGGAGGTGTCCTGGAAGTTCGCGCTGACTCCCCTACCGGTCCGAAAATAGGGTCAGTAAACATTACCGAAGGCACCAAAGGTGAAGTGGAAATCCCCTTGCAGGTACCTGCCGACCGACGTCAGCGCAACCTGTACCTTGTATTTAAGAATCCCAATACTGGGGGAAAACGCTTGTACACTATCGACACGCTGGAATTCATCAACGGGGCGATGTAGTTTTTTATAGTGTATAATGCGGGGCACCCCGTGGCGAAGATTGTTTATTGAGAGTGAAAAGAGGCTGCTGGCAATTTCCAGCAGCCTCTTTCTGATTAAATTCCCGGAATGAATTAAATGTAAGACATCAAACGTCTTCCCCCCTTTTTTCACTCTTTTTCATACACCAGAAAATGCTGAATCGGGAGGAAATCGCCGCGCTGAACGAGTTTGAAACCGTTAGCCTTCATTTCATTAGTAGCTTGGGCCACGCTGAGTTTGTGTAATTTCTTAATCGGGATGGCCGGATCTTCCGCCCGATATTCCAGCAAGAGTATCTTACCGTCTGCTTTTAGCGATTTACGCAAAGATTGCAGCATCTCGTGCGGGTACTCCAACTCGTGGTACACGTCCACCATGATCGCCAAATCCACCGAATTCTCGGGTAAGTTAGGTGACTGGGAGGTACCCTTTACCACTTCCACATTGTTCAGTCCCAGCTCCTGCGCCTTTTTTCGCAAATAGGTCACCGATTCATCCTGCACGTCGACGGCATACACTCTACCCTGAGGTACCCTGGGCGCAATTCTGAATGTGTAGTAGCCCGTTCCGGCTCCAACGTCGGCGACCACGCTGGTACCAGAAATAGGCAATCTACTGATCGCCAAGGCCGTGTTTTCTTCTTCCTGTCGTTCGTCGCGTTCCAGCCAACTTGCGCCCCCGAAGCCCATCACGTGCGCGATTTCCCGTCCAAGGTAGGTCTTGCCGATTCCATCGCGGGTGGCCATCATGCGGCCATACACGCTGGTATCAGGTGGGGTACTACCGGTTTTGTTCTGTTGAGAAGTGGAGGTAGTGCAGCTTAGAAGAGGAATGACTAAAGCTAGAACAAGTGGATAAGCTTTCATAGTAGAAACAAATTAGAGTTATCACCTCCCTAACAAATATAAACTGTTCTCTGTTTACAGGCTGAAACTACGTGAACTATCTTTACCTATACATATCCCTCGATCCCCAGCCCAAACAGCGCAAAATCATACTTCACCGGATCATTAGGGTCGAGTTCCCGCAGCGTAGCAGTGAGTTCGAGCGCAGTGAGCCAATCGGTTTTCGGACGCTGAATCAGACCCAGGTATCGGGCCACGCGGTCCACGTGGACATCGCAGGGCATCACCAACTGGTGGGATCGAATCTGATGCCAGATTCCAAAATCCACCCCATGATCATCCTTCCGTACCATCCAGCGCAGAAACATATTCAGCCGTTTGCAGGTAGACTTTCGGGCGGGCGTGGCAATATGCTTACGGGTACGAGCTGGGAAGTGGTCCAGGCCGCAGAAAAGGTCATGAAAAGCAATCAGACTGCTTTCCGTAGTGATTTGTTGCGCCTGTCCGGGTACCAGAAAAGCTTCTTCGAGTGATTGATGTTTTTTGTAAAAATCCTGAAAGAAATGGAGAAAATACAGCGTATCCGTCGCATTGAAGGTACGGTGCTTAAAGGATAAAAAACGTTTGAGATCACATTCATGGTGATTCAACACAAAATCGTAGGGCGCATGATCCATAAGGGCATCCAGTTCCAGACTTTTGTTGATGATGGTTTTGCGCTGTCCCCACGCCAGAATGGCTGCCCAAAAACCCATGATCTCGACATCTTGCTTCTGGCTGTACCGATGCGGAATACTAATGGGATCGTGCGGAATAAAAGGAGGTCGATTGTATTGCTCATACTTGCGTTCGAGCAGTTCGGCTAGTGACTCGTTCAAGGGACTATCTACGAACAACCTTTCCCAGTACGTAAGCCAGCCCCTGCGAGATGCCGGAAAACACCATCACCAGGCTGGAAAACAAGAAGGTGAATACCGCGATAAAAGGATATAATAGCGTAAAAGCCACACTCCACACTTTGTAGCCGGTGGTCTTTTTGAGTTCAGCGCGTTCTTCTTCGCGGCGTGATTTGAATTCGGGAGAGTGTTTCATGCGTATCAGTTGGCCGAGATATAATTGATCTCTGCCCTAAAACGACGGCTATTGGGAGAAAGTTTCTCAAACGCCCGCGCCGACAGTTTGATCACAATATCCTCGTTAATGCTCGTAGTAGGAATCCTGCCCACTACCTTCACCCATATCTTTTCCTGATTGTATTGGTTCTTCACCTCAATCAAGGTACCGAGTGGGGCCGTGCGGTGCAGCGCCAGGTACTTGCTGCTACTTTCCTGGGTCTCGATCAGTTCGGCCAAACCCGACTCGCTCATCCGGTGGCCCATCGCTTCCCTGGGTTCCGGCTTACTCTCTTCCATTGCCGGCTTTTTGGGTCTCTCCACAGCCGCTACGGGGGGGGGAGCTGTTTCAGTTTTTTCGGGTTCCTTTGGTGCTGGTGCTGGGAAAGGGGTTACACTCGGACGGCGATCAGAATAGGCTTTTTCGGATATAACCAAATCCTGTCCCAGCTGTACGTTGTCGGAAGTCAGACCATTCCATTTACGGACGTCCGCCATGAGCACACCATATTTTACCGCAATACTGTACAGTGTTTGGCCCTGCTCCACTTTATGGATTCCCGCAGGAGTTTTGGCAGGAGGAGGTGAAGCCGCCGGAGTAGTCTCCGTTTTCGTTTCTTCAATTTTTTTCTTTTCCTCCCGGGCCGCGATTCGCTCTTCGCGGCCCGACACACGGCTCGATTTGGGAGGCGAATAGGGTATCCGAATTACCTGGTCCGTCCGCAGATTGTCCGCCATACCCGCATTGGCAGCCTTAATTTCACCCACCGAAACGCCATATCGTCGCATGACGGCGTAAAGCGTTTGTCCAGGGTCTACCTTATGCAGAATATAGGTTTTTCCATTCGCCCGCTCCGTCCCGATAGAATCCCTGAGGACGACAATCAAGCTTGTACCCGATAACGCCGCCTGCACGGACGGTGTAATGGCTGCAAAACAGACGATTAGAACTACCTGGCCAATTAAATATTTCATTCTAGAAGGTCAATTTTATACTGATGAATTCATTGCTATTCCGGAGACAAACCAGACGACCGGCTTTCCACAAAATCGTATCCCGCCCCACGCCCTGTCGATTTTCACTCAGCCGTTCATGATAGACAATTTGCTTCGCACGATCAACAACCAGAAGATACTGAGCTACTTTTTCCTGCTCGTAAAGATAATAAGAAAAGACTAAATACGGGTTCGCTTCAAGGTAATCCATGGCGATTGGGCTATGGACGCCGACCATTTTCTCCAAAAACGATGAAAGTACGTCAAAGTATACATCCCGGGGTTCATACCGGACCGGAGCGCGGTAGTCGGGCGTGGGCGAGGGAGGTGTTTTAGCTTCCTGGATGGCGGACCCGAGTAAGCCCGTTTGGGGATTGCATAGCTGGTACCGAGTGTTTTGGGGTAGTTTTTGCGCCACGATTAGGTTTCCTGTCCCTGGTTGTTCACCGACAAGTAACCAGCCGGACAGGATCCAGCCCAGGGTACCCTCCTTGGCCGAAACGGCCAATAAATCCGTCGGTTCAGGAATATCGGGGTACCGGTAATTATGAATATAAAGAGCATCCCCCGCAAAAGCCGTCAGGGTACTCCACCAGTCGCTGGCTTCCAGTGTAGTATGCCAGCGTAGGGCAGGTAGGGTTAGGTCCAGTAAAGCCCACGAAACAGTTTTCTGGTCGGCATCGCGCAACTCCAACGCCCATTCGTCGCGGGTAGGATGCGGCAGGATACGCCAAATAGTCTGCGAAAAGGAATGCGAGAATAGGTTTTCCGGGGACAGTAGCACAGGTATTGCGTTGGATGTGGTAGATTTGGCTTTATAAATCAAGTAGTAAAGCTATTGTCTAATGGACAATGACTGTTGGTTTTTTGGTATTTTGCCAAAAAGAAGTCCCTTTTCTGATGCAAATCGTTGGAATTATTCCTGCCCGCTATGCCTCTACCCGCTTTCCCGCTAAAGCGCTGACCGAAATCGGGGGCGTTAGTATGATCCGTCGCGTCTATGAACAAGCCAAACTTTCCTCGCGGCTTTCGCACGTGGTAGTAGCTACCGACGACGCACGTATTTATGACCACGTCCGGGCCTTCGGCGGCGAAATCGTGATGACGTCCACAAATCATCAAAGCGGCACCGACCGCTGCTTTGAAGCCTTGCAATATCTGGAGGGCGTTTATGACTACGTGATCAATATCCAGGGCGACGAACCTTTTATTCAACCTACCCAGATCAATCGGCTAGCGGCTGTCCTCAATGGCAAAATACAACTAGCTACGCTGGTAAAGGTGATCGAGGACGAGGAAACGCTTTTTAACCGAAACACGCCCAAGGCGGTACTGAGTGCCAAGCGGAATGTGCTGTACTTCAGTCGGCAAACCATTCCCTTTGTGCGAGGCACGGAAGGGGCGGCCTGGCTCACCCGCCATACATTTTACAAACATATTGGCATTTACGCTTACCGGACCGATGTGCTGGCCCAGATTACGCAGCTGCCCGTATCGTCACTAGAAAAAGCCGAGGCGCTCGAGCAGCTCCGCTGGCTTGAAAATGGCTTCACAATCCAGGCCGTCATTACGCCCGACGACTCGCATGGCATTGACACTCCCGAGGATCTGGAACGCGTGGCACGAAAGTTTTTATACTAATTCGCTAATCTTCTAGTAACGTATATAGGTTGGGCGCGACCAAATTATCCGGTTTTTAAGAATTTTCCAGCCGATCACTACGTACGAGAGTACCTCATTCTACGTTAGAACTAGATTATTACAAAGAAAACGGCCACGCAGCAGGTACTCACCAGCGACTTGCTGGCTTATTTATTTTTCCATAAAAACAAAACTCTAAACCATGCAATACAAAATCCTTTGGGCCGACGACGAGATCGATTTGTTG
>JBBRDE010000002.1:0-71010 GCA_038204185.1 Cytophagales bacterium
CCGCCTATACACTACCCACACTAGGATGTGTATCCCGTCATCACAGGTTCCAAATCGCCCGTTAAAACCCATCGATACTCTATTGCCAAAAAGGTACCCTGCTGTGGGGTACCTTTTTTTATTGGTTGGCTGCCCCGTTGCCAGGCTTGTCAACGCTGTAAGGGTAGCCTCGGTCCCGGGTAGCAGGGCTGGCTCGCAACAGCCATTCTTCGACTACCCTTTGGTGGAAGGCTGGCGTTCTGAAGGCGTCTTCGCCGGGGACGGAAGACCGGGTGCCAGGGAAAAAGGGAATGATATCCGGCAGCCGGCCTGGTACAAAATTTATCATGTTAGAGACTACGGGCCTCATTGCTTGTCTGTGGGAAGAATGGAGAATCTTAGGCGTGAATATTGAGCTACCAACCCCAACCTGTTCTACATCATGAAAGAAAAAAATCAATCGGGAGTTATTCCCAAAAATTACACCGGGAAAATCATTGACACGGAGCGCTCCGTTGATTTTGATAGCGCCGCCGAAGCCAAAGCGTTTTTTGAGGTAACCAGCAAACGCCTGCTTGACGTCAACTCGTGGGGTGAGCTGGCGGGGGTAGGAACGTCGGATTTTCAGGTGGTGGATCCCGAGGGAAAGGAAGCGAATCGCCCCGTTCAACAGGAGGATTATTTTAAGGTCGATGTTCCGGGTCCAGGCTCAATGACCGGCGAGGGGTACGATTGGGTTCGGGTGGAAGAAATAAAGTCCGTTTCGGAAGCTGACATGGAGAGTGTGGGTATCCGGGTACGCCCCTGTCCCAACCCCCACAATCCCGATCCGGAAGTGGCCCATTTTTACTCGAAGGAATCTACCAGTAACTTTACGGTAACCCGCGAGGGAAAACGAATCACGGCCGGGATATACGACCGGAACACCAAGCTAAACAAGGAGGGAGACCTGGTGGATAAGGCGCGCCAGTTTGTTGTGGGGCTATCGGCCATAGCCGCTTTTTCAAAGTTCCAGTGGCACCGATTGGCAGAAGGCTTGTTAGAAAGGTAGCAATCA
Source organism: Cytophagales bacterium (assembly GCA_038204185.1). Classification (GTDB taxonomy): domain Bacteria; phylum Bacteroidota; class Bacteroidia; order Cytophagales; family Spirosomataceae; genus Salmonirosea. Next base: position 1,037 of record JBBRDE010000002.1, read on the forward strand.
GTTGAGCATGGAGATCCTGGCGCGTTCGGGGGGGTTGCAAATCAGTCCTGTTACTTCCAACTTCAACCTAAAAACAATCACTGCATCGTTACCCGCAGGCAGTTACCAGGCATATGCACCTGGGTAAGATTATCATTCAGCAGGGCTAAATCCGGGGAGTACCGCATCCCCCAGGAGTGTACGACTATGTGGCACACCTCCTGCTTCCAAAAAGGGACATTTGATCGATAGTTCGCTCTGCTTTCCTGCTGCTCGTTAAAGCAGCTCGGCCAGGGAAATCCCGGTGGAGGTACCTCCCGCGAGTCGGACGAAGGCCTCACCCGCCCTGGCCCCGATTTCCCGCCCCCGGAACTCTTCCATTGCGGCATGGCCACAGGCGTAAATACCCGGTGGATCCTGACTCGCGTGGCAGTACAGGGCTTTTCGCTTTTGCTCCTGGGTAGGGCTGATATCCACATAGTCGGTGGGATGAAAACCCATGGATTGCATGCCGGTACACACTTCAAAAAAATACAGCGCGAAGGGATGATAAGGCTGCATCTGCATCGCCAGCAAACTGGCGATCTGGTGATCTTTGTGGGAGTCCACCGGCCAGTGCGCGAACACGACATCCGGCTTTTCGGAGAGAAAGAGCTGCTTCATTTTTTCCACCGCCGCATTGTCCAGCACGGAGGCCCCATCGATCTGGCCAAAAAACAGCGGCTCTACCTGCAAAATCCGGCACGCGGCCTCGGCTTCCTTCCTGCGGATGGAGGAGGCCTCTGCATGTGATTTTCCGGGTATTCCGGCTTCGCCCGTAGTCAGGTACACGGCCTTCACCGTGTGCCCTGTTGCGGCTAAACGGGCCAGGGTACCCCCACAGCCACTTTCGGGGTCGTCGGGATGGCCACCGACGCAAAGTACCTTTTTCTTTAGAACAGCCGAACCGGGTACCGGAAAAGAAGGGATTACGCTCAATAAGCCTAAACCCCGGGCGGTGGTTTCAATAAATTGGCGACGGTTGATCATGGGTTTCTGACGGGAATTCGGGTGTTATAGGAAGGAGGATTTTGATGCCCCCCGCTTCCTGAGTCCAAAGTATTAATTTTTGTGGTTTCGTAGTACAAATACTTTCCATAAAAAAAGGTACCCTGCTTCCTCGCAGCGTACCTTTTTCGGCTTTAGAATCTCCAGCCTCAGTTTCAATCCCTGCACTTTGAATAATGTCAGACCCTCCGACTGCATTACCCCAAAATCAACACTGCACCGTTACCCGCAGGTAGGTAGCTGGTATAGCGAGGGTATCGGGGGCGGTGCTCGTATTCTGAGTTTTGAACAATTCTTCCAGCTCTTTTTGCAGATCCTGGGCTTTGCCGTTCTTTTCGGCCGCTTCGAACGCATTCATGGTAGGGCCGTAGTAGTCCCGGAATCTGCTGACAAATTCCGAAGGTGAAAAGTCGGCGTGAAAGGTAAAGGTATCGCGGACAAAGGATATGTTTTCTTTGGCTATCCCCGCCGCCCCAAACCGCTCGATCACGTGCGCCTCCACGCCCCACAGCATCGGACTGATGAATCCCTCGGGCGGGGGTGGCGTATAGGCCGAGCTGATCTTCAGAATTTGAGCTACCAGAGTAGGATCACCCGGTATCCAGTTGCCCATCACGATTTTGCCGCCGGGGCTCGTCACCCGCACCATTTCCTTAGCAACATCGAACGGCCGGGGGGCAAACATGACCCCGAAGATACTGACGACCCGATCGAACGAATGATCCGCTAACTCATGCAGATCGGTGGCATCCCCTTCCTGAAAGGTACAGTTGGTCAGCCCCAGCTTCCTGACGCGCTGGTTGCCAGCCGCTACCAGGTTGCTGGCGATGTCGACGCCCAGTACCTGGGCACCTCGTTTTGCTTCGGGTATGGCCGTGGTGCCGTCTCCGCAGCCCAATTCAAGAATTTTCATACCCGGTGTAATGTCCAGTTTGGCGACCAGTTCCTCGCCGCTTTCGCGCATGGTTTCGGCCAGACGGGTAAAATCGCCTTTTTCCCACAATGCTTTATTTGGATTCATGGTTTTGGGTTTTAGATTAGCTGTTGCTATTAAAAAATGATACAGTACTTTCTCCCTCATTCTGAGCGAATTAGTCTGTAAAAATAACGCTATAGCTAATAAAATGTGCCGATTCTTAGTAAACGGTCAACCCAGCGTACTGCCTCGATGTACCTGCCCCTCCGCTATCACCGATCCGAAGCCAGATCGGCCCGCCACAGCGCGGTTGCCCGATAACGTTATGATCACCTCGCGTTTGCCAGTGTGGGAAACATGGCCGTGATTAGCCGTATATTAGCCGATCAGGGTCTTAAAATCCAAGGTGGAAGACAAGCCGCGAGATACCTCGCCGTGAGGTTTCAAATCGGAAGCCACTACCCAAAAAGAAAAAACCTACCCCATGAAAACCGCCTTTTTCAGCGCTAAGCCCCACGACCATACCTACTTTGACCGCTACACGGCGGAATACAACCAGGAAATATTCTACTTTGAAAACCGTCTGGATCTGGGTTCGGTCGCATTGGCCCGGGGACACGAAGCCATTTGCGCTTTTGTCAATGATCAGCTGGATCGGGAAATACTGAGGCAGTTGGCGGATCATGGAACAAAATTGGTGGCGCTGCGCTGTGCGGGCTACAACAATGTGGATATCGAGGCAGCCCAGGAATTTGGCCTGAGCGTCGTGCGGGTACCGGCCTACTCGCCCCATGCGGTGGCCGAACATGCCGTAGCTTTGATCCTGACGCTCAACCGCAAAACCCACAAAGCCTACAACCGGGTACGGGAGGGGAATTTCGCGCTGGATCGGCTGGAAGGTTTCGACCTGTATAAAAAAACGGTGGGCGTTATCGGGACGGGGAAAATCGGGCAGGTGTTCTGCACCATTATGCAGGGCTTCGGCTGCCGGGTATTGGCCTACGACCCCTACCCCAACGAAACGCTTCGGCAGCAGGGGGTAGCCTACGTCCCGATCGGAGAACTGTTCCGGGAAGCGGACGTGGTGTCGCTACACTGCCCGCTCACGCCCGAAAACCACCACCTGATCAACGCCGATAGTCTACGGCAGATGAAAGACGGCGTTATGCTCATCAACACCAGCCGGGGCGCGCTGATCGACACAAAAGCGATTCTTCGCGCCCTAAAAAAAAGAAAGGTAGGGTACCTGGGCATCGATGTGTACGAGCAGGAAACCGATTTTTTCTTCCAGGATCTTTCCGAAGAAATCATCACCGACGATACGTTGATGCGCCTCATCAGCTTTCCCAATGTTCTTATTACCTCCCACCAGGGATTCTTTACCGAGGAAGCCTTAACCGAAATCGCCCGCATCACCCTGACCAATCTGGCGGACTACGAGCAGGGAAAATTTAATGATGCCAATACAGTGATTCGTGGGTAAACTACATCGCGGATACGGTATGCAACCAGGAGTTTAAAAAGACTACGAACCCCTCCGGGTCATCTGCAGGCTCGGATTCATGTTTCAAAAATGCATGAGAGCGGGTAGCCTTCCGGGTATCCAAACACAGTCACTATCCACAATATTCGTAGTTACTCTTCCCTGAAAATAACTACCCTTACCGGTGCCCCACTCGCCACATATACCCTACCCGACCAGCCCATCTTTTAAATCAATACAGCATCGCTTTCCAGCGGCATGTACCTCCTTGAACTGCCAAGTCCCGGTAGCAGGAGGATCCTGAAAATGGTCAGGTAGTAAGGTATTTCTTCTTCCTCCCCGTAGATTCCTCCCAACAACTGCTTATTGAAGCAAACTACTACTTCTATGAAGAACGCTTCCCTGTCGCTTTTTTTTCTGTTTTTTCTTCTGAATTCAATCGTACTTCAAGCCCAATCCACCAAGTCCCACCCAAACATCCTGTTCATCTTCGCCGATGACATGCGGGCTGATGCCCTGGGTAGCTATGGTAATACCTACGTCAAAACGCCCGTGCTCGACAGCCTGGCCCGTGAGGGTACCTCCTTTACCCGCGCCTACATTCTGGGTGGGCACCACGGGGCTATCTGCGCCCCAAGCCGGGCCATGCTCATGAGCGGGCAGTCGTACTTCCGGGTGTGGGACAAGCTGGATGGGGTGCGCACCCTGCCGATGCACCTGCGCGAGCGCGGCTACACAACCTTCCTGACGGGCAAGTGGCACAACGAACCCAAGGCCGTAGCGCCCAGTTTTGATATAGCCCAGAACGTACTGTTGGGTGGCATGGCCAATCATTTCGAGGTAGCTCTCCACGATCTCAAACCCGATGGCACCTTTACTGCGCCCGTCAAAAAAGGTTTTTCAACGGATATTTTCACCGAGACGGCCCTGGAATTTCTGGACCGACAAAACGATAAAAAACCATTCTTCGCTTATGTACCTTACAGCGTGCCGCACGATCCCCGCTCGCCCCTACCGGAGTATTTGAAAGGGTATGACGAACAGGGCGTTCCGCTCCCGCCCAACTTCATGCCGTTGCATCCGTTCAGTTTTGGCAACTCCATGGCCATCCGCGACGAGGTACTGGCCGCGTGGCCGCGCACGCCGGAAGTAATCCGCGCCCAAACCGCCGAGTACTACGCCCTCATCACCCACCTCGATCGCTCCGTGGGCCGACTTATTGCCAAATTGAAGCAGAAAGGCCTGGACAAAAATACCCTGATTGTGTTCACGTCAGACAATGGGCTGGCGCTGGGAAGTCATGGGCTGTTAGGCAAGCAAAGTGTCTACGAACATTCCATGCGCGTACCGTTAATTTTGGCTGGAAAAGGGATTCCTAAAAATAAAAAAACCGACGCTTTTGCCTACCTCTTCGACCTGTTCCCGACGCTGTGCCAGTACGTGGGGGTACCCCAACCGACGGGCATCGATGGCCAGTCGCTACTCCCACTGATTCAGGGAAAAACGCAGTCGGTGCGTCCCTACATCCTAAACGCCTACATGGATCACCAGCGCTCGGTGCGCGACAATCGCTACAAGCTTATTCGGTATCCCACGGTAGATCATACCTTACTTTTTGACTTGCAAAACGATCCCTACGAACTGTCCAACCTGGCCGAAAAGCCCGAGCAGGCCCAACGGGTGCAGACGATGCTGGGTCAATTGGCCACGGAGCAAAAACGCTACGGGGACACCGCCCCCCTGACCGCCGCCAAAATCCAGCCCCTCACCTGGGACTACCGCACCATCGAGCGCAAACCCGATCAATGGCAGCCGCAGTATCTGATCGACAAGTATTTTAAGTAGCACCGTCTTCTAGCGGGTACGGTGTTCGTAGCCCATTTGTCTCAATGTAATTTCCCTCGTCATACCCACCTACTGTCACCCATGAAGCTAGTCCCAATCCTCGTCGCCTTGTTCCTCGTAATGGCTTGTTCATCCGAAAAAGCCGACCAGACTGATACTATTCAGGAGCCTCGGGTTTCTGACCCGGTTGCTTCTTCGTCCTGTTATGAGTCTGTAATGGGTGCCGATACCATGCGCTTACAGCTAAAGAATCAAGGGGAAGATATAACGGGAAACCTTTCCTACAACTTTTACGAAAAAGACGCTAACGAAGGTACCCTGCGCGGCGAAATGCACGGCGACACGCTACTAGCCGACTACACTTTCATGTCCGAAGGTACCGAGTCAGTACGGCAGGTAGCTTTTTTGAAAAAAGCCGATGGTTTCGTGGAAGGGTACGGCGATATAGAAGACCAGGATGGTAAAATAATTTTCAAGAACACCGCCACGCTGGATTTTGGTTCGGGCACCGCGTTCAGTAAGGTACCCTGCGAAGACTAGCGAAGGAATTCTTCAAAAGTGTCCCGTGAAACGACTTAGATAAGGGCACCGGGGTAAAGATTTCATATAAATTCGCAGGTCGCAATACCTATAAAACTGTCGATTAGGATAGATAATCACCTAGCCCATAAGCCTCGATAATTGAGTAGATGCAACCCTTCTTAGGGGTACTGCTCCTTTTCCCCGTCATTAGGTAGGTGGAACACGCTCAGGAGAATCCATGCATCGCTTCCTTTTATACGATCCAATCAAACAACCTACTTTACCCCATGAAAAAGGCACTCCCTTTGATTTTTGCCCTGGCCCTGTTGGCCCCGGTTACCTTTGCCCAGAAAGGTAAATCCCTGTTTCCACCCACCGATTCAGACAAACTCGGCATGGTGTCCTACACCTACCGCAATAGCTTTTCGAAAGATGTAGGCGCTACGCTGGATACCATCAAGGCACTGGGTATTACCAATATCGAATTCTCCAATCTGTTTAAACGTACCGCGAAAGAGATCAGGGCGCTGCTGGATGAGCGCGGCATGAAGTGTACTTCTTTTGGCGTAGGGTACCCCGACCTGGAAAACAAAATTACGGAGGTAGGCACTAACGCCAAAACCCTGGGTGCGGAGTTCGTGCGGGTAGCGTGGGTACCCCACACGGGTGATTTCACGCTGGAAACAGCAAAAAAAACCGTGGCGGATTTTAATAAATTTGGCAAGACCCTGCAAGACAACTACGGACTGACGTTCTGTTACCACAACCACGGCTACGAGTTTCAGCCCGTACCCGCCGAGGTAGCTTCTGAGGTAAAGGGCGGCGCGGAAAAGACATTATTCGACTACATTGTGCAGAAAACCGACCCGAAGTACGTGAGCTTTGAGATGGATATTCTCTGGACATTCTTCCCCGGTCAGAACCCGGCCACTATCCTCAAAAGGTACCCTACCCGCTTCAAACTGATGCACGTGAAGGATCTTCGTAAAGGAATAGAGGGCAATATGTCGGGAGGCACGCCCGTACAGAATGACGTGGCCCTGGGCACCGGCCAGCTCAATCTGTCCGAAATTCTGAAAGCCGCCGATACGAGTAGTATCAAATACTACTACATCGAGGACGAAAGCCCCAGTATCTCAACCCAGGTACCCGTCAGCATTGCTTTTTTGCGAAAAATGAGCCGATAATCCGTATTGTTTCTTTTGTAGCGAGTCCTCCCTGAAGCCAAGGCTTTTAGGAGGATTTTTTCGTTATTATGGATCGGTGGTTCAATGTCTAAAACATTATTTCCTAACTGCATGTAGCAGTTTTTTTTATAAAAAGTAAACCTTGTGGCATGTTCACATCATGGTGCGTGGGTGGACTTAATTGAGTAGGTTAGAAAACGGCGATTACTTGTTTGTATCCCGTAATACCCCCATACCTCCTAAAACTAGCTGCCTCACTTAGTCTCAACCAGGCTTTTCGTGCATGGTACTGGTCATAAAATAAAAATCATGTAAGCCTCCCGCAAAGTTCTGCAATAGAGCCGGAAGGAAAGGGTTGTACCTTTGTTATATCCAAAAGCCATTTATTAAAAAAAGTAAATGGCTCACAGCTTACCAGCTAACCCCCCAAACTATGGAAACTGATATTCAACATAATACCAGAAAAATAACCCTTCCCGTCACCGGCATGAGTTGCGCGGGTTGCGCTGTCAGCGTGGAATCCATGCTTCAGAACACCGCCGGTGTGCAGGAGGCGGCGGTGAACTACGCCAATCAATCGGTTCAAGTACGTTTTGACCCGCAACAAATCAGCCTGGATGATATGGATACCGTTTTGCAGGGCATTGGCTACGGCCTGATTCTGGAAGAGGAGGAAGACGACGCCCAGGCTGCACAGCAAGCGTTGCAGGAGGCGCATTATCGCCAACTGAAAGTCCGCACCATTGGGGCGGGGGCCTTGGTCATTCCAGTGATGGTGCTGGGTATGTTCTTCATGCACCTGCCCTACGTCAACTACATCATGCTGGTGATGACGCTGCCGGTGCTGGTCTACTTTGGCAAAGACTTTTTCATCAATGCCTGGAAGCAGGCGCGGCATGGGAAGTCCAATATGGATACCCTGGTGGCGCTCAGCACGGGGATAGCCTTTCTGTTTAGTACCTTCAATACCCTATATCCCGAGTACTGGCACGCGCGGGGCCTGGAAGCGCACGTGTACTTTGAGGCGGCCGCTATTATTATATTTTTCATTCTATTGGGAAAGCTGCTCGAAGAGCGTGCCAAGTCCAGTACCTCCGATGCCCTCAGAAAGCTGATGGACCTGCAACCCCAATCGGTGCGGGTAATCCGCGACGGACAGGAGCAGGAAATCAGTGCGAAAGAGGTGCGTTTGGGTGATGAAATTGTGATCCGGTCGGGCGAGAAAATTCCGGTGGATGGTACCGTGCAGTCGGGAAATTCGTTTGTGGACGAAAGCCTCATGACCGGCGAGCCGCTACCCGCCGAGAAAAAGCCGGGCGCGGAGGTATTTGCTGGTACCCTTAACCAGCAAGGAAGCTTCACATTCGTGGCTGAAAAGGTGGGTAGACAAACTGTGCTGGCGCAAATCATAAAAACGGTAAAGGAAGCGCAGGGGAGTAAGGCTCCCGTGCAGCGCCTGGTGGATAAAATCGCCAGTATCTTTGTACCCGTAGTGCTTGGTATCGCCATTCTGACCTTCGTGGTATGGATGCTGGCGGGGGGCGAAAACGCCCTGACCCACGCGCTGCTCACGTCCGTATCTGTGTTGGTGATTGCCTGTCCCTGTGCACTGGGACTGGCCACGCCTACGGCCATCATGGTGGGGGTAGGTAAGGGAGCCGAAAACAATATGCTGATCCGCGATGCCGAGAGCCTGGAAACGGCCCATAAGGTAGATGCCATAGTGCTTGACAAAACCGGTACCCTCACCGAAGGCCGTCCCGAAGTAGCGGGCTGGCATTGGCAGGAAGGACTAGCCAGTACCCCAGGCCATGCCGCAGCTATTCGGGCCATTGAAGCCCGCTCGGAGCATCCGCTGGCGCAAGCTATTGCGGCCTACGGGAAAGAGAATTCCGGTCCGGCTGCCAAGGTGGAAGACTTTCAGTCGGTGACGGGGAATGGCGTGACGGGGCTGGTGGATGGAACAACCTACGTCATTGGTACGCCGGCTTTTCTGGAAAGTCAGGGTATCCGGGCGAATGCTGAATTAACGGAGCTAGGCACTACCCTCCGAAACCAGGCCCAAACCGTGATCGGAGTAGGATGGCAAGGGCAACAAATTGCCCTCATTGCTCTGGCCGACCAGTTGAAAGCGACCTCAGTCGAGGCAGTTATGAAGCTGCAGAAGCAGGGCATTGAGGTATATATGCTGACGGGCGATAATGCCCAAACCGCTGCGCAGGTAGCCCAGCAGGTAGGGATAGTGCACTTTCAAGCTGAGGTGAAGCCGGGCGATAAAATGGATTTTGTCAAAAAACTACAAGCCCAAGGTAAAACGGTAGCCATGGTAGGTGACGGCATCAACGACTCGCAGGCCCTGGCCCAGGCCAACCTGAGCGTGGCGATGGGGCGCGGCTCGGACATTGCGATGGATGTGGCCAAAATGACCCTCATTACCTCCGACCTGCTGGCATTGCCCAAGGCCCTGCGCCTGTCGAAGCGTACGGTAGCTACAATTCGCCAAAATCTCTTCTGGGCGTTTATCTATAATCTTATCGGGATTCCACTGGCGGCGGGGGTGCTGTATCCGGTCAATGGATTCCTGCTCAACCCTATGATTGCCGGAGCGGCGATGGCGTTGAGTTCGGTATCGGTGGTGACTAATAGCTTGCGGTTGCGGGGGCTGCGGTTGTGATCCTCAAGGCTTCTCGTAACTTACCACCCACCCGCGGACGGTATCGACGGGAGTAACGCGGGTACTGAACGCCACCCAGCCTTCGCGCGTGGATTCCTTGGGACAAAAATCAATGGCCAGTTCGGCTTTGTCAACCTCTTTCCCTTCTCGGAATAGTCCCAGGGCTACGGTGATGGACTCGGCAGTTTCATTTCCCCGGTTATGTACCACTACGTGAAACCGATTGGGCTCGTGTGGGCCGGGGTCAGCGGTGTACTCCATCACCAGATGAGGCGAGCCGGGTATATAAGTAACAGTTTTGTAGATCAGGTAGCCAAGGATCGTAAGAACCAGTACTAACCCCACGCCAAATACCGCCCATTCCAGGCCATTTTTTCTGTCTTTATAGGGAGTTGATATCTTCGCCATAAGGTGGTGAGAGGAGTTTTATTTAATAAGTAGTCTACCGGCTGAGGCTCCCAACGACGACAGTACCCCGAGCGCGATGCACTGCGAAAAGCCGGTCCAAAAACTACCGCCAGTCAGTCGGCCAAAAAACCAGAGCAGCAGTGCGGATGTTCCAAGGGCCACCAAATAGCACACGCTGGTTTCCATCGCAATGGTAAAAATTTGAGGCTTGGTGTTTTTTAGACTACCGGACCCCTCGAAGTCAACAAAAAAAATGATGAGTACGCAGATAACCAGCGAAACAAGGGCCATGGCCAGAATATGCCCCGGATGGGCTTCTACGCCAATCACCAGAATTTCTTCCGTGGGAGCCACATTACCCCCCACCAAAATGCTGCCGCATAGGGCCAGAATGATCAGACTCAGCAATCCGGACTGACGTTCTCTTTCGAACGCACCGGTCTGTTGTTTCTCCTCGTTATCGTCCCCATTGATACCCAACTGGGCGGTGCCAATGGACACCCCGATGGATACTACCATAGCTTCTATCACTACTTTCCCCATACTCTCGATAAGCGACATGCTGCCGATTTCAATGCGTCCGAGCACACTCAACAAGCCAAGGGATAACAGAAAGCCTATGCCCAATTCCTCCACAGAATCAATCATGACGTGCCGCCAGGATGCTTCGGGATGCATGCCCGCGTAGCGATTATAACCTAATAGCAGCAGGAATGTAAATAGGATCACCAGAATCAACTGCAGCGGCGAGGAGAAGAAGCCCGCCCACCATACTTCCATGGTATACAGCAACGGAAAGCTAAACAGCAATCCCCCGGCAATGCCCCGGCCGTATTCTTGTAGCGATTCGCGTAGGGGGCGTTTCTCAGAAGTTGATTTCATGGAGCCAAACAGGCTGGAAATGCTAGATATTTATCAAAGTTAAGTAAAAATTGTGCCAGTGTAATCGTGTCTAATGACGGTAGTAAAATGCGATGGACAGAGTACCAGGTTAAGGTTTTTTTTAAGTCAGAAGAAATAAGGGTACCGTTGGATAAAAACCTGACTCACAAACTGGTTTTGTTGGTGAATCTTGCCTAAATTTTGATTCCCCAACCGACTTCCCCATGGCTACCAATTTCTTCTTTGACGCGCATTTTCACGCTACCCTTAAGAAACAATTTGCCCGTCCGGACAACAGTACCCAACCCGGTGCTTTTTCCAATCCCTGGACTACCGCCGTTACCAAAGATTTTTTGGAAAAACTCAACGGTTTGCAAAAGTGTGCCCTGAGATCTCTGGTGGAGCATTCGCTGGCTTCGCAGTCGTCGCTGAGCCAATTGCACAACAATAACGTAAAGCTAGGAATAACCGCCCTGTTTTTTCCAGACAAAGGTTTGATGAAGCTCATTACCGATAGCAAACCCTTTATGAGGCTGATCAATAACGGGAAGTTGGGGGAATTGCTGGTTGGGGAAAGTTTCAAAGCACTACAAGACTCGAATAACGCCTTTGGAACGGTTGAGCGTGATTTGGAATTATTGAAGTCGGCCAATGCAAAAGGGCAGGTCGTAGCATTGCTCAAAGACAGTGCCTTCGATCCCCAACCTGGCGACGTGCCGCAGTTAGTATTTTCGCTGGAAGGGCTGCATTGCCTGCGAACAAACTTGAAAGAGACGAACTCCGATAAGGTTATAGCCGACATACTGGTAAATCTGGACAAACTTCGGGCAAAAGGTATCCGAATCATTTTCATTAACCCCGTCCACATCGATGATTCAAACGAACTCTTTGCCAACCAAGCCTATGCCGTGGATGCCTTCCGGATCGGCGGCTTTGATGAAAGGCATTTGCGACCTAAGGGAAACGGCCTTACCGAAACCGGAAAACGGATGATCCGAGAATTGCAATCCCGAGAAATCCTTGCAGACGTAAAACACATGGGGTGGATCGCCCGACGCCAATTGTATGCTTTCCGAAAGGCAGAGAATATCACCACCCCGCTGGTATGCTCGCACGCGGGGTTTACGGGCTGCTGGTTCGATAACCCAGCCGGGAAGTTCAGTGATTACATCATAGCTCCACCGGATACCGAGGGCCCCCACGGCATCCGGCTCAATAAAGCCAACCCCTACCTGAACGATAATAGCATCGGGTTCAATGTCAGTACCATCAACCTTTTCAACGAAGATATTGTCGCCATTTTTCGCTCCAATGGCATTATCGGAATCTCACTGGATCAACGCGTACTGGGCTATTCGGATGTGGTGGATATTCCCAATGGAGATAACGACCCACGTCCTGAACGAACCAACGTAATCCGGGTGGAAGATGGCCCGCACAGAGAACTGATCCTGTTGACGGACACAGATTATATATCCCCGGAAGAATTCAATGCCGAACCTCAATTTCGCACCCTTTCCAAAAATTCAGCTATCCGGAAACGCGGTGTTTTTGCCAAAAAAAAGCGAACCAATTTGGCCGACCTGCACGCCAGGCATTTTTACCTGCATATCGTTCATGCCATGCAGGTAGCCCGCATTATTGGCGGAGAGGCGACCGCTACTACCATGCTTACACGAACGCTCTGCATCGGCTCAGATTTCGATGGCCTCATCGACGGCCTGGACTGCTGCCCCGACATGGGGCATATCGGGGTTTTGAAGCAGAAGTTCGTGAATGAGTTTGGCGACTTCTTGAATGAAATAAAGACACCGGTAAAGATTATTCTGCCCGACGGGCTAAGTGTCGAACACATCGCGGATCGAATTTTTTATGAGAACGGGCGGGATTTTGTGTTGAAACGGCTGGATGCCATGCAGGGAGCGCCGACCGGACCAGTACCTGGTGAGATGATTGCCTGAGCCCGTATATACTATACTGACAGTCTCAAAATATCCCACGCCACATCTCCTGCTGAATCCCCCAACATTGCGTAGCCAATCTTTACTTTATGAATATCCGAAACAAAGTGGTTGTGCTAAATAACACCATTTTCTGCCACAACCAAGCCTTCCTGTGCATATTTTCGAGCCACAGGTGAGCTATAACGAGACCTCGACTTCGCTCCGCCACGGCGTATTGTTTCTTGTCCTATTGGCTCATTTTGCGAAGCTCACGCAGCTCCTCCCTGATATCAGGTAAACCCGCCAGGGAGTCCCGATTCGGCAGGGTAGGGAAAGTGGCAGGCTGTGTTCGAAAAACTTTCTGATCCTAACGCGCTCAATGACGGAGCCCGGGCATTGGTGAAGCCTGGCCTATGACTGAGAAAAAAGACTTCCTTCAAGGTAGTTTTAGGTGCGTTTTTTCAGCGGCGGTTTGACTTACCAGAGGAAAACTGATTTCAGTGGGTGTTGAAATAAGAACCTAATTTTCAAAATCCTGCAAGCCTCACCCAAAATTCTGTAAGGGTACCTCCCGAAAATTCCCGACCTTTGCAAAGAACAAAACCAACAGCCATGACAACCCAACAATTCAAGACCACTATAAAATGCGGAGCCTGCGTAGCCGCTGTGACTCCTCACCTGAACAATGCCGAAGGAATCGGCGAGTGGAAAGTAGACCTGCAAAGCCCCGACCGCATCCTGACCGTACAAACCGATAAGGCACCTTCTGAGGTCGCTGAGATTGTGAAGGCAGCGGGTTACGAAGCGATGCCCATTGCCTAGCTGACCCGCAGTCCTCGCTGAACCATTTACGCGCGCATTTGTTCTTCAATAGCCGAACCGGGTTGCCTGATCAAACCAATCCATGATTCAAAACCGACCATACAGACTCTTCACTATGATCATGGCCTTTGTCGTGCTGCTCAGCAGTACGGGCTTTGGCCTGGTGGAGCATAGCTGTGTGATGCAAGGCAAATCGGTGGCGCTGGCAGCGATGAGCAGCCCGTCATCAGGTTGTCATTCCTGCGTAAAAAAGCCCCAAGCCAGGCTGCACGAATCTTCACAACCCGTTTTTAAGAAAAAAGCATGTTGTGAGGAAAATCAAAAGCTCCAGAAGTTAGAAGTCGTTACGTCGATCTCCGCGGTAGCCAAAATACTCAAAGGTTCACCGCAAACCGACGCGATTTCCCCAGAAGACATAAGGTTCCATTCCTCCTTTCTTCCTTTCGTCCTTTCTCCTTCGAAACTTTCTTTCTTCCCCCCCTTCTTCTCCAAATTCTATGGGCGAACCATGCTTTCGTTCGTCCAGTCGTTTTTGATTTAGACTAGCCAGGTTCCTGATAATTAGTGCTTTAAATATTTGAAGTACTTGTCTTTCAATTCTATCTATGACTAGTCTTTTGTATGAAATCTCCATATTCTAATATAATAGCGGGTGCACTACTGCTGTGTTCAGCTACTATGGTCACCGCACAGGGCGTTCACGGTGGCGTGTACGAACTTTCGGGTCCGACTTCCCAAAAGGTACCCCTGACGGGTGCCAACCTGTATTGGGTGGGCACGACTCTGGGCGTGAGTACCGATCAAAGCGGCCTTTTTACCATTCCGCGCAGCACCCAATCCAACCGCCTGGTCGTCAGTTTTGTGGGATACCTCAACGACACCTTGAAGGTAGGTAGTGAGGGCGAGGTAGAGTTTGTGCTCCGCTCGGCGCAGTCGCTCGACGAGATAATTGTCCAGGGCAACTCCACCACGATCGACCGGATGTCGCCCATCCAAACCGAGATCATCACGAGCCGCGCTTTGGCCAAAGCGGCCTGTTGCAATCTGTCCGAAAGTTTTGAAACCAACGCTTCGGTATCGGTGTCGTACGCCGATGCCGTGACGGGTTCCAAACAGATTCAGATGTTGGGACTGAATGGCACCTACATCCAAACCAACGTCGAGAACATCCCGGCGATCCGGGGGTTGGGTACCACATTTGGGTTAAATTTCATTCCGGGTACCTGGATTCAATCCATCGACGTGGGTAAGGGTGCGGGCTCGGTCGTGAATGGCTATGAGTCCATGACGGGGCAAATCAACGTTGAACTCCAAAAGCCTGATAGTCGCGAGAAAGTCCACGTTAACGCCTACGTTAATAACTTTGGCCGCGCCGAGCTGAACATGAATCTGGCGCATCAGCTCAACGACAAGTGGAGCGCGGGCCTGCTGACCCACGCTAGTACCCTCCGCAACCGCGTGGATCAGAACGGCGACAATTTCCTCGATCTACCCCTCTACACACAGTTCAACGCTGTACAGCGCTGGAAATATCAGGGGGAACGCTTCATGGCGCAATTTGGCGTGAAAGCCCTGCACGAGGATCGTACGGGCGGCCAAGTAGGGTTTGACGCTGACCAGCCTCGCAAAACCGGCCCGAATGGCTCGCCTTATTACGGTTTTGGGGCGAAGATCAATCGCCTGGAATTGTTTTCCAAAACCGCCAGGCTATTTCCCAATCAACCCTACAAAGGCCTGGGCTTGATCGTGAATGCGTCCGTGCATGACCAGCGCTCGTACTTTGGTTTTACGCCCTATAACGGTCGGCAACAAACGCTGTACGGCAATTTGATTTATCAGTCCATCATCGGCAACACGAACCACGCCTTCAAAACGGGCGTAAGCTACCTGCTGGATGACTACAACGAGCTGTACAAAGACACGACCATGCTGCGGACAGAGTCGGTACCGGGTGTCTTTTTTGAATATACTTATAACAATCTCGACAAATTCACGGTGGTAGCGGGCAATCGGGTGGATTTTCACAATCTGTACGGTACCCAGTATACGCCCCGGCTACACCTGAAATACCAACTCGGCCGCAACACGGCCCTGCGGTTATCGGCTGGAAAAGGCTTTCGGGTCAGTAATCCCCTGGCCGAGTACTTCGGCAATCTGGTGAGTTCCCGGACGGTGGTATTCCGGGAGCAGATTCGGCCTGAGGTATCCTGGAACTACGGGGCTAGTCTGACGCGCGATTTCGATCTGGGGGGTATGTCGGGCACCTGGATTCTGGACTACTACCACACCAATTTCCAGAACCAGCTTATTGCCGACGCGGAGCATCCGGGCTACCTGTATTTCTACAATTTGCAGGATAAAGCCTTCGCCAATAGTTTTCAGGCCGAGGTGAATCTGAATCCCGTGCAGCGGCTGGAACTGAAACTGGCCTACCGCCTGTTCGACGTGAAACAAACGTTGGGCGAGCCCTACGGCGAGTCCGTACTGCTGCCGCGCATGATGATCAACCGCGACCGGGTACTGTTCAACGCGGGCTACGCGCTACCCTACGACAAATGGAAGTTTGACTTTACGGTGCAGTGGAACGGCAAGCGCCGCATCCCCAACCTCAATGCGGGTTACGATCATACTTCGTACCGCGACATGCCGTCGGAGGTAGCTCCGCCCTATGTGAACCTGAACGCCCAGATTACCCGTACCTGGGTGCAGTGGGATGTATATCTGGGCGGGGAGAATCTGGGCAACTACCGCCAGTCCAACCCGATCATCGGGGCCAATGATCCTTTCGGTCAACGCTTCGATGCGGGTATCGTGTGGGCCCCTGTGGTGGGGCGCACGATTTATGCGGGAATTCGTTATAAAATCAAACGCTGAACCGCTATGAGACTAGCCATTAAAAACATGGTGTGCGACCGCTGCATCAAGGTCGTGCGCGACGAATTGGAAGCTCTGGGGCTAACCGTGGAGCATATCGAGCTAGGGAATGTGCTGGTGCGTGAAGAACTTTCACCCGAGGTAATCAGTCTGGTAAAAGGACGCCTGGAAGCGCAGGGGTTTGAGCTAATGGAAGACGCCCGGCTGGTGTTGGTAGAGTATATGAAAAAACTCATCATCGACGAGGTGCAGCATTTGAAAGCCAAGAAGCCTGCTCAGATGAATTTTTCGGAGTATCTATCGGAGAAATGCGGCTACGAGTACTCCTATCTCAGCCATCTGTTTTCGTCGGAAACCGGAACCACCATCGAGCAGTACATCATAGCCCAGAAAATCGAGAAGGTGAAAGAGTGGCTTTCCTACAGGGAACTGTCGCTGAGTGAAATCGCCTGGCGGCTGGACTATAGCAGCGCGGCGCACCTGGGCAATCAGTTCAAGAAAGTAACCGGACAAACACCGGGACAATATAAGAAAGACGCCGGACTAGCGCGGAAAACGCTGGATCGGGTTTGATCAATGCTGACAGCGTTAAAAAATTTTATACACCAAAAACCGTTAAACAACATGAAGAGAATCTTTTTTGTCATAGCGCTTGGTACGCTCGCAGCCTGCACGGACACTACCAAAACTACCACCGAAGCTACGGAAAAACCTACCATGGAAATGGCCGCCGACGCGAAGCAGTATGCCTGCCCGATGAAGTGCGAAGGCGAAAAAACCTATACAGAAGCCGGGAAATGTCCGGTGTGTAAAATGGATTTGAAGGAAATCGCTGTGGCCGATACCGATAGCACTCACGTACATTGATGCAGGAGCCGATACCAATTTTCTTTTATCCCTACCTGCCTTTTTTATTAAAAAAACAATTTAACAATTCAACAAAAAACAACAACCATGAAAGCAATCCTTTTTTCCATCCTGTTTGCCTTTTCCCTGACCGCGAGCTTTGCCCAGTCGGGTGATAAGGTAGTTAAAATCAAAACTTCGGCTATTTGCGAAATGTGCAAAGAGCGCCTGGAACGCAACCTGGGCCTGGCCAAGGGCGTGAAGGAATCCAATCTGGATCTCGACAATAAGGTGATGACTGTCACCTATAATCCCAACAAGACCGACCTTGCCTCTATTAAAGAAACCATCATGAAGACCGGCTACGACGCCGACGAGGTAGGTGCTGACCAGAAAGCCCACGACAAGTTGCCCAAGTGCTGCCGCAAAACAGCCGCACCGCATTCGGATATGAAGAAGTAGCCTAAATAATGGCACCGTAGCAATGAAAACCGGGTTGGGCCTTTGCCTTGCCCGGTTTTTAGTTTTTATTTGTGGTAAAGGCGCAATACTGTCTCGGGTTGATCCATGAAAAAAAGCTTTCACTATTACATTCGTAAGTCGCACCGGTATCTGGGGCTGGTCATTGGTATTCAGTTTCTGGCATGGACAGTCAGCGGGTTGTATTTCAGCTGGTCCAATCTGGATGAAGTTCACGGTGATCCACAGATGAAGCCCGCTCCATTAATATCGCTGTCCGAACGTATGGTTTCACCCGACTCGGTTTGGCGGCAGGTGGCAGGCGATTCGCTCGTGGCTATTGAGCTAATCGACGTGCTTGGCAAACCCCTCTATCAGGTCACTTACCTGCATCATCAGCAGGGGCATTCTATGAAGCATATTCAACTGGCAGATGGCCGAACGGGCCTGCTTCGGGACGCTCTCAGCGAGCAGGAAGCCGTAGCTCTGGCCAAAAGCCGGTTCAATGGCGAAGCCCATGTAGCTGAAGTAGAGTACCTGACCGCCACCGATTCTCACCACGAGTACCGCGAGCAGCCCCTACCCGCTTATGCGATATCGTTTGAGCATCCTACCCGCACCACCATCTACGTAGCTTCCCAACTGGGCACGGTAGTAAAGTACCGCAACCGCCCCTGGCGTATCTTTGATTTTTTATGGATGGGGCATACCATGGACTATCAGGGGCGGGACAATATCAATAACTGGCTGCTGCGGATTTTCTCGGTGTTTGGTTTATTTACGGTCTTGTCGGGGTTTACGCTCTATGTGGTGAGCAGCCGGGCGAAACGTCAGGCCCTTCGCAAAAACACCAGGCGAGTCGGTTCGCACTCCTGAGGCTGATAATCGCTACTCTTCTGATTTTGGTTTTCCAATTTTTTAAAATCTGAGGGAATCCTTTTGCAAATGTATTTTTCATACTGGCCGTCTCCCGAGCGAAATGACCTATGGAATGATTTTTTTTCTATACAATTCCAGAGTCATCATCACTTCACTACAAACCTATGAAAAAGGCTTTTTTTGCCAGTATGATACTGGCCCTCATGGTGGCGATACCCACTGTGGCCCAGCACGAACATCATAAGCGCACCACTACGAAAGATACCACGGCCATGGATCACTCCATGCACAACAGGGCTGATATGCCCATGGGGGCTATGCAACCCATGACCCATTCCTATTCACTCAGCCTACCCATGAACCGCAACGGCTCGGGTACGGGCTGGCAACCCGATGTCACGCCCATGTATGCCTACATGGTTCATGGTTCCAAATGGAATTACATGGTACACGGCAGTGTATTTCTGCGCTATACGGCTCAGAATTTCAATAATTTGGGTAAAAAAGGGGCCGATAAAAAAATCAGCGTTCCCAACTGGGTGATGGGTATGGCCCAGAGACAGGTGGGAGAAAACGGGCTGTTTACGGTACGGAGTATGGTATCGCTCGACCGACTGTTTGATGGCGGAGCAGGCTATCCACTGCTGTATCAATCGGGCGAAACCTGGCAGGGGCAGCCCCTCATTGACCGGCAGCACCCGCACGATCTGATCTCGGAGCTATCGGTGGGGTATACGCAACGTTTTGGCTCTAAGGTAGATGCTACGATCTATGCGGGGTACCCCGGCGAACCCGCCCTGGGGCCGGTAGCCTTCATGCATCGGATGTCAGCCTTTAACAATCCCGACGCTACCCTGGGCCATCACTGGCAGGATGCTACCCACGTTACATTTGGTGTGGTAACTGCCGGGATTCGGTACGGGACTTTCAAAGTAGAAGCTTCCCGGTTTACGGGCCGGGAGCCGGACGAAAACCGCTATGATTTCGACCGCCCCCGCTTCGATTCGCACAGCTACCGCCTGCTCTTCAACCCCTCGGCCAACTGGGCCTTGCAGGTATCCAAGGGATTTATCAAAAGCCCCGAACCCACGCACCCCGACGAAGACGTAGAACGGACTACCGCCTCAGTGCAGCATTCGTACCAGCTCGCGAGTCCTACGCGCTGGGTCTCTACCAGCCTGGTATGGGGCCTGAATGATAAAGGAGATCATCACCGGGAGCACTCCGTACTGCTGGAATCTAATCTTCAATTGAATCGCTGGGCTTTGTATGGCCGTTACGAATGGGTCCAGAAAACCACCGAAGAGCTGTTTGTGGATGAACCCGATGGTTTTAACGATGATGCCGTTTTCCCCGTTTCGAGCCTGACACTGGGCATAAACCGACAAATCGGCTTCTTTGCCAAAACGTTACTGCAGGCGGGCGGGCAGATTACAGCGTACTCCCAGGATAAGGCCCTGGAACCTTTCTACGGTAAAAGCCCGGTATCGGGGCAGTTGTATCTACGGCTTACCCCCGGTCTGATGCAAATGAACAGGTAATGGAATAGCGCTTCATTGTTTATTACAAAAGAGCTACCTGTCAACAATACGGGTAGCTCTTGGCATATATTTGCATCGGTTTCAACAGCTTTAGCAGCCATTCCTTATGCCCGACTACCAACCTACCCTGGCCTACGCCCAGCAGCGGGATCAAAACGATCCATTACGCGCCTTTCGCGACCAGTTTCTGATTCCTGAAAAGGCCGGTGTAATACAGACCTATCTCTGCGGCAATTCGCTGGGCCTGCAACCCAAATCGGCGCGACAAGCGCTGGAACGCGAGTTGGAGGTCTGGCAGAGGCATGGCGTTGAGGGTTGGTTTGAGGGCGAAGAACCCTGGCTGTACTACCACAAATACTGCAAAGAAACGCTGGCCGGAGTCGTGGGTGCCCTACCCTCAGAAGTATGCCCCATGAACAACCTGACGGTCAACCTGCATTTGATGCTTACGAGCTTCTACCAGCCCGCAGATACCCGCACCCGAATCCTCACCGTAGCAGGCGATTTTCCTTCCGACCAATACGCGCTCGAAACCCACGTCCGCAGCCGGGGCCTCGATCCGCTAAAAATCATCATCGAGATTAAACCTGAGCCCGGAAGCTACACGCTGCATACCGAACAAATTCTTGAAGCTATTCGACAGCATCAGGGTACCCTGGCGCTGGTGATGATGAGTGGCCTGCACTATTACACCGGCCAGGTGTTTGACATGCAAGCCATCACCGCCGAAGCCGCCAAATACAACATTAAAGTAGGGTTTGACCTGGCCCACGCGGTGGGCAATGCGCCGCTGCACCTGCACGACTGGGGCGTGGATTTCGCGGTGTGGTGTTCCTACAAGTACCTCAATTCCGGTCCCGGCGGGGTATCCGGTATTTTTGTTCATGAAAAAAACCATGATGACAAACTAACCCGGCTGGCGGGCTGGTGGGGCTACGACGAAGCCCGACGCTTCGAAATGACCAAAGGCTTTGTGCCCATGCCGGGGGCCGACGGCTGGCAACTGAGTACGCCCACCATATTGGCGCTGGCCGTTCACCGGGCTTCCCTGGCTATATTTGGGGATGCAGGCATCAAAAACCTGCGGCAAAAAAGCGTACAACTCACGGGGTACCTCGAATTCCTGATTCGGAAAACCAACGAAGAGTTTGGCAACCCCATCACGATCATGACGCCTGCTGATCCCGCTGCGCGCGGTTGCCAGTTGTCATTGCTGGTCGAAAAAGACGGCAAAAAACTTTTTGACAGCCTGGTTGAAAAGGGCATCATCGGCGACTGGCGCAAGCCGAATTGTATCCGCCTGGCTCCCACGCCGTTGTATAATTCCTTTGAAGACGTGTGGCGTGTTGGGGAGGTGATTCGGGATTTTTTTGTTCAACGTTCTTAGTCTTTTCCATGTACAGGTTTGCACAGCCCCTGCAATCCGCTTTCTTTTTGGATGGGCTAAGTAGATTCGGGATAGGGTTTACACATAAAATGGCTGAAATCCAGCACAACGGCATATTTGAAGGGCGTGTTCAGGGCATGCTTTTTCATTTCCCCATAATATTCATTGCCATGAGCTATGTCTTACAACCTAACCATTCGTCTGTACTTGGCAAGGGCTGAGCATATTAGGTATATGCATAAATTCAGTTAAAATCAGGAAGCCCTGCTTTTACGAACAGAAGTGAGGTAATCCAGTAAGGAAGTGTGAAAGTCCGTGCGCCGTGCTGCCAGGCCGTGCAGTCGCGGCGCTCCCTCCGTACCCGAATGCTGCGGGCCAAGATCCTGGATTACCCACCATCCGCGCCCGATCAACGCTCACAGGCGAGGGTTGGAGACCAAATGGCGTTAAAATAAAGGACACTAACCCTCTACTATAATGGCGATTCTCTCGAATTTCAAACAAGCGATTACCCCTGATACGACTGACAATGGAAATAAGCCTACCATGGTGGACCAGAGTACCCTCAAAATTTTAGTAGGGCTTTTAGGCATATTTCTTCCCTTTATATTGTGGTTGGGACTACTGTTTTTTAAGAATCATCCAGCAAACAACGCCCCCGTTGAATCCATCAGCCACTACTACTACACCAGAATGAGCAGTTGGTTTGTGGTTACCCTCAGCCTCCTGGCGGTCATATTGATATTCTACAAAGGCAAAACCTTCCAGGATGTTTGGCTGTCAACCGCCGCCGGTGTGTTTGCCTTGATTGTAGTACTCTTGCCCACCACGAATTTGGCTGACGGATGCAACGATAAAAATTTCTTGTATGCCGTGACCTACATTCCTGACACGGCCACCACTTATCTCAGAACCAGGGTTCATTTTTTCTCGGCGGGCCTGTTCCTGCTCTGTTTGGCGGTTATATCGTTTTGGAGATTCCCGAAAACGGATACCTCGCCTGGATTTGCAAAAAATAAGAAATTCTACACAACAGTTTATAAGGTATGTGGGGTCATTATGGTTGTTGCAATAGTGGCTATCCTAATGGGGAATTACGGTATACTATTGAAAGAAGAATGGTTCGAAAGAAAATCGGGGGGGTATGGTACTTTCGTCGGGGAAGCCATCGCCGTAGTGGCATTTGGGTACTCCTGGCTACTCAATGCGGGTTTCTTTACAAAAATCGCACGTTTTGTTTTCGGTGATTATTATAAAAATGATGCGTCCTCAGCAGGATAAAAGAGCCAACTATTGAAAGAATAACCCACACCGGAAAAGGATTTAGGGCAGTCCGTCGGGAACCATAAAAGCCCCTCTCCCAAAATGGAGAGGAGTTGGGGCGGTCCGTCGTTACGGTGAGATTTTACCATTGTCGGCGTTTTCTCCAACTAGGGTACACTATCGGCCCGCAGGAGATCGAAGCGGCTTGTACGCTTCGGTAACCTTGCTGTTTCCGAAGAAATAAGCATATACGTAGTCAAAATTAAAGTTATTCATGATTGACTCGTGCAAATGTTTGTTAAAGGCTGCGTTGGGCATCCCCATCGTCCATCGAATTACAAGCCACTGGGGTTGATCGGTTTTACAAAGGGCTAGGGCGGCCTTATTTACTTTTAGAATAGGAAAGGTTGGCGTTGCTCCTTCCTTCCCGTACATATCCTTAGTATCGAACAAATCCTGAGTGTCTTCTTTTGCATTTACAAAATCTTGTAGCGTGGTTTGATTACTGGAAAGCTTGATTTTGGCAATGTCATTCCATTTGAGTTTGTATTTTTCTTTCAGGCGATTAAGGTTTTTTTGAGCTAATGCATAATTTTCCGCTGACACAGGATCTATTTTTTGCCAAACGGGCAGTTGCTTCTCGGCTTGTGTAAAAAACTCGCCCACCGTTATTTTTTCAAAGGGTAGTTCATTTCCCTTTGACATGATTACAATGTACTGCTGGTCGTCGTCAATAATTTTGGGTGGAACGTAAAAGTGTTGGTACGCTTTAAGGGCATTAGTGAAGCCCATCAAATTGCTGGCCGCTTCGTCATCAGGTCGGTATTCTTTTGAATTACTACTGAAATCAGGGAGTACAAAATAGTACTCGTCAGCGCTTGAAATGAACGACACGGGTTTGCTGATGTGTTGCAGTTGGTTTGCTTCAATCCGCCAGTATGCTCCAAAGTTATTTTGTGGTACAAATTTTCCAGTCTCATCTTTTTTCAAAAACATATACATTTTTGAAAAGGCACCATACAAATGAGGTAGAGCCGCTACATGCGCATCCAGGGCATTACCAAGGCGGCTGTTCGTACCGCTAAATTTTGGAATAGCGTTTTGATAATAGCCCGCATTCCCCAGGCATCCCTTGGGTAAGTACGATTGTTGCATCCATTCTACAAACTGCTGGCTATACCCAATTTGTTTGGCACTATACACCCTGTTACCCAGGGTTTTTCCGGTGGGTGCATTGGGATGAGTGTACATTTTTATCCAGCCAATATCTATTTTGGCGATGCTTTCCAGTGTAAATCCAATATTTTCCCTGTAGACCTGGGCTTGGGTGGGAATGGCCGGGGCCAGAATACAAAGAAGTACTATATTCTTCATCTGAATCTGAAAATAAAGTAAGAGGATAACAATAAATTGCTTAATGACAACGATTTGGAAGATTCATTTTAAATTTTCTGTTCGTCTTGGACAGAAAAAATCGATTGTAACATTGCACGCAATGTAAAGACTTCAGGCGAAGCGAAATAAAAAATTTTTGACTCCTGATGAGTTTTGTTTGATTCTATAAATATAGCGGATCTCCCTGTAAAAAAGGGCAAGGCTACCCTTCCACTAGACCGATTCTGTGGGTTTTGGCTCTTCAACCCACAGTCTGGTACCTTTCAGGGTAGTTTTTAAGAAGCGGGCCCTTTTATCCAATACTGAATTCTCTGAGCTAGAATACCATGTCTGTTAAACTTTTGAATTTACTGGTTGGGGGCGTGTTGCTGCTGGCCTCCTTTGCGCCTTCCCAAAGCCATTTCCCGTCGGGTACCCTGCCAGTCGGCGCTATCCCGGATAGCAGTCGCTTTACGCACATAATGCTTACGCAGGGACTGGATGAACCTATGGAAATGGCCATCCTACCCAATCTGGACGTGGTGATTGTGGAGCGGAAAGGGGGCGTGCGCCTGTACGATGCCCAGGCCAAAGAGCTCAAAACCCTCGCCCGCCTGAACGTGTTCAGCGGCATTGAGGACGGCCTGCTGGGCGTAGCCATCGACCCGGATTTTACCAACAATCACTGGATTTATTTCTTCTACGCCGTCGGGGGCGAGAAGCCTATTTCCCGGCTTTCGCGCATGGAACTGCGGGACGGTCAACTCCTACGGGCTACCGAAAAAACAATGCTCGAATTTCCGACTCAGCGGAAGTACTGCTGCCATTCGGCGGGGTACCTTACGTTCGATTCGGACGGGTACCTGTACCTGTCAACGGGCGATAACACCAATGCCGAGGAAACCGAAGGATACGTGCCCGTAGACGAGCGCCCCGGCCGGGAACTGGCCGACGATCAGGCCACCTCGGCCAATTCCAACGATCTGCGCGGCAAAATCATGCGAATAAAGCCCGAACCGGATGGACCCGGGGGCGCGCCCGCCTACTCAATCCCTGAGGGCAACCTGTTTCCGGCCGATGGCAGCAAGGGACGACCCGAAATCTACATCATGGGTAGTCGGAACCCGTTTCGGGTTTCGGTTGATCCCAAAACCAAATACGTCTACTGGGGCGATGTGGGACCCGACACCAAGGTACCCTCCGCCGAAGGTGGGTTCATCAGCTTCGACGAAATTAACCAGGCCCGCAAGCCGGGTTTTTACGGCTGGCCGTATTTTGTG
The DNA here is from genome assembly GCA_038204185.1 of Cytophagales bacterium. Lineage (GTDB taxonomy): Bacteria > Bacteroidota > Bacteroidia > Cytophagales > Spirosomataceae > Salmonirosea. The sequence goes on from JBBRDE010000002.1 coordinate 26,648, forward strand.
GGCAAAGAGGCAATGCCCAAGTACGATTTTGCCACCAAAAAGGAAGGTCCGAAAAAAGATCCTTTGAGGCCCATCAACGACTCGCCCAACAATACCGGCCTCCGCGAGCTGCCTCCGGCCCAACCGCCCATGATCTGGTATGCCAAAGGTGAATCCACTCAATTCCCGCTGGTGGGTAAGGGTGGGGCCAGTGCCATGGCCGGACCGGTGTATTACAGCGACCTCTATCCCAACGCTCCCTACAAGCTGCCGGACTATTACGATGGGAAGCTCATTATTTATGACTGGATTCGGAAGTGGATGATGGCCGTTACGCTGGACCAAAAAGGCAACTACGCGGGTATGGAGCCCTTTCTGCCGCATCTGAAGGTAGTTTCGCCCATGGATATACAGATCGCGCCCGACGGGGCGGTGTACCTGCTGGCGTACGGTACCAACTGGTTTGCCAAAAGCTCCGATGCCGGGCTGATTCGGGTAGAGTATACCGAAGGCAACCGAAACCCAATGGCCTCCATCAAAGCCAGTGCGCTCTACGGGGCGGCTCCCTTATCCGTAAGCCTGTCGGCTGCCGACTCGAAGGACTACGACCCGGACGACAAACTCACCTACGAATGGAAAATTGACAATAAGATCCTGCAAGGACAGGACGTAACCCAGGTATTCGCTAAGCCCGGAGTTTACAATGTATCGCTAACGGCCGCTGACCAGCAGGGTGGAAAAGGAACGGCTTTGGTGCAGATCAAGGTAGGCAATGCCCCTCCTAAGGCAACGATTGTCACCCGTTCAAACCGGAGTTTTTACTGGGACAAAACACCGCTGGACTACAGGGTCGCTATAACCGATGCCGAGGACAAACCCATCGACCCGGCCCGCGCTACGGTTTCGTTTACCTACCTGCCTTTTGGGAAAGACCTGGCGGGTGCCCTCAGCGGGGCTACCCACGGGAACATTCAGTATGCGGAGGCCGAAAAGCTGTACGCGTCGCTGGACTGTAAGGCCTGCCACACGCTGGATGCCAAGTCCATCGGCCCCAGCCTGAACGACATTGCCAAGCGCTATCGGGGCAAAGCCGGGGCAGTCGATATGCTGGCGGGGAAGGTCATCAGCGGAGGTAGTGGAAACTGGGGTACCTACGCCATGTCGGCGCACCCCGATTTAGCCCCCCAGGATTCCAAATCCCTGGTCAGCTATATCCTGTCGTTGGGCACCAAGCCGGCCAGTTTGCCGTTGCAAGGTACCCTGCCCCTGACGGACCACGTTGGGAAAGGTACCGAGGGTGCCTACGTGCTCATGGCCAACTACCTCGACAAGGGGGCCAATGGCATGGAACCGCTGCCCGCCCGGGCGCATCTGGTGCTACGCCATCCCAAAGTGGAACTGGAAGATTACGAAGATGGCAACGTGTGGGTGGTGATCGGGACCGAACAAACGGGTTTCATTACCTACATCCGGCGTATTTACGACAAGCGGTTTGTTAGTTTCAGGCAAATGGACCTGACGCATATTAAAAGCATCACCTTCCGACTACTCGAAGAAGGCGTAGGGGGGATCGTCGAAATACACCTCGATAAGGCCGATGGTCCTCTGGCAGGTACCTTGAAAGTACCCGCCGGCAAAGCAGCCGACCCTACCAAAGGCTGGAAAGATGCGGATGCTACGCTGAAACCAACCACCGGCCTACATGACCTGTACTTCGTATTCAAGAATGCGGCGGGTGCGAAGGAAGAAATGTTCTTTCTGGACTGGATGTATTTTAATAGGGAGTAAAACGGACAACCAGAAATCCATCATCCAAAATCCTGCATCTACCCACTGGTGGCTACATAGGCTGGTGGCTCTGACCCTGGGCGGCACGAATTAGGTCAGCGACGCGCTCGGCCCAGATTTCCGTTTATAAGGTCGAACCGGGGACATACGCCGTCCGCAGCAAGAAAGCCGGGCGGGCGTGAATAGACTACGGATCCTTATTACTCCCTACTAAATTGTCTGTTTGTTTGTGGTCGTGGACTCCCCGCACATCGCCAGGCCGGCTGTATAACTTATCCATATAAGAAATACGGCCAGCCCTTTTTGGTACGTTTTTGTCCGGATTCAGTATATAATTAACGTACTTTGGACGATGAGACAGCCACAGCAAAACACCGAATGCCTATCGAGAGCGGAATTGCCGGAAAGGTATGAAATTGGAGTGGACGCGGACGGACTGTACGGATGGGAAGTCGATTTTGAGCCTTACCTCTTTAATCGGGCCGGGCACCTGGTAACCCAGCGACTGAAAAACCTTGTTTCATTTAGAGTAAAGGACTCCGAAAAAAAGAGATTTGCTGCTCTGTTGCATCTGGATCATAACGGCACAGAAGCACTTTCGCTCCCTTCGGCCCCATGGGGTGGTGTTCAAGCGGCTCCCGGCTTTCCGGTCACTGGCCTAATCACCCTACTTAGAGCAGTCGAACAGTGGTGTATCGAGCATCACCTGCACCACTTGGTTATTAAAACAGCACCCGCCGCCTACGATGAACAACAGTGGGCTGATGTAAAAGCTGCGTATGAACACTGTAATTTCACCGTCCTGTGTGCGCAGATTAACCACCACATCAGGATCAATTCAACCTTCTTTATAGACAGAATCCATCCTTCCGAGCGTCGGCGTTTGCGCAAATGTTTGCGGGCAGGATTTACCGCAGAAATTTGGGAAAACCCCGATCCGGTACAGGTCTATGCATTTTTAGTGGAAAGCCGCCGACGGCAAGGGTACCCCCTCTCGTTGGATTTTGACCAACTTCGGTTGCTTCTCACCCAGCTACCCAGTCATGTCCAGGTATTTGTGGTAAAAGACGGAAACCAAATCGTCAGCCTTACCGTAGGCATCCGGGTGAGCTCAGAGATCCTGTATAATTTTTGTCCGGCCGATAATCTGGACTACCGGTCGTACAGTCCCATGGTGATGCTCAATTGTTTTTTGTATGAATACGCCCAAAATTCGGGTGTCCAACTGATTGATCTGGGCGTTTCGCTGGATCACCTGGGGAATGAAAAAGACTCCCTGATGCGGTTTAAGGAAAACCTAGGTGCAGAGCGGTCGGAGAAGGTAACGTTTGAAAAGCTATTTCCTCAAATATCCAGACAATTACCGGGACGATAAAATACAGTAGAGCAAGTTTCGTGGCTCACGATGGGAGCCATGCCGTAAAAATCAAGGCGTCGGAAGCCGCGTTCTTCCATAAATCGCTTGGCTTCTGCGTAGAATTCCCGCTCCGAATTATCCAGAATCAACACCCCGTCCTCAGTAAGGTAGTCAACGGCAAACAAAGTGCATTTCACCCGCTTTCGGCCATCCACCACGACGATGTGGTACTTATTCTTTGATTCGCTGATGGCCTGAACATATTTTCCACCTAACTCTCTAAAAAGCAATTCCGCATTGGCAGGTAGACCGGGCCGCACGATGTCCACCCAGGCGGCTTCGTGTTCGACAGCGGTGATGTGCTTCACCCGGCCTGCATACCATTTGGTAGAATTTCCCGATCCGTATTCGAACACCTCAAAGGTAGGCTTGATACGGGGTTTCAGAAAAAGAATGAAGGGATAGGTGTACCAGGGCAGCGGGTTACCTTCGGCATCGACGGATCTTTTGGAGTGGTAGCTCCGGAACCAGCCGTAGTCTTTCAGGGCTCCTTGGAGGTACATCTGCACACTTCCCCCTAATCCAATCCGATTGAGGCTACTCCAAATTGTATTCTTGATTCTCCTGATCATTTTCAATTTAGGTTAAGATGTCGAGTACGACTTACAAATTCGGGTGCTATGGTTGGACACACATTAATCCCCCCCCCGTACCCTCCCCCAGACTCCCTCCACCAGGCCGTTGATTTCTTCCGAAATGCGTGCCCATACTATAAAGACAGCAAAAAGCCCCAGGATGGCCACCGAACGTATCGCCAGCACCAGTATGGCCGAAATAACGGTTTTGTTATAGTCGGGAAGTAGAAAAGTAAGCGCATACAAAAATAGCAAAACCAGCACTACCTGTAAGGTTTTGACCGTGAAGGGCAGTACCCCGAACTTGACATATACGAACGTCATGCGGGAGATGGAGTACACCAGCGTGGTGAGGGCCGTGGCAATGGCGGCACCGGTGAATCCGTAGAGCGGAATCAGCCACAGATTCAGCGAAAAGGCGAGGATAGCCGAGCACATAATGAACAGCGTGGCAAACCGGAAGTACTTCGAGTAAAGTATGATCTCGGTATTAAGGCCCGTCGCAATATCGAATACCTTCACCAGGGCAATAAAAAGTACGACGAATTTGCCCTCACCGTAAGTTTCGCCTTTGGGAATGAGGTAGAAAATTTCGTCAATACTGGCCCAGATTAGCAGAAAGAACACTCCCCCGGCGATCAGTTGATTGAGGGCCGATTTGCGGTTCATGGTCTGGACGTGGGCCAGATCGTTGTTCAGCAACGCGCCCGAAATCAGGGGAATGGATATTTGGGCGATGGCTTTGCGGGGTATCTCGATAACGCCCGCGATGTAGGTGGCGATGATGAATATTCCCGTGCTGACCAGCCCGCGCTCGCCCGCCAGCATGGAGCGGTCGATGAATAGCATGAGGTTGACGCCAATGCCGCCCAGCAGCGTAAAGCTGCCGTAGCCCAGCATCTGCCGCAGCAGCGGATTCGTGAGGATACGGCGGTCGGGCATCCGCCAGTACCACTTGCCCAGATGCCGAATGTACACGAACAAAAACACAATAGCCAGCGCATAGGAAGCTACCATGAGGTACAACAGCCAATCGAAGCTAATCCACCCAAAGCCAAAAACGAGGATGAGTACAACATTGGCGAGGCGCAGGTACACCTCCCGAATAAAATTTGGGATGGCGATACGGGCATTGTTACGGCAATAGGCATCCAGCACCGAAATGTAGATCCAGAAGGCCGTCAGGGGGATAACCAGCAGGTAATATTGTAAAATCAGGGGCGACTGCTCGGCATAGTAGGCCCGGATGGCGTCGGCGCAGGCCATGTAGAGTACGGCAAACAGCAAGGCCCCGACAAAAGGTAGCAACAGCAGAAACGGCAGAATACCGTGGTGTTTCTCGCCATCGTCGCGGAAGAGGCCGAAGAACTTGTCGGCGATGAAGGGGGTACCTAAATGGGCGAAGGCCGCAAACATGAGGCTATTCTCGAACAGGAGCCGCGAGAGCGCCAACTGCTCCACCGAGAGGAATTTGGTGGAGACATACATCTGGTTGACAATCCCAATGCCTACCCCGATGTATGATCCCAACCCAGCCTTAAGACTTTGACGGACTACGATTCCCAAATGTATTCAGTTGATAGTTGATAGTTGATAGTGGTGTCGCCACGCAGCATGTCAATTCTATCAAGGTGTTTTTTAGGGTATATTTCTGCTAGTTTTTAATCACTCATCCTTCATCATTGACCATATTTCTCCTGCAAAACCTTTGCGATGCGTTCGGCGGCGTGGCCGTCCCAAAGGGGTGGGATGGCACCCTGCTTGGCCTGGCCGTTCAGGATATTTTGTACCAGGTCGTGCACCGATTTGGGATCGAGGTCACTCAATAAATAATTGGTACCCAACTCTACCGTCACGGGCCGCTCGGTGCTGGCGCGGAACGTGATGCAGGGTACCTGCAGGTAGGTGGTCTCTTCCTGAATGCCGCCCGAATCGGTAATGATTAGTTCCGCGTGGGTCATCAGGTTGAGGAATTCAAGGTACCCCTGTGGTTCCAGAATGGTGATATTTGTCAGCGATTGCAGCTCGTCCAGCAGTCCGAAACGTTCCATGTTGTTGAGCGTCCGGGGATGCACCGGAAACACGACGGGGCGGAGGGCGGCGGTGTTTTTAACGATGTCAAGAATCGCCCTTAATCCGGTCTCTACATCTACGTTGCTGGGTCGGTGCATGGTCATCAGCACGTACTGCTTCGGGCGCAGGCCCAGCGTCGCGGGTAGGTCGAGTTGTTCGGCTTTGGAGCGATAATACGCCAGCGAGTCGATCATTACATTACCCACAAACTGCACTTTTTCCGCAGGTACCCCTTCCTTTTCAAGATTATCCAGTCCAGCCTGCTCGGTCACGAACAACTGGTTGGAAATACTATCGGTCAGGATGCGGTTAATCTCCTCGGGCATCCGGCGGTCGCCGCTGCGAAGTCCGGCCTCAACGTGTACCAGCAGCACGTGTTCCTTCACGGCCACCAGCGCGCAGGCGATGGTCGAGTTTACATCACCAACCACGAGCACCACATCCGGCTTTTCTGCGGCCAGAATTGGCTCGAATTCCAGCATAATCTTGGCCGTTTGCTGGGTATGGCTACCTCCGCCCACGCCCAGAAAATAATCCGGTTGGGGTAATTCCAGCTGGTTGAAAAACACATCGGACATTTTGGCGTCGTAGTGCTGCCCGGTGTGGACGATTTTGGATTCGATGCCCGCTCTGACAAAGGCGCGGTGCAGGGGCGCCACTTTCATGAAGTTGGGCCGCGCGCCCACGATGCTCAGTATTTTCATTTTGGTCAATTTTGAATTTTAACGGGGTCGCCCGTGCGGTAATAGAATGAGTGAATAGGTTGGCTAGAACAATATGCTATCATTCTATCATTCTATCATTCTATCATTCTATCATTGATAACAAACTCAAACGCCGCCTCGTACTCCCGAATGACGCTGTGAATATTAATTTCTTCTTCAATGATTTTCAGGGAATTAGCTCCGAAACGTGCTACTTTTTCCGGATCGGAAAGCAATTTTAGCAGGGCTATGTTCAGGCTACCCTGATCACCATTTTCGAAATAATAGCCGTTGTACCCTTCGCGAACCAGCCGTCGCTCGGTGCCGTCGGCCTCGGTGCAAACAACTGGTTTAGCAAAGCACATGGCATCGTTGATCGACAGGCCGCCCATGCCGCCCAGCACGTACACCTCCGACGCCCGCAGGTACCTACCCAGTGTTAGCGGATCGTACACACCGCCTATGAAATTGATACGCGCCATTACGCCCAGGGTAATAGCAAGGGCTTTTAAATTCTCTTCTTCCGGACCAAAGCCGATCACCAACAGTTCGATGTCGGGAAAGTCTGCCTGCAGGTCTTGTACCGCCTGAATCAGCATATCCACCCGCTTCCACTTGACGAGCCGCCCCACGTGGATGAGCCGGTGGGGATTAGGGGGCAGAATCAGCGGCAAAGTCAGCGACTCACGGTAACTGGCTAGTAAAGTATCGGTATCGGGCGAATTGGCGGCGATAAAAATCTTCTCCGGGGGTACCCCATAGCTCCCCGTGATGAGCCGGGCTTCGTCGAAATAGTTGATGTGGGCATCGGCCAGGGGTAGGTACAGTCGCTTGAGGAGCGTGACCAACCCAAAGGGTAGGTACCCTCGCCAAGTACGGGTAGTAGGGCCGCCCTCGGTTTGATTTTTACCGGAAAAATAGTACGCCCGGCTTTTTCCCCAGTAGGGTACGTTGAAGGGTATATCGCGGCAAATCAGCCGGATTTTGAGTTTTTTAAATTGGAGGTAAAAAAACGGATTGAGTACAAAATGCAAAAAGTAGGGCCAGGCCGACATGACGACGATATCGGGCTTTATCTCAGCCAGGGTAGGCAGGAGGTTGTGCAGGAAAGGTTTATTATACCAGGCAGTGTACTCAGGCAGTTCCACCAGTCTGAACTGTACTCCGGCAGTACTCTCCTTTACCCCCGAACCCACTGTACTACTCCGCTGACTTGGCTTGATCAGAATGATTTCGTGTCCGGTTTCTGAAACCATTCTGTTCAGCACCAGAGCGAAATAGTGCGGCAAAGCCGACATAATGAAACAAATGCGCATTACTCTTGGAGCGTCTAGCTATTAGCTGATAGCCATCGGCCTTTTATGGGGTTTTGTGAGAAATATTTGAGTCGCCTTCCATTGTGATGCCTTACCCAACGCCCTCAAATTACGTTTTGCACTGTTTCGTATCCTGGAAAACTAGCATCCTGATTCCTACCTCTCAACCTTTGACCTTTTCCCCTTTGGCCGTTGACCATCTTCAAAGCCGGGCGTCTACCGATTCTTTGGGTAAGGTAGCTTTCAAATCGAACACTACGGATTTAGCTTCGGTAAAATGGGCAAATTTGAGATCTTTAAACTCGTCATGCGCCACGGCCAGTACCACGGCTTCGTAGGTGCCCGTTATCGCGCCCGCCAGCTCAATTCCATATTCCTCGGCCACTTCACCCGCCGAAGCCCAGGGATCGTACACATCTACCCGCATGCCGAAATCAGTAAGCTCATTGTACACATCGACCACACGGGTATTCCGGATATCGGGACAATTTTCCTTAAAGGTAATCCCCAGAATCAATACCCGGCTACCCTCGATCCGGTGGCCCTTTTTAATAAGTAACTTCACCAACTTGTTAGCCACGAAAATTCCCATGTGGTCGTTGACCCGCCTTCCCGACAGGATCACCTGCGGGTAGTAGCCCAGCGACTCGGCCTTGTAGGCCAGGTAGTAAGGATCGACGCCAATACAGTGACCACCTACCAAACCAGGTTTGTATTTAAGGAAATTCCATTTGGTACCGGCGGCCTCAAGTACCTCGGTAGTGTCGATGCCCATGCGGTCGAAGATGAGGGCCAGCTCGTTGACGAAGGAGATATTCACATCACGCTGGGCATTTTCAATGGCTTTCGAGGCTTCCGCCACCCGGATACTGGGGGCCAGATGGGTACCTGCTTCGATGATGGAAGCATACAATTGATCTACAAACGTCGCGATCTCGGGCGTGGAGCCGGAGGTGACTTTCCTGATTTTAGTCAGCGTGTTCACCTTATCGCCGGGATTAATCCGTTCGGGCGAATAACCGCAGTAAAAATCCACGTTGTAGGTCAGCCCGCTAATTTTTTCGAGAATGGGAACGCAGTCTTCCTCCGTGCAGCCGGGGTATACCGTCGATTCGTAGATAACGACGTCGCCCGGCTTCAAAGCTGCTCCCACCGTGCGACTAGCGGCAAGCAGCGGCACCAAATCCGGTTTTTTGTAGGCATCGATGGGGGTAGGCACAGTCACGACGAACACGTTACAGGCCTTTAAATCCTGTGCATCGCAGGAGTACCGCAGCGATTTGGCGGCTTTCAGGCGGCTGGCTTCCATCTCCTGCGTTCGATCCAGGTGTTCGCGCAGTTCCTGGATGCGGGATTCGTTTATATCAAAACCCAGCACGGGGTACTTTTGGCTAAACTCGACCGCCAGCGGCAGGCCGACGTACCCAAGTCCGATGACGGCTATGTTCAGGGAATTATTTTCGGGCATTTGAAAAAGTATTGGAATTGGGGCACAAAGCTATTCATTTTAGCCGTTTCCTGAAAATCATGACTCAACTGGCTTGGAGTCGCAGACATTTGCCCGACTCGCTGCCCGAAAGTGTAGCAGGGGCCGTATCTTTGAGGCGTCACTCAGCGGCACAAGACGCTGACAGAATCCGAAATCCAGTACACCATGAGTACCACCCAGCTTACTGATCGCCAATTCTGGTTCGACTATTGGGAAAGCAAATCCGACCTGGCCTTTGAGGTAGAAGCCCAGTACCCCTTCATCCAGGATTTGGATGCCCTTATTCAGAAAAATGATATTCGTACCCTGCTCGAAATTGGGGGGTTTCCGGGCTATTTCTCGGTATGGGCAGCCCGTTACCGCCAGTTAGAAGCCACTCTGTTCGACTTCGTGATTCATCCGGGTATTTTACATGAGCTTGAAGCCGCTAACCAACTACCCATCCATACAATCAAAACAATTGAGGCCGATCTTTTTCAATTCACCCCTACCCCTACCTACGATCTGGTGGTTTCCAACGGGCTCGTCGAGCATTTCCTCGATACAGCCGATATTATACGCAAACACGCAGCCTTCGTGAGGCCAGGCGGGCAGCTTCTGATCACTCTTCCCAACTTTCGGGGCCTGAACGGCTGGTTCCAGCGCACCTTCGATCCCGACAATTATGCCAAACATAATATAGGCTGTATGGATATTGGTTTTTTGAGCAAAACGTGTGAAGCGTTGGGATTGAAAGAGGTCGATGTTCGGTATGACGGGCGGTTTATGCTCTGGCTTGAAAACATAGAAAAGCAGCCCTGGTGGGTAAGAGTCTTTCTCAAGGCCACCTGGCTACCCTTAAAAATATTCTTTAAGGTCATTCCGCTGGAAACCCGCTTTTTTTCTCCCTACCTCCTGCTGACAGCCCGGGTATGAAAGTGGTCTTTATCAACACCAACGATAATGGTGGCGGAGCGGCCATTGCCTGCCGCAGGATACAAAAAGCCCTGGCCACCTACGCTGGGGTAGAGGGAAAAATTCTGGTGCAGGATAAAAATACCCGCGACGATGCCGTGGTAAGTGTTGCCCCTCGTCGCTGGCAAAAATGGCTGGCCTGGGGCCGATTCGTGGCGGAACGCCTGTACTTTTATCCCTACGAACGCTCGTCCGATATTCGATTTCAGTTCAATCCGGGCATTGCCGGGATCGACATCAGTACGCACCCACTAGTGCGGGAAGCGGACGTGATTCATTTGCACTGGATTAATTTCGGGTACCTTTCCACCGATTCCCTAAAAAAAATATTCGCGCTCGGCAAGCCTGTTGTCTGGACTTTCCACGATATGTGGGCCTTTACCGGAGGGTGCCACCACAGCGGCACCTGCGAAAACTACCGGGAAGCCTGCGGTGGTTGTAAATTTGTGAAGCATCCCGGCCCCAACGATATTTCTCATGGTCGTTGGCTGGCCAAAGAAGCTGCCTACGCTCCCTTTGTCCCTGTCGGCTGTAGCCAGTGGCTGGCCGGACGGGCCGCGCAGAGCAGTTTACTCCGGCATTCTCGCATCCTGTCCATTCCCAATCCAATCGACACAAGCGTCTTTAAACCCACTACCAAGGAGGAGGCTAGAAAACTCCTGGGATTGTCCCCGGACAAAGAATTCATTTTGTTCGCGGCCATGCGCGTCGACGCAGTCGGCAAGGGTTTCTCATACCTCGTCCAGGCCCTGCAATTGCTTACACAGCAGCACCTTGCCCGAATGCAAAACGTTGAGGTATTGATCTTTGGCCATTCCAGCGCGGACTTAACGGCCGCACTTCCCATCCTGACCCATAGACTTGGGCATCTGTCCGATCCCCAACAGATCGGCCTGGCGTACAGCGCGGCTTCGGTGTTCGTGATTCCTTCGCTGGAAGAGAACCTGCCTAACACCATTATGGAAGCCCTGGCCTGCGGTACCCCCGCCGTGGGTTTCGATACAGGCGGCATTCCAGAGATGATCGACCATCGAATCAACGGGTACGTGGCTGAATACCGCTCGGCGGATTCGCTGGCAAAAGGTATTCTATGGGTGCTTGAAGCCAATGCGCAGGGCAAGCTTTCCGCCCAGGCCCGCCAGAAAGTGCTGAATACCTACGCTGAAGAAATCGTGGCTCAGCAGTACCAAGACCTGTACCAATCCCTGCTCTGACCATGCCCTTATTAACGATCATCACCATTACCTACAATGCTGAAAGGTACCTTGAACGAACTTTCCAGAGCATCGCTACGGCAGCCCGACTCGTACCCGGCGTAGCCGACAACATGGAGTATATTCTGGTGGATGGGGCTTCTACGGATGGCACACTCCAAATCGCCGAACGATACAGCACTATCCTCAATCGGATCATGTCTGAACCCGACCGCGGACTGTACGACGCTATGAACAAGGGCCTGAGCCTGGCCACCGGGGAGTATGTGTGGTTTCTGAATGCGGGCGATGAAGTACACGACGGCCAGGTACTTGCCCGGCTTTTACACGCGTTTGCAAGCCAGGCCGATGTGTATTACAGTGACGCGCTTTTTGTCCGGGAAAATGGTGACGCCGTGGGCCTTCGTAGTGAAGTCACGCCTCATGTACTCCCTAAAAATATCCATTGGCGTGATTTCGCGCTGGGTATGAAAATTTCTCACCAGGCATTCATTGTTCGGCTGGAAATAGCCCCAACGTACGATGCAGGTAATCTGAGCGCTGACATCGACTGGGAAATTGTATGTCTGAAACGCTCCACGAAAACCGAGTATCTACCCTTCGTGCTGTGTCGGTACCTCGTGGGCGGACTTTCTTCGCAACAGCGTCGTCGTTCACTAGTGGATCGGTTTAAGGTACTCCGCAAGCATTTCGGCCTGCTACCTACCCTGGCAAACCACCTGCGCATCAGCTGGCGGGGAGCGCGATTTGCCGCCAGGAAACCAATTGTGACGGGGTCGCCCGTGCGATGAGTGAATAGAAGGTTTTATTTTATTCACTCATTCTATAAATCACTCATTCCGACATTAGATACCCCTACCGATTCATCAGGCAACCCACCGCTTCCGTCTGTTTTTTCAGGATAGGGTACCTGCCCCGGATCGCCTCCAAAGCGTCTTTTAAGTAGTGCTCCGTGGGCTCGGGACGGTTTTTGCCCAGGGCGTAGTACCAATTGTCGATAGCGCCCCGGTACAGTACCTCACCTCCTGCTGCCGTTACCACTACCTCGGGCGTCACGGTGGCATTCCATCGTTTGGCCAAGGCATAGTTCCGGTCTATCTCGCCGGAAAAAGGTAGCTGATAGGTCTGGTGGAAGCGTTTGATCTCACTTTTTTTTATGACGGGCGAGGCATATACTCCCCTAAAAACCACCTGATCGGAAGCATATTCCGTATGTAGCATTCGTAAGGTACGGGTATAAGATTGGCTGATAGGGCACTCGGGATCGAGGAAAACCCAAATGGTATACTGATTTTCGGGTTCTCCTATATTATGCGCTGGATTAGATTCTTCAGTAGGCCCGCTGGAGAACAAAATTAAGAGTAAGGTGAGGAAGCTATACAAAATTGATATATATATAGTTTGAAAAAACGTAACACTCGCAGTATAATATTGGGCTTAACTACAACCCACTAAAATTTTCGTTGGCAGTAGCTTGTTTAACCTTTCATAACACCATTGAGTATATCCCCACTTAAGGACGAGATTGAATTTATTTAGTTTTTAATTGAAATGTACAAATGTATCTGGACAGTGCCTTTTGAATTCAACGTTTTTTTTGGAAAATTGATTTTTTTTAGCCGGCTGGTGTAATAAAGCCTCCGACTTGCTGGTTTGGCCACGGGTTGGCAAGCAACGCGGCGAACTATCAAACCCTATACGAAAGCACTGTATTACCTGGTTCTTTTATAGTTTAATTTTCAATCATTTACAAGATTTCAGTACCCAAAATTTAGCCCTCATTTATGAAAAAAGCAACTCTACTACTTCTATTCTGTTCCATGCTTTCCTGGTCGACAGCGCTGGCGCAGGAAACCACCGTCACGGGCACAGTAACATCAGCCGAAGACAACTCGGTTCTGCCTGGCGTAAGTGTGCAGGTAAAAGATACCCAGCGCGGTACCTAAAGCGATGTTGCGGGTAGGTACACCATCAGTACATCACCCAATTCGGTGCTGGTATTCAGCTTTGTGGGACTGGTTCTGTAGGAAATCGCAGTCAGATCGACGTTCAACTGGCAGCTGACAACCGCTTACTAAGCGAAGTAGTCGTAACGGGCTACGGAACTCAATCCAAGCGTAACCTCACGGGCAATATCGCTAGGGTGAGCGGTGCCGAAATCACCAATACGCCCGTAACAACCTTCGAGCAGGCCCTCCAGGGCCACGCGGCCGGGGTGCAGGTAACATCGCTCAACGGCAAGTTGGGTCAGGGAGCAGATGCCCATCCGGTGGTCGTCGTCGGTGACAGCCAGCAATGAACCGCTGTACGGTGCTGGACGGCATTCCGCTTACCAGCCGCAACCAGGGTACCAGCTCGGCGCCGCAAAATGGCTGAACCAATACGGTAACATCAAGATTGTGCGCCTGGCCGAGATGTACCTGACCCGCGTGGAGACCAATTTTCGCAACAAATCCAGCATTGGCTCGGCGCCCGCTGCCGACCTGAACTTGATTCGGGCGCGAGCTGGCCTGCCGGCTATTCCCGCGGCCTCGCTGACGCTCCCCGCTATTCTGAAAGAGCGTCACCTGGAACTATCCTTCGAGGGTCAATTGATTCACGACATCAAACGTACCAAGGCGAATGTCGGGGCGCTGCCCTTCGATTCACCGAAACTGGTATTTCCGGTTCCACGTCGGGAAATCGACGCCAACGGCAATCTGGTTCATAATGCAGGCTACTGACCGTCGGGGTCCTTGTTCGTAAAGCCTGCGGGCTCATTATAGCACCACGTCGTCCACGTGGTGCTTTTTTTGGATCAAACATTGTTGGTCATACATGGTTTATATAGTCGATTATTTCAATAAATTCCATTTTTAACCGTTAAAGTAGCCTCCCCCCTGTTAACTCTTAAAAATTCTTTTGTCCGCAACATAAAAGGGTCTATTTTGCGTATCTATGTATGCACCTTGGAATAGTTCCTTAAATCCACGTACCTATCGCCTACTATTTCTACATTTCTTCAAATGAATAATTTCGGTCGTTTTTTGATACTGTGTCTGCTTTTTGCGGGAACCGTCGACAGCGCAATGGCGCAGCGGATCATCACGGGTAAGGTCACATCAGTCGGTGAAAGCACGGCGCTGCCGGGGGTCAACGTGGTGGTTAGGGGTAGTACAGTAGGAACCAGCACCGACGCCGACGGCCAGTACAGCCTTTCAGTACCCACAGGCCCGGTTACGCTTACCTTCTCATTTATCGGCTTAGAACCTCAGGAAATTGCCGTGGGCGCGGGGCGTTCGGTTGTAAACGTGGAAATGGCCGAAAGCGCCACCGAGTTGAACCAAGTGGTGGTGACGGGCTACAACCAAACTCAGCGCAAGGACATCATTGGCTCCATCACATCAGTCAGGAGTGACCGTTACAAGGACATTCCCGTGGTTGGTGTGGATCAGGCTTTGCAGGGTCAGGCGGCCGGGGTGCAGGTGTCCCAGTCGTCGGGTACCCCCGGTGGCGGTATCTCCATTCGTATCCGGGGCAACACGTCCATCTCGGCTTCCAACCGCCCACTGTTCATTGTGGACGGTGTCCCTGTCCTGGATGGTCCGGTGTCGGGGCGTGGTTTCGGAGGACAGCAGGACAATACACTGGCTATTGTCAATCCGAATGACATCGAATCCATCGACGTACTTAAAGACGCCTCGGCGAAGGCTATTTACGGGTCGCGGGGAGCCAATGGGGTGGTCATCATCACCACCAAACGGGGCCGTAACAACAAAACCACCATTACCGCCGACGTGCAGCGGGGAATCACGGACATCATCAAACGCCCCAGCCTGCTCAATGCCACGCAACTGTTGGAATTACAACGTGAAGCCGTTACCAACGCCGGACAAAACCCCGACAAGCAGGGGCTTATTCCGGGCGTAACCGATGGCGTAAACACCGACTGGATCGACGCCATTCTGCGTCAGGGTGTCCTACAGCAATACCAGGTGTCAGCGGCGGGAGGTACCGACCGTACCCGCTTTTATATGAGTGGCAGTGTGCGCGACGAGGAAGGCGTACAGCTCAAAAACCGTTTCACGCGGTACGGCGGAGCGTTGAATATCGACCACAAGGCCAGTTCTAAGCTAAACCTGGGGGCTAACATCAATATGTCGCTCAGTAAGAATATGCGGGTAAAGGGTGACAACTTCCTCGATGGTGTGTACTCGGGGGCCCTTAAAAGTCTGCCCTTTTATGCGCCATTTAATGAACAGGGCAAGTTGTATGGCCCCAATAGTGTGGGCTATGCGGGTTTCCCTAACTTCAACCCCGTCGCCCAGGCGGTGTTGCCCCGCTTCAATACCTACGGTTTGAAAATAATCACGGGTGTTAACGCCGACTACGAAATCATGAAGAACCTGCGCTTCCGCACCAAGTTCAGCATGGATTACAATAACGCGGAAGAAGACCAGTACGAACCTTCAGGTACGGCTATCGGCGGTTTTTTACAGGGTGTAGGCGGTAAGGGATACGGGGTGTACATCACCAGTACCCAATACACACTTATCAATTCCAATGTCCTTACCTACTACCTTTCTCTGAACGACAGGCACCATTTCAATGCACTGGTCGGCAACGAAATCATTCACTCGCAGGGGCGCTCGTCGGATGTATCGGGCCGCTTGTTTCCAAGTGATGACTTCACCTATATAAACTCCGCAGGCACCGTAGACGCGGGCGGATCATTCTATGGTCAAAACGGTCTGCTTTCATTTTTTGGTGAGGTTAAGTATGACTTAGATGACAAATACCTGTTGGGTATTACCTCGCGGTACGATGGCTCCTCGCGCTTTGGACAAAATCGCCGCTTCGGGATTTTTCCGTCAGTCTCGGCGGGGTGGCGGGTGTCACGGGAGAAATTCATGGAGGCGGTTCCCTTTATCAGCGATCTTAAACTACGGGGAAGCTTTGGATTTACTGGGAATGAACGTATCGGCAACTTCCGATACCTGGGTACGTGGTCGAGTGCCACGTATAACGGTGCAACGGGGGTTGGACCTGCTAACCTGAGTAACCCTAACCTCCAATGGGAGCGCACCCGGGAAGCTAATATCGGCATCGACGCTTCATTTTGGGATGGGCGCTTCACCGTAACCGCCGACGCGTACAGCAACCTAACCGATAACCTGCTCTTTGCCGAGCCCATTCCGCTCACCACAGGTTTTGGCAGCATTCAGGGTAACATTGGCAAAATCTCCAACAAAGGTCTGGAATTGACTCTTTCGTCGGTCAACGTGGATGGTGCCATACGATGGACTTCTGATCTGAATCTGACTCATAACCTTAACAATGTGCAGTCCCTGGCCAACCAGGACACCCTGTTCCGGGGCTACTCCGGAAACGGCGTGGGCGGCACCAACGCCGTTCTGCAAGGCTCGCCCCTGGGTACCTTCTGGGGGTTGAAATTCATGGGGGTCGATCCCGCTACGGGTGATGCCATCTACGATGATGTTAATGGTGACGGACGCATTTCGCCCGATGACGGGCAGGTGATTGGTAATGCCCAACCCAAGCTATTCGGCGGCTTTACCAACAAAGTTTCCTACAAAGGCTTCGATCTGAGCGTTTTCTTTCAGTTCATGTACGGAAATAAAATTCTTAACTTCACCAACACTTCATTGGTCAACACAGGGTCTGATATTCAGAATAATCAAAGCACAGTGGCCTTGCGTCGCTGGAAAAAAGAAGGTGATATTACGGATGTGCCCCGGTACGTATTAGGCAACACCTACAATAATTTTCATAGCAGCCGATTTCTGGAAGATGGGTCGTACCTGCGCTTGAAAAACCTTTCATTCGGGTATAATCTGCCGGCCTCCTGGGCGGGTAAGGTGAAGCTTGGTGGAGTGCGGGTGTTTGCATCCGCCACCAACTTGTGGACACTTACGGCTTATTCCGGCCCCGATCCTGAAGTAAGTACGCTCGACGGCTCCACCACTGCCCAAGGGATCGACTTCTTTACGCTACCCCAGGTGAAAACCATGCTCGTGGGCCTCACCGTCAAATTTTAATCTACCTGAAGTACTGACTGGAACGCAAATCCTATGAAACGCAACGCCTTTATATTTATTCATATCGCCAAAATACGATGGCAATTTCTGGGGGTGTTCGCCACCCTTCTTCTATCGCTTGGCGCCTGCCGGGATATTTTGGAACCACCCCCTGTGGACCTGCTGGTGGACGAACTTGTACTCAATGAAGCCTCGGACGTCGAGCCGGTCCGTCTCGGACTATACAATGCTTTTCGGAGCATAGGCTCGCCCACAATAATTGCCGGATCCTTCACTGCCGATTTCATTCAGCATAACGGTACGTTTACATTATATAATGAACTGGGCAACAAACAGATTACCGCTACCAATGCCGCTGCAGAAGCATTATGGGGAGGTATTTATAATACCATCTATATAGCCAATTTCATAGAAGAACGCATAAGTACCGTGCCGGGCGTAACCGAATCTGCCCGAAAACTGGTTCTGGCAGAAGCACGTTTCCTGCGCGGATATGCCAATTTCATTGGCACCTACACGTTTGGGGATATTCCAAAAGTAACGACGACGGACATTACTACTAACCGCAACATTCCAAAAGCCGCCCGGGCCAACATCCTGCAATCGGTACTGGCCGACTACACAGCTGCCCTGCCCGACCTACCCGCAACCAATACCAATAAAACGCTGGCCAAGACCTTTGCGACTCAAAATGCCGTCAGGGCCGCATTGGCCCGATATTACCTCTATCAGCAGGATTGGGCGAATGCTGAAAAAACGGCCAGTGAAATCATTGCCACCAAATTACAAACCCTGCCCGCCAGTTATGCGGATGTCATTTTTCAGGAATACGATAGCGAAACGATTCTGGAAGTAGCCTATGCCAATAATTCCAGCGACGATCCGGGGACCTCTACTTTTGGTCTGAACAATATCCTGGTCGGCCGCCGGGAAGTGATTCCTGCCAACTCCTACATCCTGACGATGCTCGAAACCAATGCGGGCGAACGCAGCCAAACCATTGCCTTCAGACAGGCGAATCAGGGAGGCCGGGACAACGGCTGGTCGGTGGTGAAATATGGTACCCCCGACCAGGCCAACAATAACATTACGATTTTCCGACTCGCCGAGCAGTACCTCATCCGCGCCGAAGCCCGCGCCCGGCAGGGACGCATCGTGGGAGCCAATGGCGCCCAGGCGGACATCAACGTGTTGCGCGCCCGTGCCAAAGCACCCGCCGCCAGCATTACAACGCAGGATAACGCCCTGCTGACGATTGAAAAAGAGCGGGTCTACGAACTTTCTTTTGAGGGTCACCGCTGGTACGACCTCAAGCGCACGGGACGGATTCAGGCTGTCATGTCGGCCTTTTCGCCCAACTGGAACCAGAAGTTCGAGCTTTGGCCCATTCCGCAAAGCGAGCTTCAGCGCAACAAAGCGCTGGCCGGAGGACAGAATCCGGGCTATTGAGTAAAACGCTATTGGCTAGTAGCTGATGGCGGATGGCTTTTTTAAAAGAAACTATTTTGAATTTTGCTTCATGAAACTTATACACAAACTTCTCTCGCTTGGATTCGTACTATCCCTGGTAGCGCTGGCTTCCTGCGAAGAGCAGCAGATTCTATTCGAGGGTCCCGAGTTCGTCCGGTTCACCGATACCACGCTTACCTACAAGGAAAGTATCGGGAAGCCAATTACGGTTTCAGTGCATGTAGTGGGTAAGCCTCTGGACCAGCCTCTAACCGTTAACTACACGGTAGGCGGGACGGCTCGTGAAGGCCGTGACTATAGGATCGAGGGCACAAAGGGTGTAGTGATCATTCCAGCGGGAAAGTTGTTCGGTACCATCATGGTGACCCTGATCAACAATGCGAATAATATTCTGGAATCGCAGAATATTGTATTTACCCTTACTGGTGTTACTCCGGTTACGAATTTGCAGTTGGGTTTTGGTAAAAATAGTGTGATTGGCAAAAAGCTGACCCTGACCATTCAGGATGACTGCCTTCTGAGCGGCTTCTACACGGGGAGCCGTCGTACCAACTCCGGCACGGCTCAAGTGAAGGATGTTGAAATCAGTAGCCTGGACTGCAAAATCTATAACGTGGCCAACTGGAATGTCGGTGGCCTATTTAATTTCAATGCGACCAAGGCCAAGGTCAGTTTTGTCGACAATGGCGATAATACTCTGACGATTCCCTCACAAGTCAGTGGGGACTTGCCAGCCCCCTACGACACGCTACGCGGTACCGGCTTATGGAATCCGCAGACCAAAGCCATTACGCTCAATATCAGAGTGAAAGTACCTATTAGCCAAACAAAGGATACGGTCGTTACGGTACCCATAACCTATACGCCCCGTCAGTAGCAGAACCTTCGGATTTTAAAATAAAAATACCCATGATACGATACCGCTTATTCACGATAGCCGCTGGCCTGTCATTACTTTTCCTCTGCGGTTGTTCCGAAGTCACGGAACCTACCCCCTTAACCTATACACAACTCCTTACGGGAAAAGAGAAGAAAACGTGGTCACTGGTTTCCTTCGAGGTGATCGATGAAGGAAAAGGTTCCGGGACGCTACCGGCCAACAGGCTTTTCAACGGTGCGTGTGAGGCCGACGATCAGTTCATATTTTATGCCAATGCGGAGCGTAAATACGAGTACACCAATGGCCCAACCAAGTGCTCGCCCACTGAGCCGGACGTGTTGCTGACCGATAGCTGGAACTTTACCAATGCCAATGCTACGCTGGAATTCGCCTTTCCAGTCCTGAGCACGGGTAAGGTACCTTTCATCGTAAAGTCCCTCACCGAAACCAGTATGGTCATTGAAATTTACCTGGATGATATTCAGGGAATTGACGCCAGCTATCGTTTCACGCTGGCTTCTTCCACAAAATAACCGTTTGTACTTCCGTTATATCAGCATTCGCCTGAATCCACTTTTTGCATGAAGCGTTATTGCCAATTTGCCCTGTTGAGTATTTGCTGTTTATTCGGTTTTGAGTCGGTGGCGCAGCCGGAGCCCTGCGCCACCATGCAGATGGATAGTCTTTTGCGGGCCAGGTACCCCCGCATGGGTTCGTTGCAGGATTTTGAAAAGCTTTTGCAAACCAAAATTCAGGAACGGGAAGCCTTGCAAAAGAGTGGCCGTACTACCTTAGAAACCCTCACGATTCCGATCATTGTACATATTGTCCATAATGGCGAGGGGGTAGGCCAGGGCACTAATCTCAGTGCAGCCCAGGTACAGGCCCAAATCGAAACCCTCAACGAGGACTTCCGCCGCAAGCCTGGTACGCCCGGCTTCAATACCGACTCGCGGGGAGCCGACGTTGAAATTGATTTCTGCCTGGCGCGGCTCAATCAGCAGGGCCAAAGCATGGCCGAGCCGGGCATCGACCGCGTCAATGGCACGAAGGCCAACTGGACTAAAAACGATATTGAGAATGTTCTGAAACCCGGTACCATCTGGGATCCGGACAAATACTTCAACGTGTGGGTACTTAATTTTTCCACGTCGGAAAGTTTACTCGGTTACGCCCAGTTTCCGAGCCTGTCGACGCTGGCTGGGATACCCGAGAATAGCCCCCGCAATACGGATGGGGTAGTCGTTAACTACCGTTCTTTCGGCAATGTCCTCAAAGGCAATTTTCCCATCATGCAGGCTCCCTACAACCAGGGTCGCACCCTCACCCACGAAGTGGGACACTGGCTGGGGCTACGCCACATTTGGGGCGATGCCAACTGCGGTAACGACTTCGTGGACGATACCCCCCCCCAGGCCAGCGAAAGCCGGGGCTGCCAGGTAGGCCGGACCAGTTGCGGCTCGGTGAATATGGTGGAAAACTACATGGATTACTCCGACGATGCCTGCTTCAATATTTTTACAAAGGGTCAGAAGGCCCGAATGCGTACTGTAATGGACATCAGCCCGCGCCGTAACACGCTGGCGCAGTCTAATTTATGTGGTACCCAAATAGCCGGGCCACCCCGCGCCAATTTCCGGGCCGAAACTCAGCAGATTTTACTAGGCGGGCAGGTGAAGTTCTACGACCTTTCGACCAATTTCCCCAACCGCTGGTTCTGGAATTTTGAGGGGGGTACCCCCACTAACTCAACCGAGCAAAATCCCGTAGTAACCTACAATCGTCCAGGTAAATTTCAGGTAACCCTGGTGGCGGCCAATAACCTGGGGGTATCGGATACGCTCAAAAGAATCGCCTACATCGAGGTACTGAACGTAGGCCTGTGTGCCGAAAAAACCAATTTTAACGGTACCCGCACCTTAATCCGTGATACGACCAAAATCGGCTATGTGTCGGGGCAAAACGGCCGCAAGGTGATGGCTATTTCTGAATATTTCGACAATCCGCTGGGATATACCAATCTGGGAGGAGCTACCTTACGCTTTGGCAAGGCCTTCGCCAAAGCCGGAGCCACTACCGAAGAAGTTGTGCTGGTCACAGTATGGAACGCGCGCGGCTTTCAGGGCGGACCGGGGGCGATCCTGGAAGAAAAAAGGGTACCCTTGCGTCGTATTTTAAGCGATGTGGCCAACAACCGCGCCACCGATATCACCTTCGAGCGGCAGATTCCGCTTTCGGGATTAGCCTACCACATCGGCTTGCAGCTGGCCTACGATGGCGATACCGTTGCCCTCTTTACTACCAAAAACGGTCAATCGGTAAAGGGTACCTCCTGGGAGCAGAACGCCGCCGGTGAGTGGGATCTGTTCCTGCGTCGCACGGGCCTCAACATTGCCCATGATATTACGGCGAAGCCCGGCATGAAACCCTCGGTTCTGGTATCCGCATCGGCGCAGTTTATCAATCCAGGTGAAGCTGTTACGCTGCAGGCTAAAGGTGCCAGCATTTACACCTGGTCGCCCACGACGAATCTAAACACGACGCTTGGGCCCCAGGTGGTCGCTCGTCCGAATGAGACAATCACTTACACGGTCAGAGGAACGGGTGTGGATGTGTGCGGGGATAGCACTGCCTCAGCCGCCATCTATGTTCGGAGTGTTCAGGTGCTTGGCAATGAGCCAACCCGCGAAGCTTTACTGGAACGCACTGTACAGTTATCGCCCAACCCGACCAATGGACTGGTGGAAATTACGTTAAATAATGAATTGCGCGGGGCAGTGGCCGTAACGGTGTACAGCGTCAATGGTGTGGCGGTGCAGCAGGAGCAGTTCCGCAAGGATGGCGATGAAGTACGTTTTCCTTTAAATGCGCAACGCCTTACCCCCGGAATTTACGTAGTCGAGGTTGAGATCGGAGAATTCAGGGTTAGGAAGAGGATATTGAAGTACTAGAAGAATAACGCTGACAAGGTTTTAAAGCCTGTCAGCGTTAATTATAAATTGAATTTCACAACTGCTCTTTTAGCGCCATACTCACCAATTCAGCGGTATTTTTTACTCGGGCTTTCCGAATGATACTCGCCCGCTGATTAGCCACCGTATGCGGGCTCACATCAAATCGCTGGGCAATTTCCTTACTACTCATGCCTTCCGTAAGGCATTCTAGGATTTGATGTTCCCGGCTGGTGATTTTGTTCCAGATGGAAGCCGAAGAGTTGCTGGCTGAGAAATATTCGGTGGTACGCTGGCTATTTTTTTGAACCACCAGATTTCTGATGATTACAGAAGAGGCATTCGGGGGATAGTAGAGCTCCCCGGTATGCACCGTCCGGATCGCCCGCAGGATTTCTTCCTGATCGGTATCCTTCAGAAGGTACCCTGCCGCGCCATTTTGCACGGCATTCAGAATATAGTCTGGATTGTTGTGCATACTGAACACCAGGATACGTACCGAGGGAAAGCTTCGAGTGACCTCTTTCGTAACTTCGATACCCGACATACGCGGCATGGTAATGTCCAGCAGTATGACGTCGGGTCGGGTATCAGGGAGCATAGCCAAGGCATCATCGCCATCCGAAGCCTCTCCCACGATCTTAATATCGGGTTCGTCTTCCAGCAAATTCAGTAACCCCTTCCGAACTACCGAATGGTCGTCCACAATCAGGATGCGTATGGGAGTAGTGTTTGTCATAGTATTGAAATAGAATGAGTTATGCTGAAATTTTAACCTCTATTTTACTGCCTTTGTTTGTTTTTGAATCAATTTCAAGCGTCCCATTGAGTAAACGAACCCTGGTTTTCATATTTCCAATGCCATTGTGATGGAAAGAATCCCGCGTTTTGGTACTTCTTAGCATGTCACCAAACCCCCGGCCATTGTCCCGTACCGTCAGGCTGATTGCATTAGATGTGCGTTCAAAAATCACATCAATTCGCTGTGCACTGGAATGCTTCACGGCGTTGTTCAGGGCTTCCTGCGCCACGCGATACAGGCCGATTTCCTGCGTGGGCGTCAATCGTTCGCTTCCTTTTTTTCCTATATAGCGAATATTAATCCCTGACGAACGGGCCGTTTGATCCGACAATAACTGCAAGGCGGCTTCTAACCCAAAATCGCCCAGCACAGAAGGCATCAGATTGAAAGCTACCTCGCGGGTATTCTGAATGGTTTCCTGCAACATATCCCGGAGGTCCTCGACGCGCTGCTTCTGTTTGTCGTCCGCAAAGGGCATTTTTCTCAATTTCTCCACGTGCAGTTTCAGTCCGGTGAGCATCTGCCCGATCCCGTCATGCAGTTCGCGGGCGAAGTGCCGCCGTTCCTCCTCCTGGCCTTCTAATAGGGCCGCTGAACGTACCGTTTCTTCGGCTAGTTGAAGCTGGTACTTTTCCTCCGTTGTACGAATCAGTTTTTGTTGCGTTTCGAGTAATTCTTTGTTGGTCAGCGCCAGTTTTTCATTGGTACTTTTCAAGGCATCCTCCGATTGAGTCAGGCGGTGAATCACGCGTTTGGTATGGTTCACGACGGGTCGAAATACCAAAATCCCTTCCAGAAAAAGCACCGTCAGCGTGGCCAGGGTTAGAATCCACTCGATGCGCTCCAGGTATTGCACCCGTTCGAGGCTTTCGGCATCGAAGCGGAACACAATGGCATCCATTTGGCTGAGAAACCGGGGCTCTTTTTCTAAAACCACTAATAAAGCCGTTGCCTTTTGAGATACAGTCGCCTCGCCGGAATCAATCATTCTCAAATTTTCGTACATCGCTTCAAACACGTCCTGTACCTGACCAAACATGACGTTCAGCTGCGGACTTTTCCGCACGACGTACTCTTTTTCCATGCGTAGCGTCCCGGTTCGCAGCTGCTCGTGGCTCTCCTGCCACAAATTCAGTAGTTTTCCAAAGTCGCTCCGATCGGCGTGGGGAATATTCTGGGTCTGCAACACGGCGAGCTTAGTCAATCGCTGACTGAGCATCCGCTGCCGTCCGGCCACATTCACCACCCGTCCGTCGTCGTTAAGGTCGCGCAGGGTTCTTTTCACAAACCATAGCCCACTGACCGTCAGAATGGCCACCAAAGTAAGCGCCAGTACGTAGTACTGCGTGAGCCGATGGGCTACCTGACGGTCGAGTTGATTTAAGGTCATAGTTAAAGAGCTACGTATACCAAACCGGCTTGTACCATGACCGGGTAGGTACGTATTTCGTACGCGTCGCCGCTCAGGCATTTCCCTGTTTGCAGGGAAAACGTCTTCTTGTGAAAAGGGCAGGCTACCTTCGGCTCGCCCTGCTGACTGCCGATCATCCCCCGCGAAAGGGCCATTTGCTGGCGATGCGGACATAGGTTGTCGGTGGCGTACCACTCGACCCGCCGGGTAAAATGATAAATGGCAATCTGCCGTCCTTCGATCAGCGCGCACGCGCCACCGTCCTGGGGCACATCCTCCACCCGGCAAGCCACATGCCAGGTAAGGTGTTTGTCAATATCTATTGTGAGCTGCATCGTTTATGAGTTTAATGTTTATGAGTACCTGCGTATAGAACCCTTAAGTACTTCTGAACTTTGGTACTTTGTCACTCTCTTCAGACCCATTCCTTCGCCCGTTTCTGACCACGCATTTCCTCGAAGGTTATGGTCGGATCTTTTTCCACCGGAGCATTGACAAAATGGGTGAAGTGCTTTCGTAGTTCGGGTGTTTCGACTACCTTTTTCCATTCGCACTCATACACATCGATGAGGGCAGCCATGTCGCGTTCCAGTTCGTCGGCGATTCCCAGCACATCGTCCACCACTACGGCTTTGAGGTAGGTCAGGCCGCCTTCCATTTTGTTGAGCCAGGTGGCGGTACGGGTCAGCGGATCGGCAGTTTTGATATAAAACATCAGGAAACGGTCGATCAACTTGATGCAGGTTTCCTTATCCACGTCCGTCACAAACAACTGCGCGTGTTGTGGTTTGGAGCCGCCGTTGCCACATACGTACAGGTTCCAGCCTTTCTCAGTGGCAATGATGCCAAAATCCTTACTCTGTGCTTCGGCGCATTCGCGGATACAGCCCGATACCGCCGATTTCAACTTGTGCGGTGATCGGATTCCCTTGTAGCGATTCTCGATTTCTACGGCAAAGCTCACCGCATCCTGCACCCCAAAACGGCACCAGGTACTTCCGACGCAGCTTTTCACCGTACGAAGTGCCTTGCCATAGGCATGGCCGCTCTCGAAACCCGCCGCAATCAATTCTTCCCAGATGGTAGGTAGGTCGCCCACGTGCGCGCCGAAAAGGTCGATCCGCTGACCACCCGTGATTTTGGTGTACAGGCCGTACTTCTGCGCCACGGCTCCGATGACGATCAGTTTTTCCGGGGTAATTTCGCCGCCCGGAATCCGGGGTACCACCGAGTAGGTACCCCCCTTCTGGATATTGGCAAGGAAACGATCGTTGGAATCCTGCACAGGAGCAAGGCCTTTTTCCAAAACGTTTTCGTTCCAAAGGCTTGCCAGGAGGGAGGCTACGAGCGGCTTACAGGTTTCGCAACCGTCGCCTTTTCCGAACTGATCCAGCACGGCATTGTAGGTACGCAGGTCGTTTATTTTCACCAGGTCGAGCAATTCCTGCCGCGTGTACTCGAAGTGCTCGCAGACCAGATTACGCACATACAGCCCCTGCTGCTTCATGACACCCTGAATCAAATCCTTGACCAGGGGCGTGCAACCGCCACAGCCTGTACAGGCTTTGGTTACTTTTTTTAGCGCATCGACGGTCGTATGGCCATTCTCCCCTACCTCATGGCAAATCATGGCTTTGGAAATGGCTTCGCAGGAACAGATCAATGCCTCATCGGGTAGCCCCATGACACCCGCCCCAGCACTTTCTTCCCCCCCGCGCGAACCCAATATCAGGTCTTCGGGGTCGGGCGGCAGGATGGTCAGATTCTTGCAGGTTTGCAGTAGCATGCTATATTGCTCTGCGTCCCCGATCAAAATTCCGCCCAGCAAGTGCTTGCCATCAGCCGAAATATTGATGCGTTTATAAACTCCCTTGGCTTTGTTCTCGTAGCGAACGGTGCGGCAGGCGGGTTCTTCCACGAACGGATCGCCAAAACTAGCCACGTCCACGCCGATCAATTTGAGTTTGGTAGACATATCGTAAGGCTTGAACTCCTTGCTACCGCCCGTAAGCTGAGTCGCCACCACGTCGGCCATTTCGTAGCCGGGAGCGACCAGGCCGTAAATCATGTGGTGAGCCAGGGCGCACTCGCCGATGGCAAATATGGCAGGGTCGTTGGTTTGCAGCAGCTCATTGACCACCACCCCGCCACGTGGGTGGGTTTCGAGTCCGGCGTGCTTGGCCAATTCATCGCGCGGACGGATGCCCGCCGAAATCACCAGCATGTCCACATCGAGTTTGGTACCATCCTCGAACAATAGCCCGTCAATGCAGTCGTCGCCCGTAATCTCGCGGGTACTTTTAGAGAGATGTACGCGCAGGCCCAGATTTTCGAGTTGATCCTTTAATAGATCAGAACCCGCCGCGTCGATTTGCCGGGGCATCAGGCGCGGGGCAAACTCGATGACGTGCGCTTCCTGCATACCCAGATCGAGCAGTGCTTTGGCTGCTTCCAGTCCGAGGAGCCCGCCTCCAAGTACCGCTCCTTTCCGGGCTTTTTTGGCATACGAACCCATCATTTCCAGATCTTCGATGGTACGGTAGACGAACACGCCTTCCTTCTCTACACCCGCTACGGGCGGCACAAAAGCCCCCGAACCCGTTGCCAGTACCAGATAGTCATAATCAACTACGATCCCGTGGTGCGAGCGAACTGTTTTCAGTTCGCGGTCAATCGCTACTACGGGATCGGACAGATACAATGAAATATCATTTTCACGGTACCAGTCTACCGGAGCCAGTAGCAGATCGTCCGCTGACTTACCGTCGAAAAAAGAGCTTAAATGGACGCGATCGTAGGCAGCACGCGGTTCTTCCCCAAAAACCGTAATGTTGAAATCAGTCCGTTTTTCAATTTTGGCCAACAGCTTTTCGCAAAACTTGAAGCCCACCATGCCGTTGCCCACCACAACGACTTGTTTTGTTTTGGTAGTGTTCATAGTTAATAGTAACTATTAAATTGGTAAAACCCTGTACTTTTATTGAACTTTTCATAGATTACCATCAAATCTTAATCTATTAGTACATATCAAAATTAAATCGTGTTTTCTTAATATCCTAACTAATTATTTCTTTTTTAGTTAATTTTTAAACTTATTTTTTGGTAAAATCATTGTTTTATAAAATTATGAGTATAAATTTGAACCACTAAAACACGTAGTTATTCATTACTACACTTGGTACAATTCTAATATTCATCTATTATATATGAATAAGTTTAGTACACCAAAAATCACACTCGTAGGAGCCGGCCCTGGCGACGAAGAGCTGATCACCCTCAAAGGAGTCAAAGCTTTGGAAGGTGCCGATGCTGTGCTCTATGATGATCTGGCCAACCGAGCCCTGCTGGATTACTGTCCGGCCAATTGCCTAAAGATATATGTAGGAAAACGCGTGGGGCGTCACTCATTCCGCCAGGACGAAATCAACAGCCTTCTCGTTCGATTGGCCCGCAGGCGCGGCCACGTGGTTCGGTTGAAGGGCGGTGATCCGTTCGTGTTCGGGCGGGGACACGAAGAAGCCGAACACGCCCGGCAGCACGGAATTGCCTGCGAGGTGGTACCTGGTGTATCAAGTTGCCTGGCCGTACCGGCGTTGCAGGGCATTCCGGTTACGCGCCGGGGCGTGAGCGAAAGCTTCTGGGTTATTACGGGTACCACGCGCTCTGGTGAACTGTCGGACGACCTTCACCTGGCAGCGCAATCGAACGCGACGGTCGTGGTACTAATGGGCATGAGAAAACTTAGTGAAATATGCGACTTGTACGCACGGCTTGGGCGGGGACACCTACCCATGGCCGTGATACAGAACGGAACGCGCGCCAACGAACTATGCGTGGTAGGTCGGGCGTGGGAAATGCCGAATTTGATGGAAGAATATAGTCGCCGGAAGCAAGAGGTGGGGGCCTCTTCTTTGGGACTGGATGGGCCGGCTATTCTCGTGATTGGTGAAGCAGTGGCTTTGCACCCGGCTTATATGCTGGATTGCTTGCAAAGCCTTCCTCGCCTGTCGGATCGGGTGGCGGCCTAATAAAAAAGGCCGATCCGGTGTGGGGGCACCTTGTGGATCGGCCGTACAGGGTTTGTCTATTTTAAACACAAACATTTCAAAGAAAATGAAAAAACTCCGATAACCCAAATTACTTCCGTTCGCCTCGGGTCTGCCGCGAGTCCATGAGAGCCTGGTTTGCCTTTACGCTACTCCTCACCGTGAGGATGATACAGGAATGCTATGCACTTATTTTTCACTTTTTTTGAAACAAGTCTTTATGAAAATAGCTACAAAAACATATGGGTTGCTGGGTTTGGTGCTGGGTTTGCTACCCGCCCGGCTCATGGCCCAATTCACGTTATCGGGGCAGGTACGCACCCGCACCGAACTCCGCGACGGATTCGGTAGCCCGCTTAACGAAAACCAGGACGCGGCCCTGTTCACCTCCCAACGCACGCGCCTCAACGTGAGCTACGAGGGGTTCCGCACCAAATTCTTCGTTGCCGTGCAGGATGTGCGGGTGTGGGGGCAAGATGCCGCCACTAATAATCGCACGACCAATGCCGACCTGAACGGTCTGATGTTGCACGAAGCCTGGGCCGAAATCGGCCTGCTGGACACGGCTATCACAAAAACCGGACGTACTCTATCGCTGAAAATAGGGCGACAGGAACTGCTCTACGACGACAGCCGTCTTCTGGGTAACCTCGACTGGCTGCAACAGGCCCGCCGCCACGACGCGGCTGTTTTGAAATACAAAAAGAACGGTTTTATGGCGCATCTGGGTGCCGCGTATAATCAGAACCGTGAGGCTAACGCCGGGCAGATTTATAACGGGGTACCCTCGGGGTACCCTGCCGGAACCAACGGGATCGGCACAGCCTACAAGTCGTTGCAGTACCTTTATTTGGGCAAAAAGCTAAAACAGGGAATGGCTTCTTTTTTGATCTTAAAAGACGACTTCAATCGCTACGCGCTGGATAGTACCCAAGCAAAAGTATGGCAAAAAGGTACCTGGAACCGGGTTACGCTGGGGCCCTACCTGAATACGAAAATCGGCAAAAATCTGGGCGTCACAGCAAGTGCCTATGTACAAATGGGTGAGGATAAGGACGGAAAAAGCCTGAATGCTTCCACCTTTTCGATCAGCACAGCCTACAAGGTACATCCCAATCTTACCGTGGGGCCGGGCGTGGACTACTTGTCGGGCAATGCCCCCGGCAATTCCCGCTCGCACCGCTTCGATCCGCTGTATGGTACCCCGCACAAATTCTGGGGACAGATGGATTATTTCTACGTAGCCAATGGTTTCGGACCGGGTGGACTGGTGAATTACTACCTAAAATCAGCCTTCACGATCACCAAAAAGATAACAGGCACGGCAGACTACCACGTTTTCCAAAGTCCTAACGAGGTGAGGGTAGGCGATAAACCGCTAAGCAGTAAATCGTTCGGTAGTGAGTTCGACCTAATTCTAAATTACAAAATGCTCCCCACCGTGGGGATACAGCTCGGCTACGCCCACTATTTCAGTACCCCCACACTGGCAGCAGTGAAAGATGTCTCTAATCCCAAGCAGGGAGCTAACTGGGCATACCTGATGATTAATGTGACACCGCTGTTTTTATCAAAATGATGACTTATGGCCGATGGCTGTTAGCATAGTTTGCGATTCCAGCGTGCAGTCACGAATCCTCAGATTGTGCACTTGCAGTGCACGAGCGTTACAAACGCTCTTCTCGACCCGTTCGCAACAGCGTGTTCCGGTCGCAGACGCAAACGAGCGATACAATCGCAAACCAGCATGAGTCGCAGGCGTACACGAGCGCCAATATTCTCTCATTCACTCAATCACTCATTCAAAATTACTCTATGAAACCTCTCGAAAAACTAAACGTATTCAGCTTCAAGGGCGTACAGATGCGCTCATTCCATCTCTCGTGGATGGCCTTCTTCATGTGCTTCTTCGGCTGGTTTGGCCTGGCTCCGCTGATGAAAGTCATCAAGGACGATTTAGGCCTGAGCAAGGAACAGATCGGTAATATTATCATTGCTTCCGTAGCCGCTACGGTCGTGGCGCGGGTGCTGATCGGACGCCTGTGCGATACCTACGGCCCGCGTAAAACCTATACCGTACTGCTGGCCGTTTGCGCTATTCCGGTAATGGCGGTGGGCCTGTCGTACAACTACGAAACCTTCCTGTTATTCCGGCTTGCGATTGGCGTCATAGGGGCTTCGTTCGTCATCACGCAGTACCATACATCGGTCATGTTCGACCCTAAAATCGTCGGTACGGCCAATGCCGTATCGGGCGGCTGGGGCAACTTGGGCGGCGGGGTTACCAACATGGTCATGCCACTAATTTTTGCCGGGTTTGTAGGCTTGGGGTACCTGCCCAGCGCGGCCTGGCGGCTGGCGATGATCGTACCGGGGGTATTGCTGCTCGTCATTGCGGCACTATACTGGTTCTACACCAAGGATACCCCTGCGGGGAATTTCAACGAATTGCCTGATCGCAAAGTAAATAAGAAAGAAAGTTCGCTGGGCGAAGCGGCCAAAGATTACCGTACCTGGATTCTGTTTCTGGCCTATGGTGCCTGCTTCGGCATTGAGGTGACGTTCGACAACGTAGCGGCGCTCTACTTTGCCGAGAAATATGGCACAAGCCTGATGATGGCGGGTGTGCTGGCGGGGTCGTTCGGCTTTATGAATCTCTTTGCGCGAGCCATGGGCGGCATCGTCGCAGACAAGGTAGGCAGTCGCTTCGGCATGGCGGGCAAAGGGCTACTCCTGGCCGGACTGCTGGTACTGGAAGGAATTGGGATCATCTATTTCGGTCTGACGGACAATATCACGCTGGCGATCATCGCCATGATCACGTTTGCAATGTTCCTCAAAATGGCAAACGGCACCACCTACGCCATGGTACCTTTCATCAACCGCAAGGCACTAGGCTCTGTAAGCGGAATCGTGGGCGCTGGCGGTAATGTCGGGGCCGTGCTGGCGGGTTTTCTGTTCAAATCGCCTTCCATTACCTACTCACAAGCTTTTATGTACATCGGCATCGCCGTAGCCGTAGTGGGCGGGATCGTGGCACTTACCCGCTTCTCCCTGCGCGAGGTACCTGTGAGTGAAAGCGAGTTGGTGGCAGCATAAGATTGTGTAATTGTTGAATTGTGTAATCGTGTAATTGTTTTGTCTATCAATTTCATGATTACTCTTAACTAATTTGTTATGAGTACTTTAAAATCACTTCATACTTCTGGGATAGATGATTCCGAACAAAGCATTCGGACAAATCCGGCAACAGTTCAACAATTACACAATTCAACAATTCAACAAAAACACAAAACTACCTGCTGCTATTGCGGCGTGGGTTGCGGCATTGTGGTGCAGAAAGAAAGCAACGGACGCCTCACGGTGACGGGCGACAAAAGCCATCCATCGAGCCAGGGTATGCTGTGTTCGAAAGGCATGAACCTACACTACACCGTCATGGATCAAAGCGACCGCCTGCTGTTTCCGCAGATGCGCATGAACCGTTCTATGCCGCTGCAACGGGTAAGTTGGGATGAGGCGTTGGAACGCACAGCGGCCGTATTTCGAACTTTTATTCAAAAATACGGCCCGGATTCGGTGGCGTTTTATGTGTCGGGACAATGCCTGACGGAGGAGTATTATTTGGTCAATAAGCTGATCAAAGGCTTCATAGGCTCCAACAACATCGACACCAATTCCCGGTTGTGCATGAGTTCGGCGGTGGTGGGTTATAAACTATCGCTGGGCGAAGATTCGGTCCCCGTTTGCTACGACGACATTGAAGAAGCCGACGTATTCTACGTGCAGGGCGCTAATCCCGCCTGGTGCCATCCCATTATCTGGCGGCGGATCCAGGCGCACAAAGCGGCCAATCCGCACGTCAAAATCATTACGGTAGACCCACGTGTGACGGATACCGTACGGGCCTCGGACTTGCATCTGCCCATCCGACCCGGCACGGACATTACCCTCAACCACGCCATCGGTCGGGTTTTAATCGAGCAGGGGTACCTCGACGAGGAGTTCATCATTAGCCACACCGACGGCTTCACCGCCTACCGCGAACAAGTGATGGAGCGTTCGGTGGAAGATGCCGCCGCTATTTGTGGCGTAGAGGTACCTTCCATCCGGCAAGCTGCCGAGTGGATTGGTCGCTCCAAGGGCTTTCTGTCCCTGT
This sequence comes from Cytophagales bacterium, assembly GCA_038204185.1. GTDB lineage: Bacteria > Bacteroidota > Bacteroidia > Cytophagales > Spirosomataceae > Salmonirosea. Next base: position 59,914 of record JBBRDE010000002.1, read on the forward strand.
GGACGATGGGCATGAATCAGTCGTCTGTGGGTGTGAATAAAAATCTTTCACTCATCAATTTGCACCTCATTACGGGTCGCATTGGTACGCCCGGCAACGGGCCTTTTTCACTCACCGGCCAACCTAATGCGATGGGGGGACGCGAGGTAGGCGGCCTGGCCAATATCCTGCCCGCGCACCGCGACGTGAGCAACGCCGCCCATCGCGCCGAGATGGAAGAATTCTGGAATAGTCCTGTAAAAATCGCTGACAAACCCGGCCTGACGGCCACGGAAATGTTCCAGGCGATGGACGACGACAAGCTGAAAGCCATCTGGATCATCAACACCAATCCGCTGGTGAGCATGCCCGATGTAAATAGTGTGGAGCGGGCTTTGAAGAAAGGACGGTTTGTGGTGGTGCAGGATGTGTCGAGCCGCGCCGATACCGTGGCGATGGCCGACGTGGTGCTTCCCGCCGCCGCCTGGCTCGAAAAGGAAGGTACCATGACCAACGCTGAGCGGCGCATCACCTACCTGCCCAAGATTCTCGACGCGCCCGGCGAAGCCCTGCCCGACGCAGAAATTATCTGGCGCTTTGCGCAGAAAATGGGCTTTGGGGAATATTTCAACTACCAGAATTCCGGCGAGGTTTACGCCGAGTACGTGCAGACCACGACGGGTACCTCCATCGACATCACCGGACTTAGTCACGAAATTTTGCGGAAACAGCGGAGTGTGCAGTGGCCTTACATCAGCCAAAAACAAGGTGCCCCGGCACCTACCCCCCGCCTGTTTGCCGATCACAAATTCTACACGCCCAACCAGCGCGCGCAAATTCATGCCGTACCCGACGGCAATGCCTCGGAGCCTACGGACACCGACTTTCCGCTGGTACTGACCACGGGCCGCATCCGTGACCAATGGCATACCATGACCAAGACCGGACGCGTGGCCAAGCTGAATCAACACGTACCGCATCCCTACCTGCAAATCAATCCGGAGGATGCAGCCGCACGGGACATCAAACAAGATCAATTGGTGAGCGTCCGCAGTCGACGCGGTGAAGTGCGGGTGAAGGCCCAACTTTCGGACGATGTGCGGTGGGGCGTTTGTTTTCTGCCGATGCACTGGGGCAAAATTCTCAATAGCACCTTGGCTCGGGCCAATAACCTCACAAGCAGCCTGGTGGATCCACGCTCAAAAGAGCCGGACTTTAAATTCTCCGCCGTGGAAGTAGAGCTCTACCAAAAACCCATCGAGAAAATCATCATGATCGGCGCGGGTTCGGCGGGGTTGGGTTTTGTCAATGCCCACCGGCTGGTAAACCGAGCAGATGAAATTCACGTTTTTTCGCAGGAAATCTACCCCTTTTACAACCGCGTGCTCCTACCCGACTACATCAGCGGGGCGCAAAGCTGGGCGCAATTGGTGAAGCTACGCGAGGAGCAGTTTGCCGAAGCGGGCATCGTGGTACACAAAGGGGTAGGTATCACTACGATTGACCGAGCCAATAAAACCGTCACCGATACCAACGGAGTAGTTCACAGCTACGACAAGTTAATTCTGGGTACCGGAAGCCGGGCCTTCATGCCCAAAGGGGTACCTGCCTTGCCGGGGATTTTCAATATGCGCTCGCGGCTGGACGCCGACTCGCTCCTGCCTTTCCTGGAAAGTACTAACCCGCACGTGGTCATCGTGGGTGGTGGTTTGCTGGGCCTCGAACTAGGTGCTTCGCTGCGCGAGTTGAACGTGCGGGTGTCGGTCGTGCAGCGCATCAGCCGTTTTATGGAGCGGCAACTCGACCCGCTGGCGGGTGATTTGCTGTACCAGGAAATCCGCGATCGGGGCATCGACGTGTATTTCAACGATGAGGTACAGACCTTCTGCGGCACTGATACCCTCAACGGCATCCGCCTGAAATCGGGCCGCAAGCTCGACTGCCAGGTAGCCGTGATTGCCATCGGTACCGTACCCAACATCGAACTCGCCTGCGCCGCCGGGCTGGACTGCAATCGGGGCATCGTGGTGAATGACTATCTGCAGACCTCCGACCCCGACATCTTCGCAGCCGGCGAAATAGCCCAATGGCGCGGGCAGATGTGGGGCATCACGCTGGCCGCCGAACAGCAGGCCGAAGTAATTTCGCACTATCTGAACGGCGACGTGGCATCGCCCTATCAGGGTAGCGTCTCGCTGAATATTTTGAAAATGGAGGGCTTGCACTTGTGCAGCATGGGGATGATAGAGGTACCTGACAACGATCCTGCCTACGAAGAAATCACCTTTATCGACAAAGCCAAACGGTATTACAAAAAATGCATCGTGCATCAGGACAAGCTCGTCGGAGCGATTCTGGTGGGGGATAAAAATGAATTCAACGAATTCCGCGATTTGATTTCCAAAGGTACCGAGCTGTCCGAAAAGCGGATGGAACTGCTGCGATCGGGCGGGAAAAGCGATCCGCTGGAAGGGAAACTGGTGTGCTCGTGTAACAACGTCGGCCGGGGCAATCTCGAAAAAGTCATCCGCTCGGGCTATACAGATTTCCAGCAACTCTGTCAGCAAACCGGCGCTGGCACCGGCTGCGGCTCCTGTCGCCCCGAAGTACGGGCAATTTTGGAGGCCGCAGCTACGCCTGTCGACCTTGAAATAGTTTGAGGGCGCGCTTTTTGTTTTTTTGACACTATCTACTTTCCATCGCACGGGCGACCCCGTGTCAACTCTCAACTATTTTGACTGACATCCAAACCATCAAAATCAACCTCCCCGGCGGCATCGTTTCGCCCGGACGGCTGCACGAAATCCTGACCATCGCGCACAACGCCAAAGTACAGCAGGTACGGTTTGGGGTGCGGCAGCAGCTGCTTTTTACGGTGACGGGTGAAAAACTGCGCTTCCTGGAACGTGATTTCAAACTGCACAATATCCAGTACGAAATTAACGCAGAAAAGTACCCCAACATCATCAGTTCCTACTGCGCCGAGGAGGTGTTTCGCACCGGACAATGGCTCCACGAAAGCGAGTACCACACCGTATTGGACGAATTTGATTATAGTCCCAAGTTGAAGATCAACCTGTCCGACTCCAACCAGAGTTTCACGCCGTTTTTTACAGGGAACCTCAACTTTATCGCCTCGCCCGAGCCACATTTCTGGTACTTATATATTCGTCCGAAACAATCCAATACGCTCTTCCGTTGGCGCGACTTGATTTATACCAATGACATTGGACGCGTCGCCCAGGCCATCGAATCGGCCCTGCTGGAAGGTACCCTTACGGAGCCTGAGCTTTTTGAAAAAGTAAACCAGACGGAACCTTACATTACCCAACCCGCCACGCAGGAGGTCGAACTACCCGAGTTCACCCTACCCTACTACGAAGGCTTCAACCGCTACGGACAGCGTTCGTGGCTGGGTCTCTACCGTCGCAACGAGCAGTTCTCCATTCCGTTTTTGCTTGATGTTTGTACTCTCTGCCTGGAAACCCGTGTCGGCGAATTATGCACCACCCCCTGGCGCTCCCTGATTATTAAAGGTATTGAAGAGAAAGACCGCCCGACGTGGAGTCACGTGCTGGGTCGGCACAACATCAATGTGCGCCATGCCGCCAACGAACTTGCGTGGCAAACGGAGGATCACAACGAAGAAGGGATCGACCTGAAAAAATACATCTTGCAGTACTTCGAGAAACACGATACCCGTACCTTCGGGCTGTGCTTCGGCGTGCAGACGCGCGACAAATCGGAAGTGTTCGGTTCTATTTTAATCCGTAAAAGGTACACCGCAAAACTGGGAAACTGGGGTATACTCCCCGTGTATGATCTGTATTACACGGAAAATTTCAACCCCAACAGCCGGACGTACTTTCTGTATGAAACGGGTTTGATGAAAAACCATGTACCCAATCAAGTCGATCGCCTGTGCCGGAAGTTCAACGCTTCCCGCCACGCCCAAACGCCAAAATCTACGCGGATAGAAGCCTCTGAAAATCTGGATTCAGGAGCGACGCATGAACTCTACCACTGTTCACACTGTCTGACTACATACGACGAAACCTACGGCGACGAGCGGGCGGGCGTTGCCCCCGGCTTATCCTTCACCAATTTGCCCGAAACCTACCTCTGCCCCACCTGTGAGGCACCCAAAGTGGAGTTCGTTCTATGTGTAATAGAAAATCTTGTGGTCTGATTTTAGTAAATTCGCCTTATCATCATGTTCGACATTTTTGTGAAACCCGTCTATTTCGATTTTGAAAGTGATTTTGTGGATACCTTCCGTTGTATCCCCATGATTGTGCGCTACAAGCTGGATACTTGCGACAAGAAGCTACAACTAGCCGAATGGAGCCGCCTAAAACCCAATGAAAAGCAACTTATGGCCGAACTGCCGTGCGAATCACCCACTGAAATAGACTCCTACCGAAGGTACCTCGACGAACGGGTATGGGAAAGAAGTCAAAAGATTATTAAAGATTTGGGTGTTGTGGAGGCTACCTGGGCTGATCTGACGCAGGTACCTTCGGAAGTGCTGGAAAAAGCTCATGAATGGCAATGCCCGGCCCCTACCCTGCCGCAATGGATCGGACTGGATTTGCTGCAACGCTTCGCGCTCGTGAAGCTGAGCCGCTCCGGGCATGAGGGAGAGAATTTCCCGAAGGCACTGCGAGAATTTGGATTACAGTAGGCTCGCAAAGGCGCTAAGACGCCAAGAAAACTTTGTGACTTCGCGCCTTTGCGAGCTTAACAATCAGCCGGACTATTAAGATTTCGGAAAGCGGATTCGTCATCGGCTACCCTACCTACCGTCTTCGCTGAACTCAATAAATGCACAAGTCCGTGCCGAGAAAGGCTGTTGGTGTACATTTTCTCAGAAGTATCAGCCAGTAGCCGCGCGGAATAAATGCGGGGGAATGGCTGCACGCGATCCCCCACTTCAAAACCCCACGCTTCGGCATCAGGTACCTTTGCATAAAAATCAATCAAGTCACGAAGTAAATCAACCGACAGATTCGGCATATCGCAGGGCAGAACGAGTACATCAGCCTGGGGGTACCTTACCTGAAAACTCAGCAAACCTTTCAACGGCCCGCCCACGGGTAAATCCAGATCGGACAGTAATTCAAAATCAGGCAAAATTTCGGCGGTATAGGCTGGGCGTTGCGCTTCGCGAATCAGTACGCTCACGGGTACCCCCACACTTTGCAACAGCAGACCCGCACGATTTACCCAAGGCACAGAATCACTCGTCATTAGACCTTTATCGTTCCCCATGCGACGGCTTTCGCCCCCGCTGAGTACCAGGCCGCGTAAGTTGTCGTGGTTTCTCATCTTGGTTTTTTTGACGAGTCGCGCCTCTCCGAGGCTTGGGGTATGAAGCGAAATTGGATTTTTTACAAACATTGCGCCCCACCGGGGCTTACTAGCCTACCTTTGGCCGTTGACTATTAACCATTTCGTGTTTTTCGTTGGCCCTCCTCTTTTTATCCCTCCTCCCTTCCTCCTTTCCTAACTAACACCTCCGTAATCCGATTCAACTCCTGGACTTTGTATTCAAAATCGCCGCGTAGTAGGTCACGTACCCCTTTGAGCTGCTCCATCGCCATTTCCAGATCGTCGGGCAGCGCTTCGGTAAGCACCTCACGAAGGCGTTTGGCCAGGGTAGGCGACATGCCATTGGTTGAGATGGCTACTTTTAAATTGCCTTTTTTTACGATGGAAGACAAATAAAAGTCGCACTCGTCTGGCGTGTCGGCCACGTTGCAGAGCAGATTCCGGGCGCGGGCCAGGCGCTTGATGCGTTTGTTTTCTTCCCTGTCGTTGGTAGCCACAATCACCAGATCCTTGTAGTCGAGATCGAAGTCGGTAAAGGTGCGGGGCAAGAGCACCACATGCGGATTATGGGCGGCAATTTGCTGGATTTCATCCCGGATTTGGGGAGCCACCAGGGTAATCTTGGCCTCTGGGGAGTTGCCCAGCACGGCCTCGATTTTTTCCAGGCCCACGTAGCCGCCGCCCACAATGAGCAGGTGAAGATCGTCATTATTGAGTTTGAGAAATATCGGAAATAGATGGTTCATTCAGTTGGGATTATTCTGAGTACAATTTAGAAAACGATTCTCTGCCCTATCATTTACCACAAAATCAGAGAGTTATAGATTGCCAGAAAATTAAATAGAAAAAAATTCAGGATAGTTGTTTCCCCTGACCGGACAAAATTCGACTAAGGGATTGAAAACTAGTTTATTCTCAACCCTTAACAACAGAAAAACAATGAAAGATTCAGAAGATTTCGAAAAGGCCCTGATGACGCGGCTGACCAGCCGCCAGAACGACAAGGAGTTTCTCCGCAAAACCTCTTCGGCGATTGTCTCGCTTAAGAAGCAGGGATTCATCATCGACAAAATCCTTACCAAAGGCCAACCCGTCTTGGATCGGGTCTTTGTCATGGGAAAACCCCACCCTGATTTCTTTAAGAATTTTGGAGGTCTGGCCGATTTGGGGGGTCTTGCTCGCTTTGAGGTATTTCCCTATGGTATCATCGCCATAGACGGCTTCAATTTCAAAGCCACCTTCGGGCACTGATCCTATGGATTCCGCCGCCAATCCAAGTTGCGAGGCAGTCGGGCATGAGGGTACCCCTCAGCCCGACCGTTATCGCACCATCCAGATCCACCCGACGTTGCAGTGCAATCTCGCGTGTCTGCACTGCTACTCGTCGTCGGCGCCCCACCACCGCGACGTGCTTTCCCTGGACGCGCTCAAAACTTTTCTGCTGCGTGCTTACGAAGAGGGTTTCAATGCCATTGCGGTTTCGGGGGGTGAGCCGTTTCTGTACCGCGACCTGGAAGCCCTGTTGGCTTTCACGCGGGAGGTAGGGTACCGCAATACCCTGGCCTCGAACGGAATGCTTTTGGGTTCCGAACGCGCACGGCGCATACTCGAATACGTGGATTTGATCGCCCTGAGCGTCGATGGCCCGCCCGATCTGCACGACTACATCCGGGGGCAAAAGGGGGCATTTGACAAAATGGTACAGGGAGCTAATCTACTCCGCGAAATACAAAAACCCTTTGGTTTTATCCATACGGTCACGCCCCAGAGCTGGGAGTCGCTGCTTTGGCTGGGTACCTTCGCCGAAGCACAGGGTGCGAAACTACTGCAATTGCATCCGCTCGAAATGCACGGACGTGCCACCGAAACACTGGGGGAGAGTGCGTTGGACGATACGCTCTACCACCAGATTTTTATCCTGGCTAACTACCTGCGCAGCAAATACGCGGATCGGATGTTCGTGCAACTGGACTTGCTGCACCGCGAGTACCTGCGCGAGTTTCCGCAGGCCGTCAGCGCATTTACGCGGGAATGTTCCGCCAATGGACGCGTATCCGATTTGTTCGATACCCTTGTGGTGGATGAAACCGGGCGTATTTCGCCCGTTGCTTATGGGTTCGCTCCAGAACTTTCGGTGGGGAACTTGACGAATTTCAATAAGCATACGTTTTCCGATTTTTTACAAAATAGGGTACCCCTTATTGAATCCGTATTTGCCAATACGCTCCACAAAATTGATAAGGACGAAGAGCGGGATGTGGTTAATTGGAACGAGTTAGTCATTGCAGAAAGCAAGGCGGATTACCGCATTTGCGCCTGAAAGTTGGTGTTTTTTTGGGGGTATATTGGCGATATTGAATCCCACCATCTGCTGAAAAATTATGTACCCCGCCCATACAAAGAGCGGTAACTCCTGGGGAATTACCGCTCTTGCTTTATCCAATAAATTAATTGAGTTGATTCCTACCTTGTGGCGCTACTCAGGAAGCGCTACGCTTCCAGCGCGGCCACACCCGGCAGCGGCTTGCCTTCCATGTATTCCAGCAAAGCACCACCGCCCGTAGACACGTAGCTCACGCGATCGCCGTAACCGGCATGGTTGATCGCCGAGGCCGAATCGCCGCCGCCGATGAGTGAGAAGGCGTCGTTTTCTTCGGTTGCCTTCACGACCACTTTGGCAATAGCGTTGGTACCTTTGGCAAAGTTGGGGAATTCAAAAACGCCCATCGGACCGTTCCACAGGATGGTTTTCGACTTAGCGATAATGTCAGAAAACAAAGAGATCGTCTCAGGACCAATGTCGAGGCCCTGCCAGTCGTCAGGTACCTGACCTGCTTTCACCGTTTTGCGCTGCGCATCATTACTAAAATCGTCAGCTATAACTGTATCCACGGGTAGTACCAGATTAACGCCTTTTGCTTTGGCTTTCTCGATTAGTTCCAGTGTCAGATCCTGCTTGTCGGCTTCCAGCAGCGACTTGCCAATATTACCGCCTTGGGCCTTGGAGAAAGTATAGGACATGCCGCCGCCGATGATCAGGTTATCTACCTTGTCGAGCAGCATTTCGATGATGAGAATCTTATCCGAAATTTTGGCTCCCCCCATAATGGCCGTGAAGGGCCGCTCAGGATTTTCGAGCAGACGCTGTGCATTGTCGAGTTCAGCCTGCATGACGTAGCCGCACACTTTATCCTTAAAAAACTTACCGATCACCGCCGTAGAAGCGTGCGCGCGGTGGGCCGTCCCGAAGGCATCCATTACCCACACGTCGCCCAGTTTGGATAATTTTTCGGCAAATGCTTCGTCGCCTTTTTCCTCCTCCTTATAAAACCGCAGATTTTCCAGCAAAAGAATTTCACCCGGTTTCAGATCCGCCGCCATCTGCGTAGCTTGCTCACCCATGGCGTCATCCGCAAATTTGACGGTACGGCCGAAAATCAACGAAAGAGGATTCACGAGGTGCTTTAACGAATATTTTTCGGTGGGTCCATCTTTCGGACGGCCCAAATGCGACATCAGGATACAGGCCCCACCGCTACTTAGTATTTTATTAATCGTCGGCACGGTCGCCTTGATGCGGGTGTCGTCTGTTATTTCAAATTTATCGTTGAGGGGTACGTTAAAATCAACGCGCACCAGCGCTTTTTTACCGCTAAAATCGTAGCTGTCAAGTGTTTTCATAAGGTTTACGGGATTGATTTTGGATAAAACAAATGTAATTCAATTCTTTCCAAAATACTAGAAGTCCACTATGAATCAGAGGGTTATACTATATATAATGCAATTTTAAAGTTTAATTTTTCTATTTAGTTGGTTATGTTTTACTATAAAAAGGTAAGGGCAGAAACTTCCAAAGTGGCAAAGCGAAAAAATCCCGGAGAGACGAAACAAGCGAACTGGTTTTACGCGTTACTTTCTACATCCACCCTATTCCGCCATTCACTCACTCATCATTGGAAACCCCCGACCTACCACCCAAATATTATCTCGACAATTTTCGGTACGTACTGGATTTTGTAAAAAAACTCTACGCCTCTCTACTCAACGATTCCGAGCGCGAATTTCTGGATTCGTTCGACGCGCTTTCCGAAGATGCCCAGTGTTTGTTCGTGCGGTTTAGCAACCGCCGCGGGGCTTTTTTTAAGGTCAACGCCTTGGCCTACGCTGAGCTGGGCGACATTCCGGCCGCCCTCACCGAACTGATCGAAGCAGGTTTTGTGGAAGGGCTGAACGCCCAGCACGCCGGCCGCGCCGAGGAAGTGGTGGATCTGTTCACCAAACCCGAACTACTTTTTCTAACCCAGGCATTGGCTCCGGTGATACTGCCCGCCAAAAGCATCCGCAAGCCCGATCTGGTGCGATGGCTGCTGCATGAATACGAATTTTCGGATTTGTTCGAAGGTCTGGATGCGCTCGAACCTGTGGTGAAGGTGTGCTACGAGGTGGAGGTCATGATGATGAAGTTCCTCTTCTTCGGCAACCGCCACGACGACATGACTGAGTTCGTAATCCGCGACCTGGGGCACGTAAAATTCCAGTCGTTTCAGGAAGAAAACTTTTCGGTGCGCTTTGAAACCCGGAAGGACGTGGAGGATAGGCTGATGATTTCGCTCACCAGCGAGACTTTCCACGAGCAAAAAGATGAGCTTCCGCCCGAGGAAATATACGATTGGTTCATGAACTGGCAGGGCGGCCTGGTCGGCGAGCTTAGCGACGTAGCCCTCCCCTCCTACCGGCGGCTGGCTCTACGGGTAGGGGCGTGGCTCGAACGCAAAAAACTACCCGAACAGGCCCTGACCGTCTATCAACTCACCGACCACGCCCCTTCCCGCGAACGCCGCGCCCGATTGCTCCAGCGCGTCGGCGCCGTGGACGAGGCCCTGGCCCTCTGCGACGACATGATCGCCAGTCCGCAGAATGCCGACGAGCGGTTTTTCGGGCTGGATTACCGGGAGAAAATCCTCAATAAGAAAAAGCGCGTCGTGCGCCGCACCACCCAAGCACTGAAAGATGCCGATGCCGTCCCCATATCTATTTCCTTCCGCTACCGTGTAGAGCTGGGCGTAATGGAGCACTTTCGGGCGCAGGACTACCAGGCCCTATTCAGCGAAAACGAGCCGTGGCGGGCGCTATTCGGGCTGGTGTTTTGGGATATTATTTACGATACCAACGTGCGGGCCATTCATCACCCATTGCAAAGGGTACCCTCCGACTTTTTCCTGCCCGATTTTTATATTCGGCGCGAATATTCCCTGCTGGCTCGCCTGCGGGAGTTGAATAGCCGCGAGGATTTTTTTGCGTTGATCCAAGCTACTTACCAGGACATGTTCGGCACGGCCAACGTGCTGGTGGCCTGGTATGACGGACTGCTGGAACTGGTGCTGCTGCTGGTACACTACCTGACCACGGAGCAACTGCACACGATCCTGCTCGAAATGGCCAAAAACCTGCGAGAAAACACCCGTGGCTTCCCCGACTTGTTGGTATGGAAGGACGACACCTACGATTTTGTGGAGGTAAAATCGCCCACCGACCATTTATCGGCGCAGCAGTTGCACTGGCAACACTTTTTTGAGAAAATCGGCGTTAGTAGTCGGGTATTACGGGTAGACTGGACGTTAGGGGTGGATGTTGAAAAAACTTCGACCGAAGATTTTGCAAATTAACCTACTTGTGTACTTTTGTTGGCTAGACTATTCATTTCCTTACTTAGTTACTAATAAATCAAAATGATGAAAAAGAAAATCGGAATGTTGTGGGCCACGGCCTTCGCGCTGGCGGCGGGCA
>JBBRDE010000003.1:0-58824 GCA_038204185.1 Cytophagales bacterium
CTCTGAAATTGACTTACAATTGACCATCAACAGTAAGCCGAGCCAGGTAAAATTTAGCTAAAATAAACCTCACTAAGATTCTTTTACAACCTCAATTCTGGCTTCGTGAAAGGCGGCGCCTCGCCCCATATCAGTAAGTAAATCCCGGGTCAGGGCATTGGCCGTTGAATCGCCTTCAACCAAAGATTTCCAGAAACCCTGGGGAATACATACAACACCCGGTCGTACTTTTTCCCGAATCCTGGCGGTTATGTATAGTTCTCCGTATTGATTAAAAGCCTTGACGGTATCCCCATCCGATACACCCCTAACCTTTGCATCCTGGGGATGGATTTCGAGCATAGGTTTACCTTCTGCCCCACGCAGGCGGTTTACATTGGCATGACTACTATTGAGAAAATTCTTGGTCGATTTAATGGTAAGCAAATGCAGCGGGTATTTTTTTAACTCCCCCTCGCTGTATAGAACAGGCCGGTATTCAGGCATAAAAGTTCCGCCTTCTTTTTTTTGGGTAACACTATAAAACTCACATTTTCCGGAAGCTGTCCCAAAATTCCCCTCGGCGTGGGGCATCCACTTTTCGGGCAGGTTCAATTTTGCCCAGCCCGTTTTTCGTAAGGATTCAAACGAGATACCTTTCATGTATTCGTGTGGGCTATCCAGTGTCTTCTTTATAATATCCAGATCTGATTCAAAAAGATACTCTTCCGGGTAGTCCATTTCCTTGGCCAGTAATCTAAAAAACTCGGAGTTGGGCTTTGATTGACCTTGTGGCTCAATCGCAGGCTCATTCAAATTGATATAAGTCTGCCCCCAGGAATCCAATATGTCCCAATGTTCCAACTGGGTCGTGGCTGGAAAAATATAGTCGGCATATAGGGCAGTATCAGTCATAAAATGTTCCAGAACTACGGTAAATAGGTCTTCCCTTTCCAATCCTTTAATCACCAGATTTTGATTGGGGGCAATAACGGCAGGGTTGGTATTGTATACAACCAAGGCATGAATGCCGGGTTTCATGGCTTGGTCGTTAAGTGCCCGGCCAATCTGTATCATACTGACAACACGTGTCACTTTTCTGGGTATAGTTTCATGAAAATTAAGCCGTTCCCAGTTCAAGGCATCCCCGAATAATTCATAGGTGTAATGCATCAACCCACCACCAAACTCCTTCCAGGCACCCGTCAAGGCAGGCAACATGGCGATGGCCCTGAAAGCACTTCCTCCGTTTGCCTGATGTTCGAGGCCGATCAGCACTCTGATCAGGGAAGGAGCAGCGGCGGCATATTCACGGGCTAATTTTTTAATCAATTCGGGTTCAAGACCAGTTAGGGTGGCTACCTTATCGGGGCTATATTGCTCCGCGTGTTTTCTCAACTCTTCTACTCCCACGGTATACCGGTCTACATAGTCCTGATCCTGTAAGTTTTCGTTCAGTATCACGTGGATCATGGCAAGCGCCAGGGCGGTATCAGTACCCGGCATGGGCTGTACGTGCCAGTCGGCCTGCATGGCAGTTTGCGACTGAAAAGGATCTATTACCACCAGTTTTGCCCCTTCCTGGCGAGCTTTTCCAATCAATGGCCACAGGTGTTGATTGGAAACTGCCGTGTTGGTGCCCCAGCAAATAATATAACGACTGTGAATAATGTCTTCCGGTAAAACACCGGTGGTTTTACCGTTGGTAGCCAACACCCCCACAGCGGCGGTTTCGCCACAGATTGTCCTTTCCAGTTTGGTAGCTCCCAGTCGGGCAAAAAAGCGATTGCTTATAGCGTTTCCCTGTATCTTGCCCTGTGTCCCGGCATAATTGTACGGTAAAACAGCCTCAGCCCCCTTTTCTTTGATTATCTCTTTCAGGTTAGTTGCAACCTCATTCAAGGCATTTTCCCAGGAAATAGTCTCAAACACCCCTTTTCCTTTTTCTCCTACCCTTTTTAAGGGAGTTAGTATTCTGTCAGGGTGAAAAGTAACGTCACCAGGAAAATCTTCCATCTTATTACATAGCTTTCCATTGGTATAGGGGTTGTCTGTACTTGCTTCAAATTTAGTCACTTTGCCATTTTCGACAGTAGCCTTCCAACTGCACGTATCCGGACAATCGTGGTAGCAGGCACCGTGGACGGTTTTGGCACTAGCCTCTTCACACCCAAATGTTGCCAACACTGGAAGACTTACACCAATGGCTGCAGCACCTTGTACACTTAGATTGATGAACTTTCGGCGGTTAAGATTATTGCCTGATTCTGAGGGTTTCATAAGAAAGGTTTAGGTAGAGATTAGTCTAAATATACAGATTTATTAATACTTTCATTCTTATGTAATTTTCCCACTAATTAGACCAATTATAATTTTTTTCTAGGTAAGCGCACAATAGTCTTATAACATGCATTAATTTGAGTTGTGAGTCACTTTGCAAACCCCTATCAGACTGGATATGATTTCCCAAAAGTTTTAAACGTCAGAAGGCCAGTATTTCGGGAAGTGCTATAAAAATCGCAAGCGTAGAACCAGCCGGTTCTGTGCTTTTAAGGTTTGGAGGCGGTAATTCCACGTACCAGTAGCCTTATTTCAAGATAAAGTCGTATTATAATCGGTCTTCCTGCGTTCCCACTGTCAATTTAATCTAAACCCATTCTGCTCATGAGCGAATCCAAGAAACTTATTGAAAACCCTACCCGGCGAACCTTCATTAAGGCCTCGTCGCTGGCGGCTTCTTCCTTTTTTATCGTACCCCGCCACGTATTGGGCAAGGGGTACGTTGCGCCTAGTGATAAGCTGAACATTGCTGGAATTGGAGTAGGGGGCAAGGGCAAAAGCGATCTGGCTAGTTTTGCCAAAAGCCCCAACGTTAACATCGTGGCGCTGTGCGATGTAGACGATCGTCAGGCCGTGACCTCTCGGGAGAGTTTCCCCAAAGCGACCTACTACAAGGATTTTCGGGAAATGCTCAGGAAGGAGAATAAGAACATCGATGCGTGTTCCATATCTACCCCCGACAACACGCACGCCGTAGCTACCCTGGCGGCCATGCAACTAGGCAAGCACGTCTATACCCAAAAACCCCTGACGCACGACATATACGAAGCGCGGATGCTGGGACAAGCTGCCAAAAAATACAAGGTAATTACCCAAATGGGAAATCAGGGCGGCTCGGGCAACGGCGTACGCCGCATGAAGGAAATTTACGACTCGGGGATCATCGGCGATGTGGACAAAGTACTGTGCTGGACCAACCGTCCCGTGTGGCCACAGGCTGTACCCACCGACAATGTCGATCCTATTCCGAAAGAACTAGACTTCGATCTCTGGCTCGGACCATCGCCTAAGGTACCCTACAACAATGCCTACCTACCCTGGAACTGGCGCGGCTGGTGGCCCTACGGCACGGGTGCGCTGGGCGACATGGCCTGCCACATCATGGACCCCGTGTACCGCATCCTGCCCATTCTGTACCCAACTTCGGTGGAATGCAGCGTGGGGGGTACCTGGGCATTTACTTTGCGCGAGAAGGACGATAACCCCGCCTGGACGCCCTTCACTACCTCCATACACCTAGATTATCCCCGTAACGACAACAAAGGGAATATCAAAGTAAGCTGGTACGACGGCGGTATCCTGCCCGAGCTACCCGAAGAACTACTGCCCGGCGAAGCCTTCGGCAACTCCGACGGGGGGGTACTTTTCATCGGTTCCAAAGGCAAGCTGATGGCCGATTGCTACGGTGCCAACCCCCGGCTGGTACCTTTGAAAGCCAACGATATTGTGAATATCCCGGAAACCATTGCCCGGGTACCGGACGAGAACCACTACCTGCAATGGGTCAATGCTTGTCTGGAGGGCTACGGTAAGGGCGTTACAAGTTCGCCGTTTGAGTACGCCGGGCCGTTTACGGAAAGTATCCTGATCGGTAACCTGGCGATCAGGAGCTGGATGCTGCGCGATAATCCTACGGCCAAGCGGTCCGTAGATAAGTACATGGGACGCAAAAAGCTGTTCTGGGATGCTCAGAATATGAAAGTAACCAACTACGACGCGGCCAACCAGTTCGTGAAACGCGACTACCGCGACGGTTGGGGCGATTTGAAAGTGTAGTTTCGATCTTTAGATTTAGAGTCAAATAAGTCTGACAGTTAGTAAAAAGCCCCGGAATGCTATGCGTTCCGGGGCTTTTCTTATATAAAACTTTGCTCAAATTCCAAAATCTAACCTCCAAAATCCAGCATACAATATCCTCCCTACCGTGCCGTAGCCATCACCATCTTGATATCCAGCTTGGCACCGACCTCCAGTACATCCACCAGATCCTGTACCGCCAGATTCTTGTCTACGCGCAGCACCACGGTGCGATCCTCCACATTGGCAAAAATGGAGGCCAACTGCGACTCAAGCTGTCCGATGGGAATTTGATCTTTGTCGATATAGTAGTTATTCTGCTCGTCCACCGAGAGTGTAATCTGCTTCTTGTACACCTGCTGTGACGACGACGCCTTGGGGAGCATCAGCTTGATGACGTTCGGATTGGACATCGTGGAGATGATCAAAAAGAACAGCAGCAGGAAAAACATGATGTCGTTCAGCGAGTGCGTGAACACTTCGGGTGCAAACCGGGCTTTTCTGCGTATTTTCACGTTTGTGAGATATGAGATATGAATTATGAGATAGGAGTGGCAGGTAGGTAATGCCTAATTTAATCTCAAAACAAAAACTAAGAACATTGTACTAAGAACCAAGAACTTGTACTAAGAACCAAGAACTTAAAAAACTACCGCGAAGCGACGGGGCGTTGCAGGACGTCGAGGAAATCCGAAGCGGCCATTTGTAGTTTCAGCGCAAAGCGATCGATCTTCATGTTCAGCAGGTGGTAGCCAGCGTAGGCGATCAGACCGATAATCAGACCCGAGCCCGAGGTAATCATTTTCTCGTACATACCACCCGAAATGGTGCTGATGTTGAAGTCATTGGAAATGGAAATATCGTAGAAAATCCGGATGATCCCCGCGATGGTACCCACAAAACCTAGCATGGGCGCGATACCCGCGATGACGCCGAGGTAGGGTAGGTTTCCCTCCATGCGCTGCAACTCGATCTGACTGGCGTTTTCGATGGTCGTCTCGATGTCCTTGATGGGGTACCCGATCCGTCCGGTGGCACGTTCGAGGATGCGACCGGCGGCGTTTTTTTGATTGCGACACAGCGATTCAGCCGATTTGAGATTTCCCTGCTGTATGAAATCCTTCACGTTATCCACAAACGAATCTTCGATTTTGGCGTTGGTGTTGATGCCAATCCAGCGCTCGACCATCAGAAAAATCGTGACCAAAAATAAGAATCCGAGCGGCAGCATCACCCAGCCCCCTTTCATCAACAAATCAAGAAGGGAAAGGCCCTGGTCCGCCACGGGGGCAGTCATCGTAGAGTCGGTAAGTGCTTGAAGAAGCATCATAAAGCAGTAAAAGTGAATAGTGAGACGTGAAAAGGACTAAACCAGAGCCCGTAAAGTGACTTCTGAAATAAACGGTTGGGCTTAGGCCTTATTGTTTAAGTTCCAAAGATAGAAAAAATACCCTCGAGCGCGCATTTTAGTATGGTAATTCCTTTTTTGCAAAGGTACCCTATCTTTGACTTCCAGTATCAATTTCTGCACAACCATGGCTTCATTTTTTACACTTGCTTTCATCCGGAACCTCTTCATCGCCGCTGTTAGCGGGCTGGTTATTTCCTTTTCAGGGTTTAAAAGCGAAGGAGTACACGTGCCTTTCCTGTTCAATATGCTGTTCAGCGTGGGGCTGGGCTGGCTGGAACCAAAGAAGGGCTGGGCATTGGCCTTGGTGCAGGTTGCTGTGATTTTTGTCAGTTATTATGTATTCAGCGGCAGCGACTTGCTAGTAGCTGAACGGCCCGACGTAGCCAAATTTGCTACCTACCTGGCCGCCGTACCTTCCCTGGCGGGTAGTTTTATGGGGGCTTTTTTGAAGCGGGCTTTTTTGTGAAAGTCTTTCCAATACCAAAGTTTTTACCTTCCCTCAACAAACCCTCCCTCCTATGACCCCCGACCAGGTATTTCAAATTACCAGTACCATCGTGCTACCCCAGTGGCTGCTGATGGCGTTTGCCCCGCGCTGGTTCGTTACGCAATTTTTAGTAAAATCCTTTCTGATACCCGTGATTCTGGCAGTGTTCTATGCCTATTATCTTTTTGCGGGTGGCCCCATCGACTTCGGGGCGTTCGGGACACTGGCAGGATTAAAAGGTCTTTTTCAAAACGGCGGTGATGGCGTCATGCTGGCGGGCTGGATTCATTATCTGGTCTTCGACCTCATCGCTGGCAGTGCCGTGATGCGCGACGCGCAGGAGCGCGGTATTTCGCATTGGTGGGTCGTGGTACCTATTTTTTTCTGTTCCATGCTGGGACCAATCGGGCTGTTGTTGTATTGGATCGTCAGAACTGCCAAGACAAGAAAGCTGAGTTAGGTCAGCAAAAGATTTACGGGATAAAACCAGTTACGATTTTTACTCCGGTACGGACAGGGTGTATCTTCTGGACGACCTGGGTAAGTCAAAATTTTGGGTAAAGAGGCTACCCCATGTCTGATTTTGTGTCATCAGACGGCAAGCGCAAAGCAGCGACGCAATTTATTCTTAACTTTGTGGATTGACCAGACTTATTTGACCCATGTTTGAAAGCTTACAGGATAAATTAAATACCGCCTTTCGTACTCTCAAAGGTAAGGATCGGATTTCGGACATTAACGTTGCCGCCACCACCAAGGAAGTTCGCCGTGCCCTGGTAGACGCCGATGTAAACTTCAAGGTAGCCAAGGAAATCACCGATCGGATTCGGGAAAAAGCCCTGGATCGTAAAATTCTGATTTCGGTTGAGCCGGGGCAGATGTTTGTCAAGATCGTGCAGGAAGAACTGACCGAATTGATGGGCGGTACGGCTGAGAGCATCGACATTAAGGGCGACCCCGCCGTGATTCTCATTGCCGGTTTGCAGGGTTCGGGTAAGACGACCTTCTCGGGCAAACTGGCCATGATGCTCAAAAAGCAGGGCCGTAACGTACTGTTGACGGCTTGCGATATTTACCGTCCGGCGGCCATCGAGCAGTTGAAGGTACTGGGTGAGCAAATCGGCGTGGAGGTATACGCCGAACCTGACAACAAAAGCGCCGTGGAGATTGCCACCAATGCCATCGCCCACGCCCGCAAGACCAACAAGAAAATCGTGATCGTAGATACGGCCGGACGTCTGGCCGTGGACGAGGTAATGATGAAAGAGGTCGAGGATATCAAAAAAGCGGTGAAGCCGACCGAAATTCTGTTCGTGGTGGATTCCATGACGGGGCAGGATGCTGTCAACACCGCCAAAACCTTCAATGAGCGCCTGAATTTCGATGGTGTAGTTCTAACAAAACTTGATGGGGATGCGCGGGGTGGGGCAGCTCTTTCAATTCGGCAGGTCGTAGAGAAGCCCATCAAGTTTATCAGCACGGGTGAGAAAATGGAGGCGCTCGACGCCTTCTATCCCGACCGTATGGCCAGTCGTATCCTCGGCATGGGCGACGTGATTTCGTTGGTGGAACGTGCGCAACAAGCCTTCGACGAAGACGAAGCCAAACGTATCAACGCCAAGATGCGGGCGAATAAGTTTGACTTCGATGACTTCCTCGGCCAGTTACAGCAAATCAAGAAGATGGGTAATATAAAAGACCTCGTCGGCATGATTCCCGGTATGGGCGCAGCCATGAAGGATTTGGACGTAGACAATGATTCGTTCAAACCCATCGAGGCCATCATTCAGTCGATGACCAAGAAAGAGCGCGAAACGCCTACCCTCATCGACGGTAGTCGCAAGAAGCGCATCGCCACCGGAAGCGGCACCTCCATTCAGCAAGTCAACAACTTGTTGAAGCAATTTGATGAAATGCGCCGTATGATGAAAAAAATGAATACCATGCAAACGCCCGCCGCGATGAAAAAAGCTATGCGGCGATAGTAAGTAGCTTTTATAACATAGCGACCTCTGGGGATTTTAATATCTTCGGAGGTTTTTTTTAGTAATGGAAACCGGTTCGCCGGTGCGATGGAAAATTGAGAATGGAAAATAGAAAATTGGCTTCGCCGGGCAGAGCTTACCTCTGGTCTATGTCTTCACAGATATTTGCTCTTGACAGATCATCCCAGTTAAAAGTCTGTAGGGGCACAGGCCACGGAATCCAGAAAGGTACCTTGATCAAAAAAGGTACCCTGTTGCTCATGCTCTTCACTGGGCTTTGTCAGGTTGCCCACAGCCAGGGTTCAGTCGCCTACTACCCGTGGAACGGACTGCTGTCATTCAGTACAAATCCCCGGAAGCCCCTGTGGCTCGATACCCGCGTGCAGACCAACTCGCTGTTCAGCAGCCTAAGCGTGGATTTTCTGCCGCTGATTAACTTGAAGAGGGGCGAGGTAGCTCAATGGTACCTCGGCGGCGGACTGCGCGTCAATCCGCTCTACCGCATCGCCGACCCCAAGGCCAAACTGTTAACCGTGGATGGCTACTCCATCAATTTCGGGGTACGGGCTGCTCCCTTTGCCCAGAACC
This sequence comes from Cytophagales bacterium, assembly GCA_038204185.1. GTDB lineage: Bacteria > Bacteroidota > Bacteroidia > Cytophagales > Spirosomataceae > Salmonirosea. Next base: position 8,588 of record JBBRDE010000003.1, read on the forward strand.
GCCAGATTCAGGTAGCGCTGGAACTGAACCCCTACGTAAATGATGACTTCGCCAGCGGCGTTCTTAAAAGCCACATTGGAGTAGTGTATGTATTTCGGAAGCGGGAGAAGGAGGCTACTGAGCAGAACTAGTACGAGGTACCTTATGGGGTACCTCTTTATGAAAAGTAGTTCCCTACTTCCGCACCGGCATATTCGCCTTCACCTGCTTCTGCCAGGCTTTCAATTGAGCAGCCATTTCTTGCTTTTTTTTAGGCTGTGAAGCTGCCAGATTCTTACTCTCGCTGATATCATCCCGCAGGTTGTAGAGTTCCATTTCTCCGGTTTCGTAGCTTTCGGTGAGCTTGTAGTCGCCCAGCCGTATGGCTCCGGCGGGACGGCCCAATTGATTGCTGAAATGTGGGTAGTGCCAGTAAGTGGGTTGATCGGGCCGTATTTTTTTAGGATCGAGTAGATTGGCCAAAATGCTCCGGCTATCCATTTCCACGTTTGGCATCGGGTGTTTCAGCAACTCGCTGAATGTGGCGAAGTAATCCACATTACTGAAATATTGATCGCTGGTTTGGCCGGGGGCAATTTTTCCCTTCCAAAAAGCAATGGCCGGGATGCGGATACCGCCTTCGTAGATGTGGCCTTTCCACTTGCGCAGCGGTTCCATATTGGTCGGGATCGGCCCTAGTTCGGGCAAGCCCACCCCGCCGTTGTCGGAAGTGAATATCACCAGCGTGTTTTCCAGTAATCCTTTCTCGCGTAGGGTGGCCATCAAGCGGCCCACACCATCGTCCAGACTTTCCATCATAGCCCCGTAGTTGGGATTATAGCGGCCCTCAAACTTTTCGTATTTCAAAAAGTACTTCCTCAACTTATCACCCCGGGGCACGATGAACACGTGCGGGGCTGAGTAGGTGAGGTAGAGAAAGAAGGGGTTTCTGGCGTTTTTCTCCACGAATTCTACGGCGTAATCGGTGAGTTTGTCGGTGAGGTACTTGGTGCCGTCGTCTTTGAACTCTTGTTGGAAGCTATCCTCAAAAATGGAGTAGTTGTAGTAGTCGAGGCCATTTTTTCCAATCATCCGGCTGAAATCGAAGCCCTGATTCCAGGGAGCCAGGCTATCCTGATTGCCCAAATGCCATTTGCCTACCATGCCCGTGGTGTAACCCAGCGGCTTGATCCACTCGGCCAGCGTGGTAGCCGAAGAAGGTAGGAAGGGATTCCAGGGCGCGGGGTTCACGGGCGAAGCGGGATCAGTGCGATTGCCCGCGATGAAGTTGGTCAGCCCGTAGCGGGCCGGGTGGCGGCCCGTCAGGATGGCCGCCCGCGATGGCGAGCAAACCGGACTGGCCGAGTAAGCCTGCGTGAAGCGCAGCCCGTGCCGGGCCAGCGAATCCAGGTGGGGAGTTTCGTTGTAGGGATTGCCGTAACAGCCCAGATCAAAGTACCCCAGGTCATCGGCCAGGATATAGATGATGTTCGGCTTATTAGGGGGAGTCGTTTGACCCAGTGCTCCCCAAGAAAGGAAAACCAGAAGTGCCAGGGTGGGGAAAGTTTTCATGAGATAGTTACCGGGAGAAAAGTTTCTGCAAAAAGAAAGGCGTTTTTTTGAATTTATACCTAACTAAAAAAATCCCCGCCGAGGCTTTTGGCAGGGATTTTCATAATTCATATCTCCTATCTAAAAACTACTTCTCCTTCGCCACATTTATGCTACTGAAATCGCCTTTTTCCAGATCCGTAGCTTTTCCAAACTGCTTGATGGCTTCATTGTACACATTATCAATCGGATTGAGTACCTGGAATACTTCATTGTTCAGCCCGTCTTTCCGCTGGCGACCCCATTGATAGCGACCAATCAGGCCCTTCGTCTGGGCCAAGATGAGTGGTTTGGAACGAGAAAACTCTCTTTCGTTGTATTTAATGCCCGCCTTTTTTGCATCCTGCACCAGCTCGTTCACCATTGCTTCAGAAACCGTGAATTTATTCAGGTACTCCTGGAAGTTTTGCTTTTCCAGAGCCTTCTTGTGGTCGTTCACATAGCGTAGTGCGTATTCGCGGATAATATTCTTGGCGTATAGCTCAAACAAGAACTTGCTGTTCATGCTGGTATCGCGGGGTACGAACACATCGGGCATAATACCCCCGCCACCGTACACCAGGCGACCTCCGTTGGTCTTGTAGCGCATCGTGGAATCGAACTTGATGCTGTCGGCGCTGAAATACTCGCCGCTGTTAAAGCGGTTGGTGAGATCTTCGTTGTATAATTCACCCTTTCCCAAATCATAGTGCTTCTGAATGCTGCGACCGCTGGGTGTGTAGTAGCGCGAGATCGTCAGGCGCAGTTCCGATCCGTCGGAGAGTTTGATCGGCATCTGCACCAGGCCTTTGCCAAAAGTACGACGCCCTACCACCAGCGCACGGTCATGATCCTGCAGGGCTCCCGCCAGAATTTCGGAAGCCGAGGCACTTCCTTCGTCAGCCAGCACCACAATAGGCCCTTCCTCAAACATACCCTCGAATTTGGCGTTGGTTTTGCGATCATAGCGCTTGTCTTTACCTTCGGTGTACACCAGCAATTTATTACCCGAGATGAGCTCATCGGCGATACTCGTGGCCCGCTCCATATAACCGCCGGGATTGCCGCGCAGGTCGAGAATCAACTTTTTCAGACCAGCTGTTTTTAGTGTACTCAGCGCGGTTTTGAATTCATCGTAGGTCGTTTCGGAGAAGCGGCTCACCTTAATGTACCCAATCTCCTGATCCACCATGTAGGCGGCATCCACCGAGTAGGTAGGTATGCGGTCGCGCACCACGGTGTAGTCCAGGCCTCCCCTGATGCCCGTGCGGCCGATATGTAGTTTTACTTCGCTACCCCGTTTTCCGCGTAATAGCTTGAAAACCTGTGCATTGTTTACGCCGGGGGCCGAAAGGTTTTGGCCGTTTACTTTCAGGATCCGGTCGCCGCTCAGGATACCAATACTCTCGGAAGGCCCACCGCTGAGGGGACTTACCACATAGACAGTGTCGTTATATATATTGAATTCCACGCCGATGCCGTCGAAGCCCGATTCCAGCTGAGAGCGGGCCGTAGTGGCCTCCTCGGCGTTGAAATACGAGGTATGGGGGTCCAGTTTTTCCAGCATTTTGGAAATCGAGTAATCCACCAGTTCATCGGTGTTCACCGAGTCTACATAGTTGTTTTCCACCAGCATCAGCACCTCCCGGAACTTGGCGTAGCCCTTGGCCACATCAGTCAGTTTCTTGCCACCACTGAAAAAGGTAGCCCCCAGCAACATCCCAGCGGCCAGGGTAAGGCTGATGACGATGGGCAGTCGTACGACGTAGGGTGAGTTTTGAATGGGTTTGTCGGGAGTAGGTTGGCTCATGAGTATTTTTCAGGTAGGGTTTTATTTTCAGGTAATATACCCATAAATAACGCAAAAAATTTCTAAACGTTGCTTGATCCGAGTAAGCTTTTACCTCTTATTCCTACAAAACGCGGGAATTTTCTGCGGCCATACGCACGAATGTATCCAGTGCCTCAGGGTTGCGCATCGTGTCTCGGCTGGCAACGCGGACGGGGTCGTGTCCCATCAGGATTCTCTTCACGGGGGCTTCAAGTTTCTTGCCGCTGATGGTGTAGGGTACCTCAGCGATTTCCTCGATGCGGTCGGGTACGTGGCGGGGACTGAACTGCTGGCGGAGCGTCGCGTTGATTCGGGACCGGAGTTCGTCGCTCAGGGTACCCCCCCTTTTTAGCACCACAAACAGAGGCATGTCGCCGGTTCCGTCTTCATTTTCCAAATACACTATCAGACTATCCCTTATTTCAGGAATGCTTTCCACGGCGGCATACACTTCGGCCGTGCCAATGCGCACACCACCCCGATTGAGTGTCGCATCCGACCGTCCGAATATAATTACGGAACCACGCGGAGTGATCTTGATCCAGTCACCGTGCCGCCATACGTCCGGATACGTTTCAAAATAGCTGCTTCGGTAGCGTTCGGCGCCGAGGTCGTTCCAGAAGTAGAGCGGCATCGAGGGCATGGGTTTGAGAATCACCATTTCACCTAATTGGTCTACGACGGGCTCGCCTTCGTCGTCGAATGCTTCCAGATGGCAGCCCAGCATCCGGCATTGAATCTCACCCGCGTACACAGGTAGTAGCGGGCATCCGCCTACAAAGGCACTGCATACATCGGTACCCCCGCTCAGGGAAATGAGCCACGCATCTTTCCGCACCGATTCGTAAATCCACTCATAGGCGTCCGGTGTCAGAGGTGAACCCGTAGAGCCGATAGAAATAAGGTGCTTCAACCGCTCGGTGGGCAAACTCAGATTGGCTTTGTGACAGGCAATGAAGTAGGCCGCGCCGCCACCAAAATGGTTGATTCGGGCTTTTTCGGCGAAAGTCCATAGTACCTGAAGCGTAGGAAAAGCTGGCGCGCCATCATATAGTACCAGCGTCGCGCCCGTCAGTAGTGACGCCAGCGAATAATTCCACATCATCCAGCCCGTGGTAGAGTACCAAAAATAGCGGTCCCCCGGCTTGACGTTCTGGTGCAAAGCCAGGGCTTTCAAATGTTCCAGCAGACAACCACCTACGCTGTGGGTAATCGCCTTCGGCTTACCGGTGGTACCCGATGAATAGAGTACCCAGATGGGATGGGCAAACGGCACCGCTTCAAAATCGAGTCCTGTCGTGGGGCTATGAAGAATGTCTTCCCAGGAAATGGTACCTTCCACGGTCGCATCGGCATCCAGGTAAGGAACCAGTACCGGAAGTTCTACCGAGGGAAGCTCAGCAAGCAATGCACAAAAAGCTGCCGCTTTATCATAAATTCGCCCATTGTATTGGTAGCCGTCGGCCATGATCAATACTTTGGGGGCAATTTGGGCAAAGCGGTCAAGGATACTGGCGTGGCCAAAATCAGGGGAGCAGCTAGACCACACGGCTCCCACGGCGTTGGTGGCCAGAAATGCTACCACGGCCTGTGGAATATTAGGCAACACAGCCACCACTCGATCGCCCCGCTGTACACCCCGCTTTCGAAGCCAGGTAGCCACAGCAGCTACTTGCTTTTCCAGAGTGTCCCATGAAATCTCAGTCAGTGGGTGTAGCTCCGACTGAAACACCAGGGCAGGGCGCTCTTTGGTTTTGTGGCGAAAAACATGCTCGGCGTAATTGAGGGTCGCGCGGGTAAACCATTGCGTATGGATCATGTCACCCTCGGTAGAACGGATGATGTCGAAGTAGGTATCGTGGCATTTTACCTGAAAGTACTGCCAGAGGCTCTCCCAAAAATCCTCGATGTCGGTCACCGACCATTCCCAAAGATCAGGATAACCCCGAAAATAAAGGCCTTGTTTGACAAAAAGCCAATCCATGTAGTTTTTTAAATTCGACTGCTCCACGAAAGCCCGGCTGGGCTTCCAAAGCGGCGAAGGCGGTACGGGTGGTGTCATGGGGTTTAGGATATATTGCCAGGCAAAGACCGGCTTTAATTTCAGTTAGTACTAACGAGGGAGGGATGCTTTTTGGGATATAAAATCCTGAATTAATTCATTCAGGAAAATACCGTACCTTTGCATTCCATTTTTGCGGAGACTTGTAATTTTCTGACCATCAGGAGCGTTATCCTGAGGTTTGGGTGCCAGCCTCCCATTCCTATCTATTAGTATAAACAGCTTACCGAAAATTCGGCAAGAGGAACAACCATCCAGTAGCGATACTGCATTCCTATGAAAAAGAGAAACGAATTTCTTAAAGACCCCAAGTTTACGCGTACATCCGCTCCGAAGCGGGAAGGCAAAGACGAAACGCGCTATACATCCGCCCGTCCGACCCGCGACTTCGATAAAGGAAGCCGATTTGAGGGTCCGGGCTTCAAGTCCAGAAAGAAACCTACGGAAAAGCTTTTCAACAAACCTACCCTCAAAAAATCCGATCTCGATCGCCTGAAGGCCGAAGCCTCAGCCTCGCGCAGCGTCGATCGGCCGCGTGAGGATCGTCCCGCCCGCAGCTTCGACCGCGACCGCAAGGATGACCGCGCGCCGCGCCGCGATTTCGACCGGCCCCGCAGTGAGGACCGTCCCGCCCGCAGCTTCGACCGCGACCGTAAGGATGACCGCGCGCCACGGCGCGATTCCGACCGGCCCCGCAATGACGACCGGGGTTCTGCTCGTCCGGCCCGTAGCTTTGACAGCGACCGTAAGGACGACCGTGCGCCGCGCCGCGATTTCGACCGGCCCCGTAACGACGACCGTTCCTCAGGCAACACAAAGCGAAGTAATTCGCCTGCTAATCGTCAGGGGGATGATCGAAAACGTAACAATGATCAAACTCCCAGCGAAGGTGAAAACCGCCGGGTAGGGCGTTTCAGTCGTCCTCCCCGCTACGATTTCAGTGATTATGAAGACCGGAAATCGCAGGTTAAAAAGCAAACGGATGATGATGTACTACGCCTGAATCGATATATCGCCAATGCTGGAATCTGTTCACGCCGTGAAGCGGACGAACTCATTGAAGCCGGACAGATTACGGTGAATGGTTCGGTCGTGACCGAAATGGGGTATAAAGTGAAACGCTCAGATGTAGTAAAGTATGGCAAGAAGCTGCTCAATCCCGAGCGGATGGTTTATCTACTTATCAACAAGCCCAAGGATTATATTACTACCACCGAAGATCCTGACGACCGCCGGACGGTGATGGACCTGGTAGCTGGTGCTTGTGAAGAGCGCATATACCCCGTCGGACGCCTGGATCGTAACACAACAGGTTTACTGCTGCTTACAAACGACGGAGAACTGGCTAAAAAGCTTACGCATCCCTCAAGCAATGTAAAGAAAATATATCAGGCTGAACTCGATAAGCCCATCACGACGGAAGATTTTGAAGCCATGCAGGCGGGGTTTGAGTTGGAGGATGGTTTTGCGAAGCCCGACGATCTGGGTATCGTGACTCCCGACGCCATGGTGGTAGGACTTGAAATCCATAGCGGCAAAAATCGCATCGTGCGGCGCATGTTCGAACATTTTGGCTATGAAGTACAGAAGCTGGACCGGACGGTTTTTGCGGGACTTAATAAAAAGGACCTACCTAGAGGAAAATGGCGGTTTCTGAGCGAAAAGGAAGTGATTAAGCTTAAATTCCTGCTGTAGTGAATAATAAATTCCCACCGGCAAAAATATAATTTCCGGTGGGTGCGTTTTAGGAGGAAGGACATACCAGTCCACTCTTCCCCCTAAGTTTGACAGGCTCAGTTTTTTTGTCGTAGCGCATGTTGAGCATCTCCACAATTAGCGAAAAGGCCTTATTAAAATACACATAGCCTTTTGGAATTTCGTAATAGAAAGACTCAGTAACAAGAAGCGTACCAATCATTATCAGAAACGACAGGGGCAGAATCTTAATAGGAGGATGGTTCATTGACAAATTTGCTGATTTTGGTGGCAAAAAAGATCATGATAAGGGTCGAGAGTACAAGCGCCGTGGTCCTGAACGTAAAATTTTTCTACCAGCCAAACTGCTGTTAGCACCGGGTCGAGTAAAAAGATAACATTCAACAGGGCGACAACCAATTGTGATAAAAATAATGTTTTTCAATACATCATACTACTTCTAAAAGTGCAAGGGTGAACCAGCTGATGAGTGCAAAACAGTAAGCAAATGTTTCGTGATCCTTGTACCTGGTTTTAGTGATTTTATCAACGATAAGTGGTTTCTCTCTGAGTAATTCGCAATTTTTTGATGATGTAATTGAAAAATAAGAAAATAATCAAAATTTCTTTCGGTTATAATATTTAGAATACCTAGTTTTGGTACAGTATTTGCTCTCAATTTAAGCGTTACACGAGTTGAGGCAAATTTTGATATTGGTGTAACCTTTTTAATAAGATAAAAACGAGCTTTTCAAGGCTTTTTCCGATATTTAAGAGAATAGTGTGTGTATAGTGTGGAACAAGGCATGGAGATTCTCCATGCCTTTGTTTATTTTAGGATAAAATAGAGCTTAGACGAGTTTTAATTTTGGCAAAATAAGGTGAAAAGCCCATGAACAGAGCTGCGGTGAACCAGGGGAAAAATAAAAACTGCCCCCCGGTGAGATTGCTTTCGAAGTAGGGAATGACCAGTAAAGGGAGAAAGAATAGATAGTAGGCGGAATAGTAGCGGAGGTAGTACCAGAGCGGGCGAATTACGATTAAATACAGAAAAACGGCAAATACTATAATTCCACTGCCAAATAGAACTTCAAAGTACGAGTTGTGGTAGCCTGTCCAGTTGGCGATAGATTTTATCTTGTCTTTATTAAACATCCCAATGCCGGTAAGCCACAAACCAGGGCTTTTGTTGAAATACGATATCATCTTATTAGATAATTTGGCTCTGGGTTCTCCCTTTTTCTGCTGTGTCTGTGTTTTTTCCAAACGGCTGTTGATGGCCGAATCAGGGTCCTGCATCAAATGAAACACGATTCCCAAGGGGATCAGCGATAGCAGAATCTTCTGGTAAAGAGGGATTTTTCGGTACCTGAAAACGAAAACCAAAGTTACGAGTGCCAGGCTGAGCCAGGAAGTACGGTTGCCCGAAATAAACACCAGATAAACCGCCACCAACCCAAAGACTGCAAGGGCAATCTTACGCCACCAGGGAAGAGAAACGTTACGGAGCAGGTCGAGGCCTGTGAGCAGAAAAATTGTGCCCGCCCAACCGTAATGGTTGGAAACGAATGCGCTGTCCTCGTTTTGTTGGTCAATATTGTAGATGTTGGTATCGGTGATCTTGCCACCCGTCATAAAATAACTTATAATCGGAATAAAGTACACCCAGTTGATGGCGTTAATAAAGGCGTGATTAACCTCCAAAGTGGGGTATTTAAGTAATAGGTACCCTACCGAAAAGGCAAGATATAAAAACGGGACGATGTAGGTAAGCACCTTGCCCATTGATAAAATAGGGTCGGAAGAGAGTAGGGCAAAAAGCACAAACAGGAGGCTGAAAGCTGTTAGCGCCTGTAAATAATTTTTCATGAACCGGAGGATAACCAGGTCAACCGTCAGGAGGTAAAGAATGGATATTAGCAGGAATGAGTACTTGACAACCCTCATCGGACCCACACTCATCATACCCGTGAGTACGCCTAATCCATAACCGACAATAACCATCCCCATGTTCAGATACAGAAGGCGGAATACGGGGTCTCGGGAGACGGACATACTCAAGTTAGCCGGGGTCATGAAGCCAGAATTTTTAGAAAGTTCTCAAACATAGCCGGTATGCTGAATCGGTGAATATAGTCGTAGGCATGAGCTACTTTGACAACCCTTAACTCGGGTTGGGAAATGCAGGTTTCTATCGCCTGAGCCAGTGCAGGAACATCCTGCGGCGGGACCATCCACCCACAGCGACCGTTGTCAAACACTTCGGGGATCCCCCCTACTGCTGTGGAGATGACAGGTACCCCCTGCGCCATCGCCTCCATATTTGCCACGCCCAAAGCTTCCTTGTACGAAGGAACGCAAAAGATATGGGTATTTGCTAAAAGCAGGGTGATTGTTTGCTGGGGTACCTTGCCCAGAAAGACACATTTCAGGTTAGAATAAGTGTCAGTACGAGCCATAATATTCTCACGATCGGCTGAATTGGGCCCCACAATGGTTAGAACAAAATGGTAGGGTAGACTAGATAACGACTCTATGAGGGTGAATAGCCCGCCCCGCAGGTAATCGCTTTTCACAAACAATACATGGACTGGAGCCGCTGGATCGAGCAGTAGCTGAGCGGGCAGAGTAGGGGGAATTTCAACTGCCTTATAAAGAAGGTGTATCTTCTGCACTGGTACCTGGTAAGCCTTGGCCACGCTTTCCCGCAAGTACTCCGAGTTGACAAGAATATTTTTGGCCTTTCGGGCCATACGCCCTTCGACAAACTTGAATATAAGATGTTTGAATCCCGAAGAAGAAGAACCCAATTGCTTCGATGAAGCCGACAGATTATTGTCGTCGTTGATCATTCCCACTGTGGAGCTGAAGAGATAAGCACTCCACAGACCCACTAGCGCATTATTGTATACCAATACCTCAAACGGAAAAGTTGCCCTGACTCGCATGGCTTCTCTGTGGTATGCCCTCATCCTCGCAAACTGGCTCAAAGGAGAGGACTTCCAAAACCGCGAGAGGGGTACCTTGTGCACGAAGGGGCGGGGTTCGGTAATGTCTTCCGTCAGGATATGAAGTTCGTGTTCGGGGTATCGTTCGTTGATTTGCAGTAACAGATTGGCGAATTTTACGGGGCCGTTCTCTACGACTTCAAACACATTGGTGCAGAATAATATTTTCATTGATGTAACCCGTGTGCTTTCAGTAAGGCCGATTCAGCGTTCTTCCAGGTATATTTTTTGCGAAGCGAAACATCAAACTCATAGGATTCACGTTGCGAAAATAGGGTCCTGCACAATGAAATATAGTCAGATGGCCGATACCGATCAAGAACAAAACCAATTTTGTTAGCCTTCACAAAATCAGAAACCTTTACCTCGGCATTGATAACAATGGGGGTTAGGGTTTGAATGGCATCAAAGATTTTGTTAGGGCTCGCATTGATATTGTTGTCGTTAATGGGTGCATACACGCACAGGATGTAATCGGCTTTTTCGGCGGCTATTCGCATAGCTTCGGTCTGAGGTAGCACGCCCAGCCATTGCACGCGCGGATGCCGGGCCAAAGTGCGGGAGGCGTCGTCAGCCAGCCAGCCAGCCATGATCACGCATAGTTCGGGATCAGCAGCGAGCAATTCCCTTGCTGTTTCTGTTCCTCGCAGTTCGCCCAACCAGCCGTAATACATCAGGGTTAAGTGAGGGGAGTGGACCTTAAGGGGAGAATCAAAAAGCTCGTGAGGAAAATTAGGCACTACCAGAGATTTTTTTTGTAAGAACTCAGGTAATAGTCCGAGCCGATTTTCGTCTGTGACAATCGTGCAATCGACGGGGGCATAGACTATCCTTTTAAGCCATTTGGATTGGTTGCCTGGTCGGTTTTTTCGAAGGAAGATCGAATCAAATATATCCAGAACTACATGTTTTTGAAACCAAAGCATTGGCCACAGTACCAGCAATTGTGGTTCGTTGATGATATGGATCGAATCGTAACGATGCCAGAGCAGCAACCGCACGCACGTGAAAAAGTAGCGAATCAGGGTACCTGCCGATTTCCGGTTGCCGGTGACGAAGTGCAGCTTATGGACCGAATCCACCGCATAGAATTGCGAAAGATCCTGGCCCACCGCTACCAGACTCACACTTGCCGCCTGGCTGAGGGTACGGAGCTCCTTATTGATCCGCATATCGGATCCATCGTTAAACGATAGGTATAGTATACGGGGGATCATGGTGTTTCCCCCCGTTCATCTGCGAATTGGGAGGGCAGATATTGTTCTATAATCTCGATAAGTCCCCAGACCAGTAGGATATAGTTACCGTACATGTAAGCGGGGATGGGGGGATAATAAAAAACAAACCCACCGATGCCTAGAATCATCCAAAGGAGCAAAAGGTACTTTTTGTGATAGCATAGTAAAATAAAGAAAACAAGCCCACTGACAGCTATTAGATAGTTGAGCCAATCGGAAGCTTTGTTGACATAGCCGATACTAAAAGCTGCAAAGAAGTAGGTAATAGCATTTTTTGCCAGCAAAACCGGCTGCTCTTTCAGAACGGCGAGATACTCCTCCTTAGTAATGGCGGTGTATTTTTCCTGCACGACAGGATCGTAAAAATTTCCGCCAATCGACGAATTGAGCGGTACGCCGGTATGTTTCTGATAAAGAGCGTAGGAAGACTCGTCGCTCAGGGCGATTTTGTCAGGATTCGCGTATCCACCTACTCCGGCGTATAGGGTATGCCAGGGGTTTTTGTCGGTGGGAATATACAGCCAGCTTCCTATACCCAATAAAAAGACGGTGTACGCAATGGCCCCCGCCCGAGATCGGGCCCAGAATAAATACCCCACAAATCCTGTACTGATAAAAATCGAGGTAGCCCGCGCCAGAAGTGCCAGGGGTAGGGAAAGCAAGGTGAGCATCCAGCCTGTTTTACTTTTGATGTTCAGAAGGAGGTACAGCAAACCAAAGGAGGGAATTACTTGCCAGAAGTAGTAAAAGTTCAGTATGACTATTCGTAAAACGATAGGATTGAGCGCATACAGCACTAAAAATAGCACCCTTATGCGAAACGCAAGGAGACGATGCGAGAGCAAGCCAAGGCATAGTATCAGATGGAACAGACTTTGAAGAAGAATAATAGCTAACTGGTGCCCCACGAATGGCAAAAGAAGCGTAGCGGCTTTGATCAGGTAGGCATACCCTACTGGATAATAAGTGTAGACATGGGGTGCGCCGGATACACTGAAAAGGTAAGCGTCTTCCAGCGCTGGATCATCCAATGATTTGAACTTTTCAATGTCGTCCAGGTCCATCAGAAAGGCTCGTTGCGTCGGATTCATGTACTGAGCTGCTGACAGAAATGGTGCCATCCAATTGGTGCTCATGCGCTGTTCTCGCCAATGGTAAAACGAAACATACAGAGCCACTGCCATGAGCAAAGCGGACAGCAGAAGAAAGAGGTTCTCTTTTCGGGAAGTCGGGACTGAATTCATCGTCAGATTTAGCCACTTACCGCGCAGCTTTTTTGCGTGGTAAAAGAGGGCGTCGTTACATCAATACCTTATTGGATAGAGATATCATTGAGCTATTGGGGTAGGAGGCATCGATATACTCGTCCACAGAATAGAACTCGTTCGATAGCACCAGGAGAATGGCATCATCGGAAAAATCCTCCACCTTGTGCCAGTCCCTGGGTTCAAGGATGAGGCACTTGTGAGGTTTGTCCAGAGTGAAATTAACTTCTTTATCTCCATCATGCACATAGACGCGGCACCATCCGTGCAGACAAATCAGGGAGTTCCAGGTAGTGTGGTAACGGTGTCCCCCGCAAGGAATATGGTTGGTTGCATAGAGGTAGTAGGCCCGTTTTATGGTACCGGGCATTAGTTTTTCAAATACAGTCAGATTTCCCGAATCGGAATGAAAAGTCGATAATTCAATAAGGTCGGGCATCAATTTCTTATGTGTGAGTATTACATGAAACGCATGAACCTGGTCGGTTTTTTACTTTTCAATCTGCCAAAATACGACTTTTACAAAGAGCATTCTCAGAGATTGGACAAATAGGCCGCAATCCGTCCGCTAGCCTTTCCGTCACCGTACGGATTTGCCGTAATTCCGGTCGATCCCTTGATCCAATAATCGCTGACAGCCTGAACAATTCTCCCGCAGTCAGCGCCAACCAGTTGTACCGTTCCCGCTTCCAGAGCTTCGGGGCGCTCCGTAGTGTCGCGCATCACCAGCACGGGCTTTCCCAGCGAAGGGGCTTCTTCCTGCACGCCCCCCGAGTCCGTCAGGATAAGCCAACTCCTTTTCATGGCAAAAACAAAATCGGGATAGTCGAAAGGAGCAGTTAAAAATATGTTCGGCACATCAGACAAGTGCTTCTGTACGGGCTGTTGCACATTGGGATTAAGATGTACCGGGTACACAATTCTTAAATCAGGAAAACGATGGGCTAGCATATGCAGCGCGTTGCAGATGTGCTCCAACCCCTGCCCGAAGTTTTCGCGGCGGTGTCCCGTCACCAACAGTACGCGGGTTCCATTCTGAAATGCTGCCTGAACTCGGAGCGGAACGTTTTCCGAAAAACCAAGTACTTTTTCTTTGGCCCACAACAACGCATCAATGACCGTATTGCCAGTCAGTATAACGTGCTGGGGAGGTACTCCCTCACTCAAAAGGGTCTTGACGTTGCGCTGGGTGGGAGCAAAATACGCTGATGCCAGGCGGTCTACCAGCAGGCGGTTGGCTTCTTCGGGAAACGGGGCGTTCAGATTGCCTGTGCGAAGACCCGCCTCTACGTGCCCTACCTTGATGCCAGCGTAGAAAGCAGCCAGCGAAGTTGCGAGCGCCGTAGTTGTGTCCCCGTGCACCAGCACCCAGTCGGGCCGGAACTGCTCAAATACCTGCCTCATCCCTTGCAAAATCCGGCAGGTGATGTCCGTCAAATCCTGGCCGGGTTGCATGATGGCGAGATCAAAGTCAGCCTTAATCTCAAAAAAATCCATCACCTGTGCCAGCATCTGACGATGTTGTCCGGTCGAGCATACTTTTTGCTCAATGGTGGATTCCTCGCCCAGGGCCTTTACCAGAGGAGCCATCTTGATTGCCTCGGGACGGGTGCCAAATACGGTAAGTACTTTCATAAAAAAAGAATCGCGAAATCAGCCCAGGTGTATTGCGCCAAAGCATCAAAGTTACGATTTCCCACAGCTTCCATGGTACCTCTTGGGAGTTCCATAGCATATTGTAGCTTGGCGGGAAGTTCCTGCACTGAATCATACAGCCATTCGTCCTGCTGGAGTAATCTTTCTTTTACGACCCCCATTCGGGGTGCAACGATCGGTTTGGCAAACCCCATGGCCATAATGGCCGAGCCCGAATTCTCAATTTTTTGGAAGGGCAGCACCACCACATCTGCTGCGTTAAAATAGACCTGTAAGTCGTCCTTGGGAATGAATTGATCTACCAACATGATAGTATCAGACAATCCCTGACGTATTTTATCTCCATATGCCTTGTCCATGATTCTGCCCACTATCACCAGATGCGAAGAAGTGTGTGGTAAGGTACCATAGGCATCAATCAACTCCAGAATACCTTTGTAAGGTTTTATTAGCCCGACGTATAGAAATACTTTGGCGCCAATGGCTAAGCCAAGCTTCTGCCTGGCCTCTACTCGGCTTACGTGATTGGCATATACCTGCGTGTAGTCTCCCTCGGGAATGATCTTGAATTTGCTATCCGGAATGCCTAATTCAGTAGCGGCCCTGCCTACTGAACAGGGTGAAAATACCCTGATCCATTGACATCGCCTGGCCAGAAAGCGCTGACAGAAACGATGGATTTTCAAATTCGGGTCATCATGGGGAAGTATATTGTGCAGAGTCCACACTACTTTCACACCCATTAACCGGGCCAGCATGATTTGTGCACAAAAACTTCCCATACTCACGTAAGTAAGCCACTTCCAGCGTCGGTAGTAATAGGAGGTGACCCAGTCGAAGTGTATAAAAGTGGGACGATGTATAAGCAACGTGCGGGCTATACCCAAAAACTTATCGTGTATTCCATTGAAGGCACGTACCTGTGGATGCTGATTCAACCCGCCTATCATAAGATCCTGGTAGGGGTTATCAGGTCCGGCAACAGGTAGGCAGGCAATGGTAATCAAAGCTTGGGGTCAGTAATGAGCCAATGGATAGAAGTACACGATTCCCCGACGTCAACCCATATGATCGCGCACAGGTTTCTGAGGAAGTTGTGGGACAAGGTATAAAAAAAGAGCGAACCCCCTGTGGAGTTCGCTCTGTCAGTTGATCGAAAGATCGACTTATTTTTTGATGAACAGCGAGGCAATTGCCAGCACCTGATCTTTAGTCAGAGGTTCATCGAAAGCTTCAGTAACGGCTTGCTTCGATTTGCCGCCAATTCCGTTGATCTCCTTACCGCCTTGCATGGTGTTGTCTTCACCGGCATACACCGGTGCAGGTGAACCTTCGTTCAGCGTAATCCAGGGCTTAATCTGAGGGGCATTTCTGATCTCGGACAAAATGGACCGGGATTTGGCAGCGTGACGCGCTTCTACCGAATGTACCTGTAAAGCATACTCAAGAATTTGCGGATCATTGAGCAGGGCACCTGCTTGTCCCTTATAAGCCCGTACCCCGGTATCTTCCAAAGCATGAGATAGAAACACGAAGGTGTCAAATATACCGAAGGGATTAGGGAAAGTTCCACCCGCTGAAAAATCGAAAGTAGGCTTCGCTACGGCTGCTGTTTTCAGAGCACCTTTCAGAAACGCTACGTGCTGAGTCTCGTGCTTACCTATTTGGGTGAAAACCGGCTTGTATTTGGCAGGAATCAGAGTGGCGGAGGCGTTGCCCAATTTATAGAACTCGTCTTCCAGGTACTCGAGCGTAAGAGCGTAGTTCAAAACATCTACAGCGGCAGCCGACTGGGCATAGGCTTTGTTTACGACAGAGGCCATTACCGTTGGGATAGCCGCCGCGGTGATGCTCCGGCTAAACTTGGTCATGAAGCTGCGGCGGGTCGCGTGTTCGAGGCGACCGAGCGCGTCGCCATCTACTTGCTTTATTTCATCTATAATTTTGAAAATATTCATAGTCTTGTCCTTTTAATAGTATTAATGGGGTTGTCAAAGATTATTTTGGCAAGTTGTTGGCAGAGATTTTGGTAGTAATAAATGGAGCTACAGCGGGCAAAATCACGCTGGGTGATTTGGCGGCTTCGAGTCCATTGTTATCGATGACATCGTCTCCCGCAAAATCAATTGTATTCGGCGCGAGCAAATCACGGATAATGGCGGCGTGACGTGCTTCTACAGAAACAATCTTACCGGCCAGCAACAGGTACCCTCCGTCCTTGATCAGCTTACCGGCGCCGTTGTATGCCGCTACTCCCGTATCTTCAAACACCTTGGCTGTTCCTAGTACGCTGGCGCGGCTTTTGAAATCAATAGAAGAGAAATTGACAGACAAGCCGGGTATGGCTGCTGCGCCTAGCGCGGCCTTGAAGAAATCCCGGTGTACGATTTCATGGTCGCGGATGTCGGTAAGGATGCTTGTCTCAGCAGCCGTCATACCCGTATAAGGGGTCATAATCACCTGCATATAGAAAGCGGCTTCCAATTGCTCAAGAGCGTAAGCATAATTCAGGATTCCAATGTCACCCGATCCCAGGTCCACAACCTGCTCAACGGGATCCACCCCATCGGTCTTATCAGTACAGGCGCTCATAACGAAGGCCCCGGTAGCTGCGGCCACTCCGGCAGAACGCAGGAAGAAACGCCGGTTAACCATATCCAGCATCGGATTATTCTCAGAAGAATTCGATGATAACTTTGTGCTTGTCGTTTTTTTCATAATCGTAACATGTTTTTAAAAAATTGCTTATTCTGATTTTGTCGGTAACCATTTAAAAGATTTACGCCAAAGCACTAGGTGTGGATTGCCCGCAGGCTGTTTTTGTCAATGGTTACCTCTGGCGTTTACTTGTGAAAATTTAATTATATGAATATTTTTCCTGATTTTAGCCTATTTTTGTTGTACAATATAAAGACGCTACTTTTTTTGTATTAGACGGATATTATGAGATTACTAATGATATTTAGAATTTCAAAAATTGATTCCTTGTAATTGATCACCACCAATATTCCCCAATTGACGCATAACTTTACCCGTTAGTAGAGTCAATAATTCCTGCACTCCTGCCGCGAAGATCAGACAATCGCCTTACCTTTGTGCTCCTAAAACTACGATTTGGCCTATTGAACCATGAGTACAGCGAATACGATTTCGGTTTTTATTGAAGAGCTACGCTGGCGTGGCATGTTACACGACATGATGCCCGGTACTGAAGATTTGTTAGCTCAGCAATCGACAGCCGGATATATTGGCTTCGATCCGACGGCGGCGTCTCTGCACATTGGCAATTTGGCTACGATTATGCTGTTGGTTCACTTCCAGCGGGCGGGGCATAAGCCGTTTGCTTTAATAGGTGGTGCTACCGGCATGATCGGGGACCCCTCCTTTAAAGCCGCCGAGCGCGCCTTCCTGTCCGAAGAGACGCTACAATATAACCAGGAAGGAATACGCCGTCAGTTGGCGTCATTTCTCGATTTCGATTGCGGCCAGAATTCGGCAGAAATGGTCAATAATTATGATTGGTTCAAGGAAATCGGTTTCCTGACGTTTTTGCGAGATGTAGGTAAGTTTCTCTCAGTCAATTACATGATGGGGAAGGATTCCGTCAAAAACCGGCTTGAAACGGGCATCTCTTTTACCGAATTTTCGTATCAGTTACTGCAGGGCTATGATTATTACTGGCTTTACAAGCATAGGGGCGTGCGCCTGCAAATGGGAGGCTCCGATCAATGGGGTAATATCACCACAGGTACTGAGCTGATCCGCCGGAAGGAAGGTGGGCCGGAAGCCCAACTCGAAGAGGGCTACTCCAAAGCCTTTGCCCTCACCACGCCCCTGATTACTAAATCTGACGGGACCAAGTTTGGCAAAAGTGAGGGCGGAAACGTATGGCTCGACCCCGCCATGACTTCCCCCTACCAATTCTATCAGTTCTGGATCAACCAATCAGACGAAGACTCACACCGGCTGCTGCGCGTATTTACCCTATTTACACAAGCCGAGATTGAAGACCTGGAAACCCGGCATGGGCAGGCCCCGCATCTGCGGCTTATGCAGAAAGCCCTGGCGGAAGAAGTGACGACGCGGGTGCACTCCGCGCGTGACTATCTACTCGCCGTGAAGGCATCCGAGGTACTTTTTGGCAAAGCTACCCTGGAAACCCTCCGCGGAATCGAGGCCGATGAGTTTGAAACCATTTTTGAGGGGGTACCCCAATCGGCGGTGAGCCGTAACGACTGGGAAGCGTGTCCCACCGTTACCGATTTGCTTTCTACGGTAACGCAAGGCGAGATATACGCCTCCAAGGGCGAAACCCGCCGTGCCATTCAGCAGAATGCAGTGAGCATCAATAAGGTGAAAGTCACGGGTGCTGAACAACCGCTTTCTGATTTCGACCTATTGCAGAATCGCTTCATGCTCGTATCCAAGGGCAAGAAAAACCATTTAGTAAGGGTGGGGTAGGTAGTCGATGAGTTCAAATACTACTTCCAGAACTCATCAACTTTAAACTCCCGGACTGATTAACTCTTTCCCACAAAGGTATTGATGACAGGTGCGGCGGTAGGATTGTACTGGTATGATTGCCAGGTGCCGTCCTCGTACACCTCCACGACGCGATATCCTTTATATGTGGTACCCCAGTTACCGCCGAAGTGTCCGTCGAAAAAGTAGGGTTTGCCGCCACTCATTTTGCCCCCATCTTCGTTATGATCGTGACCGTGGAAAATGGCTTTTACGTTGGGAGTTTTTTCAAGCAATTCCCGTACCTCCTGGCAATCGACCCCGTTGTCGGTCCATTTGGCAGGCGTTATGTGCAGAAACACAAATATGCCCCTTTTACTGCTGTATTTTGCAAGTTCAGCGCGCAGCCAGGCGATATCAGGACATAGGTACTCGCCTTTTTCATTCGAGGTGTCACCCAGTACGAAAGCATATTCGCCGCGCGCAAAACTGTGATTGGGCGGGTAGCCCCAGGTTCCCTCCCAGACATCGGCCCCTACTCGGTCGTGGTTGCCGCGCGTTACATAAAAGGGCAGGGTAAGATTGCGCAAAACTGTTTTGACATCGTAGAGTAAGGTAGGCTCGTTGTGAATAATATCCCCATTGAAAATTACAAAATCCAGGCCCTTTTGCAGTTTTTCCTGATTTAGCCATCGTACTATATCCGTATGAAATTTCCCAAATTCGGTTTGGGGCTGCCCATAGTGACCATCGGATGCCACTATAAACCGCAACGCGAAAGGAACCGGAGGGACTGGCGTCAAATCGACAGATAGCCACGGCAGGGAGGATAGGAATTTCAGGAGGTCACGGCGGGCCAGTAACATAAAAAGAATAAGTAAGATTAATTAAAGAAACGTTGGTACGGGATAAAAGTAAGGTAATTTTAGCGACCTTGGGATCAAATTCTTTGTTTCTGGTGGGGTAAAGGGCAATTCAGATGCCTTTTGAATACGTAGTCCAAAAAAAAGAACGATTATTGCTCGTGATACTAATGTAGAATTTGATTGTTGACCAAACTTAGTAGACTTTTCCATGAAAAATGTAATACCCTGTCTAATCATGATTTTTGCATTGGGAACATCAGCCCGCGCCCAGTTGAGCTTCGATGGGGGAGTGGGATATATGGTTCCAGCCAATCAGGGAAGTCAGGGGGCCTGGGGAGGTGGGATAGGGATCAAATATTACGTACTGCCTAAAATAGTCGTGGGCCTGCGGGTGCGCACCTACGTCGCCAATGCAACGCAGGAAGGCAATGGTGTTTCCGGTCAGCTCATGGCGGTCACCATTCCAGTCATGGGTACATTCGTTTACCAGATCACCACGCGCGACTTGCATCCCTTTGCGGGATTAGAAGTGGGGGTTATCCGAACCGCAGTCAATGCCGACCTGAGTTATAATGGTAAAAAAATATATGATGATGTATCGATCAACAGTACGTTTGGCATAGCGCCAAAAGTAGGAGTGGGCTATGACCTCACTCAGGGGCTGACAGTTACCGCCGAGGCTATTTATAATGTAGGCTTTGGAAAAAATCAGGCGGGCGATACGCAGTATAATATTGATCAAGCCGCCCGTTTCCTGACCGCCCACGTAGGTGTCTCGTATACTTTTGGGAACCGGTTCGATCGCAACCGGTTGATTTCCCAGTAGGTGAGTATGAACCGCTAGAGATTGGTAGTATGCACTTTTGATTCTTTTCTTCCCGAAAAGCGGGCAGGGGATGACCTACGACCGATAAACATGGATCGCCTTTCGTTACAACGTGCCGCTTCATTTTGCGCCTACCAGGAGCGCACTCCCGACGAGGTGCGCCAGCGCCTGGCCCAATGGGAGGTAGAGGGTGAGGATGCCGATGAGATTATCGCTGAATTGATTTCACTGAATTATCTTAGCCAGGAGCGCTTTGCCAGGACCTACGTGAGTGGCAAATTCAGGATCAAAAAGTGGGGAAAATTACGGATCAAACAGGAACTCGCGCGGCGCGGCCTGGACGAAGCAGCCATCAAGCAGGGAATGGAGGAAATAAATGACAGTACCTATGAAGAAACTCTGCGCCTGTTGCTCACCAAAAAACAGGAACAACTGCTACGAACTGAGCCCGACACATTCAAACGCAAGCAAAAACTCGTTCGCTTTGCCCTAAGCAAGGGGTACGAGAGTGGGGTGGTGTGGAAAGTGGTAGCAGGGTTAACGGGAAACGGGGGAGGGTAGAAAGGTTGGGGTAAAAGGTCAAGGGTTGACGGTAAAACGGAAAGCTTTGTAGCCCTACAAATTCCGTTTACTGTTCCCCCTTAACCTTTTACCGTTTTATCCTTCACCATTATTTAAAAGTCTTCGTCAAAAGCAATTTTGTGGCCCGATTCCTTATTGGTCACCCCCGACATTACGCCTGCTTTCTGGTATTCGCCCACGCGCTTTTCAAAAAAGTTGGTCTTGCCGGGTAGGGAAATCAACTCCATGAAATCGAACGGATTGGACGAGCCAAAATGCTTGGGACAACCCAGGCGCTCTAACCAGAAATCACATACAAACTCGATGTACTGCTTCATCAATTCGGAGTTCATGCCGATGAGCGATACGGGCAGCGCCTCGGAAATGAATTCCTTCTCGATACGTACCGCATCCAGCATGATTTCCAGCACGCGTTCTTGTGGTAGTTTGTTCTTGATGTGATCGGTGTAGAGAAGGCACGCAAATTCGCAGTGCAGGCCCTCATCGCGGGAAATCAGCTCGTTGGAGAACGATAAGCCTGGCATAAGTCCGCGCTTTTTCAGCCAGAAAATAGAGCAGAACGAGCCGGAGAAGAAGATGCCTTCCACTGCCGCAAAGGCAATGATGCGCTCGGTGAACTCGGGACTGTTGATCCATTTCAACGCCCACTCAGCTTTTTTCTGTACGCAGGGTACCGTATCGATAGCCCGCAACAGATGGTCTTTTTCAGCAGGATCCCTGATATAGGTATCGATCAGCAGCGAGTAGGTTTCGGAGTGGATGTTTTCCATGGCAATCTGAAAACCGTAAAAGCACTTGGCTTCGGCGTATTGCACTTCGCTGAGGAAATTGATGGCCAGGTTTTCGTTCACGATGCCATCGGAAGCTGCGAAGAAAGCCAGGATATGAGAAATAAAATGACGCTCATTGTCGCTCAGGTTGACCCAGTCCTTCATGTCCTGCCCCAGGTCGATCTCTTCGGCGGTCCAGAAGGAAGCCTCGTGGCGTTTGTACATGTGCCAAATATCCTGATGCTTGATGGGGAAGAGAACGAAACGTAGGGGATCTTCGGTCAGAAGGGGCTCCTGAGAAATGGGGGTTAGTTGTGACATGATAATGAAGGTATTTTTTTGATAGAAACGTGTAGGTACAACGGCCTGCCCAACGAGATTGTTGGCGCAAAATTGGAATAAACAAAGCTACACTGATACGATGGGATATTCAACCAAGAATGGGAATCTAGGGCCCATAGGCAGGGAATGTGCTGTTGAAAAAAGTGCAAGAATCTGGCTTTCAGTAAATTACTGAGTAAGTTTATTTGAAAATAAATGCCGCAACGCCAGTTGCGAAATTGAGTGTTTATATTTGCTGGTATCCGAACAAACCAGCGTCTTCATGAAGATTGTAGGATTCACGATTATTAAAGATGCCCTGCTCAACGATTATCCTGTTGTAGAGGCTATCCGATCCATCCTGCCCGTGGTGGATGAAATGCTGGTGAGCGTGGGGCAGAGTAGCGACAATACCCTGCAACTGATTCAGTCCATCGAATCGGACAAGATACGGATCGTGGAATCGACCTGGGACATGACGCTGCGCGAAGGTGGAAAAGTGCTGGCCGTCGAAACTGACAAGGTCTATCGGCAATTGCCTACAGACGCCGATTGGGTATTTTACATCCAGGGTGACGAAGTGCTGCACGAGAAATACTACACTGCCGTGCGGGAGGCGTGCGAACGCTATACCCACGATCTGACCGTGGAAGGACTGCTGTTTGACTACCTGCATTTTTACGGTACCTATGATTATGTAGGTGATAGCCGCACTTGGTATCGCCGTGAAGTCAGGATAATTCGAAACGACCCCACGATTTCGGCCTTCCGTGATGCGCAGGGATTTCGAAAAGGAAGGGTGAAACTGAAAGTTAAGTATTCAGGGGCAGCCATTTATCATTATGGGTGGGTGAAAAGCCCGAGCCAGATGAAAAAGAAAATGAAAAATGTGGGCAGATTTTGGAAAAATGATGAAGAATGGCAGCAGTTGCTCCGCAGTGAAGACTTCTTCGACTACTCCCAGTTCGATTCCCTGACCCGCTTCACCGAAAGCCAACCGGAGGTAATGCGGGAGCGCATCGCCCGGCAGGACTGGCACGTGGAGCTGGATTTGAGCAAAAAAAAATTCGATCTGAAAGATCGTCTGCTGTATTGGTTCGAGAGAAAAACCGGTAAAAGGTTATTTGAATTCCGAAATTACGTGCTTGACTGAACAACTGTATGGAGCACTCCACAGAAGCCGTTGAATCTTCCGGTATGGTACCTGACCCCCCTCGTATCAGTATCATTACGTCTGTTCGTAATCAGCTTCCCATGAACAGACTATTTGTGGAATACCTTGAAAAATATACCTACCATCCCTATGAATTGATTGTCATTGATAATGCTTCGGATGATGGCAGTACCAATTTTTTCAAGTCTGTGGGGGCTACAATTATCGAAAATAGTAAAAGCTTTTCCTACCCCTACTGCCAAAATCAGGGCATAGGATTGGCTAGGGGGGAGGTACTGGCTTTTTTGAATAATGATCTCATCGTATCACCCGACTGGGATCGTAAGTTGATCGAAATCATGGAGCGGCAGGGATACGATTTCCTTTCCCCAGCCTCGAACGATCGTGCCGAGAGTGCTCAGGAAACAAAAAGACTCAGGCGTCGGTGGCGAATGATCAAAAATCCCTTTTTATGGTTGTTTGGAGCTTCCCGAACCAATCTTCTGCGAATGTTTGGACTTATGTACGGAAAATGGGATGTATATCAGCAGCACCGAAGTAACCGTTTCGCCCACGAAACCATGGAAGGCTTTTCGGGTTCCTGCATCATTGCCACGCGACAAGGAATGGCAAAAATGGAAATGACTTGGGATGAACGGATTCAAAGTGCTGATTTTGACCTATACCTACGCATAAAGAAAAGAGCCCTGGATGAAAAGGACATCAAGCCCATACATCTGGCACTTGGCGTATACTTTCATCATTTCTCCCGCCTGACGCTGAAAAGCAGAGATTTTATTCTTTTTGCCGACGATGCTAACCTCATCGCTTTGGATGAAAAATGGGGTACAGAAAAAGATGCTCTCCTACGGGACATTAGCCATTGATTGAAACTGTCGACTGTTAAAACTCCCACGCGATTACGTTCCAGGTATCCACATAATCCTGATGCACATGGATGGTTCGGAACCCTACCCGCTCGTGCGCCCGCATGGAACGAGTATTATTAGTAGATACTTCCGTAACGAGTAGATCAAAATCAGAGCGATATACTTCCAGGTGTTTTTGGTACAGACCATCGAACGCGCCTTGTCCCCGGTATTCCT
This sequence comes from Cytophagales bacterium, assembly GCA_038204185.1. Lineage (GTDB taxonomy): Bacteria > Bacteroidota > Bacteroidia > Cytophagales > Spirosomataceae > Salmonirosea. Next base: position 32,997 of record JBBRDE010000003.1, read on the forward strand.
CCGCGACGCATATTTGTCCCATCACGTAGTAGCTACTGTCGGCGAGCGTTTTTCCTCGCCACGGAATTTGGGTAAAAAGGGTAAACATGGGTTGTAGATCAGGAATGAACTCGCCCAGGGCGGGTAACATCGCCAGGGCGTATGCGACTACACCGGCACTGTCTTTGGCAATAACTTGCGGGGTCGTGTGGTGCAGCAGGACAATCTGTTCCCAACTATGGCGCACTGTAACGAAACCCTGCTCCCGCTTGATTTCTTCGGATACGATACTTCTGTGATTTCGGCCCTGCAAATCCAAAATCTGGCGCAGGTCATCGTCGGTTTGGGCAGTAGTAAAGTGGAGGGGCATCGTGGTGTAAAGTGTTCTATTCCTACAAATGTATAGCTGAATTGTAGATTTTCAGGAATGATGGCTTGTCGGGAAGCCTCAAATCCACTTCTTCTTTCTAAAAAACCACAACACCACAAACGACGACAGTAACATCAGCAGCAGCGATCCCCAGAACCCCAGGGACCAGCCTGAGGTAGGCAGCGACACGAAGTTCATGCCGAAGATGCCCGCAATGAGGGTGGGGGGCATGAATATGATCGTCACCACGGTAAAAATCTTGATCACCTGACTCTGTTCGAGGTTGATCAAACCCATGAAAGTATTCTGTAAATATTCCAGCCGCTCGAAATTGAAGGTGGTGTATTCCAGCAGCGAACTAATGTCTTTCAGGATAATGCGTAGGTGTTCTTTGCGATCTTCTGGAAAGTACTGGCTTCGTAGGATGCCCGAAAGTACGCGTTGCTTATCGATGGACGTTTCGCGCAGCATCATCGTGATTTCCTGTAATGAGCTGATGCGAATCAGTACTTCCTGCCGGGCTTTCTGCTCGCGGATGAGATCCTTACTGATGGATGAAATGTCGCGCGAGATCGCTTCCAGCGAGTCGGCATCGGCTTCAATGCGGGTTTCGAGTAGCATCAGCATGAAGTCTACGCCCGTCTGGAATGTATCCGGGCTTACCTTCATTTTCTTGACCGTATCGGCGAAAGTCTTGGAGTCGCCCCGACGGTGGGTGAAAAGCGTGGTGCCCCGCAAAATAAAAGAAACGGGGTAGGTTTGGTAGCCGTTCGGATTGATTTGCAGGAAGTTGGAGTTGGCATTGATGGTGTCGTGCTGCTCGAAAAACCGCGCGCTACTCTCGATCTCCACAATTTCCTGCGGGGTTTGGAAGTCGATGTTGCACTTGGTCTCCACCCATTCTTCTTCCTCCTGCGAGGGAGACTGCAAATCAATCCACAGGGGGTTTTCAAGTTTACCCAATTCTCGTACGTCGGTTTCGCGCTTGATCAGGCGCCCTTCTTTATAATAGATACGAACCATGTTAAGTGGATTATGGATTCCAGATACTGAATTCAGATACTTTCGCCCCATCACGGCCCCATTGGATTTTGTAAGGGGGCTTATACTGTGAACCGTCTTTTCAAAGATAGGGAGAAATGCAAGAGACTGGATGTAAACAGAAAGCACGAGTTTTGGGGTTACACTTTTTAGATCAACTCTTGTCGTTTCAAAATAACCGATCGGCTTACCACCCCCCTTGATTTCATAACATTGTTTTGAAGAAGTGGTCAATTAACGCTACCTTTATGCGTTTGCACAATATGGCTGTGTCTTTTGTGATGTGATCTCTCACTCATTTTTTAAGCTTATGCATCAAAGGAGGCAATTCCTGGAAACTATATGAATAGCGCCCAACTCATCTATTTGGTCGATGACGACCCCGACGACCGGTTCTTCATAAAAGAGGCCCTTCTGAAGAATCGGCATGGGATGGAAGTCATCGAAGCGACCAGTGGCTTCGAGTTGATGGCCTTGCTCCAGCAACAGGGATCACCCCTGGCAAGCCTTATCCTGATGGATATGAATATGCCTAGAATGAGTGGTGTAGAGACGGTTCAAGCTATGCGCTCAAATCCTGGCTTTCCCGTCATTCCAGTGGTCATGATCTCGACCACCACGAATCCAATGTTTATCAAAAGTGCCTTTGATGCCGGAGTAGCCGGATTTCTACCCAAGCCCGCTTCGATCCAGGGATTCACCGATATGGCCAACCAGCTCAGCTCTCGGTATTTGGGTTAATCAGGTAGGGAGAGCGGAAATATTCCCGAATTCGTTAGAGGTTCACAGGATGTCCTACGGGCAAGGTAATGATGAAGGTACTTCCGATATCTTTCAGGGAATTGACTGAAATAGCCCCGTAATGGTTCGACACAATTTTTTTGCACAAAGCTAGTCCGACCCCCATGCCTACCGATTCGGGATCCAATTTATTAAATAAGCCCATCACATAGGTACCGTACTGGTTATCGAATCCTTTGCCGTTGTCCGATATTTCCAGCCTCGAATAATCCATGTACCGGTACTTATCCTTGCTGAATTGGTAGGTATTTTCCGACACGGTAACTGAACGAATAGCGATAGACAAGCGGACATGCTCCTTGCGGTTCTGAATGGCATTCTTGATCAATTCCGTAAAAAGCAGTATTATTTGGGTGGCGTGCGCTTCAATCGGAGGCAGTTCGGTGGTTTCCAATTCAAAATCAGCAAAATCGGTAGCTTCTATTGCCTTGTTTTTTGCTTTTTCGATCAGGGATTCCAGGTCGATCGTTATGAGTGATTCTTCGCTGGTTTCCACACTGACAAATTCCTGCAGGCACTGGGTCAGGGCCCGCAACCGGGTCACGGATGTCTGGATTCGGAGAAAATGGGGGTGTAAGGCTGAATTCCCATTGGTTCTCTCGGCATTCAGTACGATGTCCAGATAGATGGCGATTTTTCGGATAGGCTCCTGCAAATCGTGAGAGAGTACCTTGTTCAACTGAACGTACTCCTGATTGCGTTGGGTGAGGATCGTAATCTGACGATCCAGATCTTGCTGGTTCTCTTCCAGCTTGGTTTGAAGGCTCTTCAGCTGATCGTTACTCTCGAGTGCTTTTTGTAAGCTCTTCTTCGATTCAAGAATTTCGGTTTCATACTTCTGCCGCTCCCACACGGTAGTCAATATGCACAGGTTGGTTGCTTTATCGCCACGGATATCTCGCGTAGCGTTAACCATGACCGGAATACTCTCACCGGCTTTGGAGCGCAGCGAAAAAAAAATTTCACTAACCTTTCCATTCAACCTTAGCAACGGAAAGAAATGGGTTTGGTAAAAAAGCCGACTGGAAAGTGTTAAAATACGATCCAGTCTCTGACCAATTAACTCCGCCGGTTCATACCCCAGTACTTCGCAGAGGTAGGTATTGACAAATTCAAGGGTACCCTCATCCCCGAAGACCAGGCAGGCACAAGGCATGGTTTGAACAAGATAGTCGGCATCGTAAGAAACTTTCAAGCAGTCACTGATTGAGTAAGTTGCTGCAGATATTGCTTCATAAGGCGGATCGTCTCTTCTGGTGCACTCATGTGAGGGCAGTGGCCTGTGGCCTCCATCTGTACCAGCGTACTTTCGGGAAGGTGATCTTTGAGGTAGTGGCCAACTTCGGAAGGGGCCACCATATCGTCCGAGCACTGCATGATTAGGGACGGGTGGCGGACTTTGTTGAGATCCCGCCGATTGTCAGATAGGAACGTAACTTCGGCAAACTGCCGGGCAATGATGGGGTCGGTGGAGCAAAAGCTCTCGGTGAGTTCCTGGCTCAACGCCGGCACATCGGGATTTTTCATGATAGCTGGTCCTAAGAAGTTAGCCCAGCCGATGTAGTTGCGTTCCATGGTTGTGAGCAGTTCTTCAATATCCGACCGCTCGAAACCGCCCACGTACCCGTGGTCGTTGATGTAGCGCGCAGAAGGGCCTATCATAATGATTTTTTGAAAATAATCCGGAGCCTTGACGGAAGCCAGCACCCCCACCATGCTACTGACCGAATGTCCCACAAAAATCACATCCTTCAAGTCCAAAGCCCGGCATATATCCAGTATATCCTCGGCGTAGCCGTTCAGGTTAGCATACCGCTCCGGATTGTAGGCGCTAATGTCGGACTGGCCGCTACCCACATAATCGAACAGGACAATCTTGTAGTGTTCCTCAAAGGCAGGCCATATATAACGCCACATCTGCTGGGCACAGCCGAATCCGTGGGCGAATAGTAGGGGCGTGGTACCTTTGCCAAGTACACGTACATTGTTTCTTTGCAATACATTCATATCAATACTCAATCGGGATTGCTTATTTTGCCTAGATAAGCAAAGGTACTAAATATACTAACTATTTCTGGGGTACGTAGCGTGTGTTTCCGATCTCTTTTGCGGCTTCTTGCAGGAGCCAATGCCCCAAGTCGAATCTCGTAACAGGGTTGGTGCATTCCGGAAGGCACCAGGTAGGATGGGGAATAAAGCCTTCGGCGGAATTTGGATGGCATCCCCTACCTTTGCACCATGCAAACCGTTACTCAACCGGGTATTTCTCCAACCCACATCTTTACTACACAGTTTTGGCTGCTTAGCCTGAGTTCATTTTTGTTTTTTGCCAGTTTCAATATGCTCATTCCCGAGCTGCCCGCCCACCTCACGAGCATGGGCGGAGCCGAGCATAAGGGGCTTATCATTAGTTTATTTACGCTTACTGCTGGCTTGTCGCGGCCATTCAGTGGCCGCCTCACCGACCGCATCGGCCGCATTCCGGTCATGGCCTTTGGGTCACTGGTGTGTTTTGTGTGCGGATTTCTATATCCGGTTTTCATTACCGTTGTGCCTTTCCTATTGCTGCGGTTGGGTCATGGATTTTCAACGGGCTTCAAACCCACGGGTACGGCAGCCTACATCGCTGACATCGTGCCAGCGCACCGGCGAGGCGAAGCCCTGGGGGTGTATGGGATGAGTGTTAGCATTGGCGCGGCTTTGGGGCCGGCCATCGGCAGCTGGATTGCCCACGTGTTTTCGCTCGATGCGCTGTTCTACACCTCGTCGTTCCTGGCGTTTCTTTCCATCGGTATTCTGGTAAATATGAAAGAGACCCTGGAGAATCCGTCCAAGCTTTCTTGGGATGATTTCAAAATCACCCGTAAAGATGTCTTTGAGCCTCGGGTACTGCCGCCTTCGTTGGTCGTTTTTCTCACTTATTTTAGCTTTGGGGCCGTATTGACGCTCATTCCCGATTTCAGCGATTCACTCGGCCTGCACAACCACGGACTTTATTTTCTGGTCTATACGCTCACGTCGCTCTTTATCCGGTTGGTAGCGGGGCGCGTCTCCGACCGCTACGGGCGCGTAGAAGTTGTAGCGGTGGGTTGTGTTAATCTCATCATCGCCATGCTGTGTACCGGCTTTGCCACCTCGCCCGTAATATTTTTTACGGGAGCAGTGTTTTTTGGCTTTGCTACGGGGATCCTTTCGCCCATTCTAACTGCGTGGACGGTGGACCTGAGCCAGGAGGACGGGCGCGGCCGGGCCATGGCCACCATGTATATTTCCATGGAAGCCGGCATTGGACTCGGGGCGTACCTGTCGGCGGCTGTTTTTGCCAACCAGGTAGCGCGATTACCGCTGGCCTTTTCAATTATGGCGGCGTTCGGACTGGCGGCGCTGGTGTATTCCGTGGTGATTTTGCAAATAAATCGAAAGAATCATGCTATTTGATGACAGCTACCGCACGCTCAACGCTCCCGCCGAAGGATTTTTCAAGGACCGGGGTAGTAAATTTCACGCCTTCGCCTATCCCCTTCGCTCAGAGGAAGACACCAAATCCCTATTAGGTACCCTGCGCGAGCTGCATCCCAAGGCCGGGCACCACTGCTACGCTTACCGCCTGGGCCTCGACCGCAACCACTACCGCGCCAACGACGACGGCGAACCGTCGGGCACCGCCGGAAGGCCTATCCTGAATACGCTTTATTCACGGGATCTGACCAATATTCTGGTCGTAGTCGTGCGGTACTTTGGGGGTACCTTGCTGGGGGTACCCGGCCTAATTAATGCCTACAAAACCGCTACCGAACTAGCTCTGGACGAAGCCGTAGTTTTGACCAAGTACGTCTGCGACGAATATGAGATCACCTTTCCCTACGAAGCGACGAGTGAGGTCAATCGAGTGCTGAAAACATACGAGCTGGAAGTGACGGAGCAGATATTTGAGATGGAATGTACCTTTAACGTACTGGTTCGCAAGACGCTGCTGAATCGGGTGGTACCTGCCTTGGAGGCTATTGAAGGAATAGAGGTGAAGTATGTACGGACAGTGTAGATATACTTCCGCAGTTTATCCACCCGGATATTCACATCGTCGTAATAATATTCATCAAAGGTACGGCCCGACGCCTCGCCATAGCGCAGCACGATGTACACCAGCCAGATGACTAGCAGCGGCGAAAGCATGAAGAGAACCGCAGCGGTATCGGGGTAGTCGGCTACGACCAGAATGACGAAGAATATAAGGTAGGCTGTGGAAAACACGGCGGCGAAGGTAGGGTTCTTTAACAGGATTTAATAGGTTAACAGGTTGGTCTATATACCTTAAAAACCTGTACCTGACGATTTTGTTCTATAAAAAAAGAGGGCTGCTTTCCTGGAAAGCAGCCCTCTTTTTTAGAAATCAACAAATACACATATCAACAAATCAACAACAAAATCAATAATTCGGATTCTGTACCAGAGTGGCCTTTCCCTGCAATTGACTATTTAGGATTTCCTGCCCCGGAATGGGAAAATACTCGTGTTTGCCCTTCGTGAAAGTCGCTCCGCGCAGGTAGGCCCGCTTGGTCTGTTCCACAGCCAGGTAGTCGTTGATTGTTTTGTCGGCAATTCCCCAGCGAACCAGATCGAAGTAGCGGTGGCCTTCCATCGCAAATTCGAGCCGCTGCTCGAAACGCACTGCTTTGCGGGCCATCTCCTTATCGGTCCATGGGGCTGTGTATTCTTTCACCACATAGTTTCCGGCGGGGGTACCATTGGCCAGGCGTACAAAACCGTCGGGATTGGCCGCGCGGCGGCGGATTTGGTTCACCAGCGCGCGGGCTTTGTTTAGGTCGCCGGTTTCTACTTCAATCTCGGCCAGCCACAGCAGCACGTGCGAGTAGCGGATCAGGCGATAGTCGTTAGCATTCTGACGTGGGTTGTTGGCCCATGTAAGCGAACCGTTCTCGGCTTTATAAGGAGACTGCTTCTTGGGCGAAAACGGCCCACCATATGCTGGGTCGCGTACATAGCCCGAATTATGAATGCCCCAGTCGAGGTAAGGTACCCCCTCACGTCCTACGCTCCAGTCGAGGCGCGGGTCGAGGTTGCCCTGGTAGCTCACCGAGTTTGTACCAGGCACGTCGACAGCGTTGAACGTGTCGAGGAGTGGCAAGCCCGTGGCATCGGTTTTATGCGCGTTCACCAAGTTTTGGGTAGGCTGAAAGAAACCGCAGCAGGTAGTTAGCGCACCGCCACCATACGGGTAGTTGAGCGTATGCCCCCGGTTGCCGTTACGACCCGTACCGGCCCCGTCGTTGACCGAGAACTGCACCTCGAATATAGACTCCGCGTTATTGTTGGTTGCGGCCCGGTGGTTGTCATGGTACTTATCCACCAGTTTGAACTGACCACTGGTTACGATGGCTTCCAACAGCGGTTTGGCGCTGGCGAGGTTGTTCTGAAACAAATAGGCCTTGGCCAGCATGGCTCCGGCGGCCCATTTGGTGGCGCGGCCCGGAAAACCCGGCCAGCGGGCGGGCAGGTTTTCGTTAGCAAACTTCAAATCCTCCACGATTTTGGGCCAAATGTCCGCATCGTTGGGTAGCTTGGTGCTGTTGGCATCGTTGGGATTATACGTTTTGTCGTCAATGTAGGGTACTTTATTGAACATCTTCTTCAACTCGAAGTGGTAGTGTCCCCGCAGGAAACGAGCCTGAGCAATCACCAGGGTTTTTTCGGTGGGGGTAATGTCCTGGGCTTTTTCCACCAGTTGCAGCACATCGTTGGATCGGGCGATGCCGTCGTACATGGCCTGCCACTTGCCCCGAAAATGTAGAAGGTCGGGGGTATGCTGGAACGTCTCGATGATCGAAATTTCGGGCTGGTCGCCCGCGTTGGTACCTTTGTAAGCATCGTCGGAGGCTACGGAACCGTACACCCAGTTGTCGGCGGAGCCGTGCCAGTCCGAAAATCCGGAACCTACGTTAACGCCGTCCAAAAGCGAGTACGCCCCAGTGAGTACCAGATCCACCCCCGCCTTGTTGCGCAGGGTAGCCTCGCTCAGTTCGCCCAGGGGTACCACATCCAGGAAGCTATCGTTGCAGGAGGTGGCTGTGAGGCCCGCTGCCACGAGCGTGGCCCAGGCGATTGGTTTTAAGTTGATTTTCATATCGTGTTTGTTAAAAAATCATTTTTTGAGAAAAAGGACGCTGGACACCGGATGTTGGAGAGTAAAAAAAAGTCTATTATCCAGAATCCAGTATCGAATTTAAAATGTCAGGTTGAGGCCCACCAGGGTGGTACGGGCGGCGGGATACGCCCCTTCGTCGAAGCCCATGTGGATGTCCTGCCCGGAGCTACTGGAATTACGCAGATTGAGCTCAGGATCGAGACCCGTGTACTTCGTGAACGTCAGCCAGTTCTGGCCCTGTACATACACGCGGGCCGAGCCCAACCGCACTTTGTCAGTAAGGGTTTTGGGGAGGGTATAACCCAGCTGAATGTTCTTGATCCGGAAATACGAGCCATCTTCGAGGTAATAGGTGGAAGGCAGTGAACTGATGACATCGTTGGAGCGCGGGATGGGGAGCTTGGCATCGGTTTTGCCGGGACGCCACGAATCTTCAAACATGCGGATGCTGCGGTTGCCACCAAACGTGGGGAAGTCCGTCCAATAGCGCACATAATTGAAAATCTGATTGCCGGATACTCCCTGACCGAACACATCGAGGCGGAAGTTTTTGTAGCCTACGCTGGCGTTGATGCCGTAGGTAAAGTCAGGGTGCGGACTGCCGATAATGCCCCGGTCGGAGGCATTGATGAGGCCGTCGTTGTTTACGTCCCGGAATTTGAACGATCCGGCCTTGTTGAACGGATTGCCCGTTTTGGCCGCATCGGTATTGGCCACAAACTGCGCGGCGTGAGCCTTGCCTTCGGCATCGCTTTGGAAGATGCCGTCGATGGTATAGCCGTAAAACGACGCAATGGGGTAGCCCTGCTGGGTAACAGCGGCCGCTGCCAGGCGTGTCGTAAAGCCAAAGTATTGCACATTGGGGTCACCCGTCGTTTTTATCACCTTATTGCGGTAGGTCGAGATATTCCCGCCTAGTGAATACGAGAAATCCCCTTTCTTATCGCCGAAACTCAGCGCCAGCTCCACCCCTTTGTTCGACATCTCGCCGATATTCTGGAACGGATTGGTTGCGCGGCCCTGGGTGTACTGCACTTCTACGGGAAACAGCATGTCCGATGTAATCCGACTGTACCAGTCGAAGTTAGCGTCCAGTTTACCGCCTAGGAAAGTAGCGTCGAGGCCAATGTTGGTCGAGGTGGTCGTTTCCCATTTGGCGTTGGCATTACCGAACTGCCCCAGTTCGTAGCCCTGTAAGGCCGAGGTGTTGGAGCCCGCCAGGTCGTAAAAAGAGGTTTCAGGATTGGAAAGATAAGTCGAGAAGGCATTGTAGTTTCCAATCTCCTGGTTGCCCGTTTGCCCGTATCCGATCCGTAGCTTGGCAAAATTGAGCCAGGAGGAGCTACCTTTCAGAAACGATTCCTCCGACAGCACCCAGCCCGCACTCACCGACGGGAAGTAGGCCGTCCGGAAGGCCGGGGCAAAGCGCGACGACCGGTCGCGGCGCAGGGTGAAGTCAATCAGATAGCGGTCGTCGAAGGCGTAGTTGGCGCGGGTAAACTCCGACGCCAGCGTCCATTCGCGGCCCCCGCCGCCGTTGCCCACGATGGTACGGCCCGCATTGAGGTAGCGGTTGGCCAGTTCGTCCACGGCAAAACCGGAACGCTCGCCAAACACAAATTCAAAATAGCTGCGGATCGACTCCGTACCCACCATCAGGTTGACGCGGTGCTTGTCACCGAAGGCCTTGTTATAATTCAGCGTGTTGTACCAGGTCCAGGTAAATCCGTAGTTATTATCAGCCCGTAGCGTGTTGGTGCCTATCATTTCGGGCGACTCGGGGTCGTTGGCGCGGTAGCTATTTAGGTTATAGGTGTTGTAATCCACCCCAAACTGCGTCTTGGCGGTCAGATTAGGCAGAATGTCCCACTCAGCGTAAGCATTGCCAAACAGGCGCAGCTCCTTGGCTTTGTTATCTTTATTACGCCACACTTCTGCCTCAGGGTTACGTGAGTTGTCGAGCCCCGACCCGAAGCCGCCCGCGTAGTAGCCGTTCACGTCGAAACGCGGGATGATGGGCGGAATACGGTAGGCGAACGAAATAGGATTGCTCTCGCTTTGGTTACCACCTGTTTGGCCTACGCGTTCGCCATAGGCTACCTGTAGATTTTCACCCACCCGGAATTTTTTCGTGACGTTAAATTCCGTATTGGCCCGCAGTGAATAACGCTTAAAGTATGTAAACTTCATGATACCCTGCTGGTCGAAAATATTGGCCGACATGGCATAGCGGGCCGCTTCCGTAGCACCCGACACGCCGATCTGGTGATTCTGGATGGGGGCGGCTTCAAAGATGGCGTCGAACCAATCGGTGCCCTGCGGATTGGCACGGGTGATTAGGTTTCGAGTACCAAAGTTGTAGGTGCTCTCGTCCACCTCATTTTGCTTCTTACCGGCTGGGTTTACATAGAAAGGAATGACGGGCGTGGCCCCTTTGCCAAAGGCGGCAATATCGGGGTAGGAGAGTGCAGTACCCGCCGGATAGGCCCCATCGACCAGCTTACTGGTATTTTGTGCGTTAATACGCGACTCCCACAGCAGGTCGGCATACTGTTGGGTATTGATCAGATCCAGAAAACGCCAGGCTTTTTGCTGGCCGTAGTAGGCATCGTATGTAAATACCGGTTTGCCGGCTTTGCCTTTCTTGGTCGTGATAATCACTACGCCGTTGGCCGCCCGAGATCCGTAGATGGAGGCCGCTGAGGCATCTTTCAACACTTGCATTGATTCGATGTCGTTCAAATTCAGCGTATTGAGGTTCTCCTTCGTGGGTGTACCATCAATCACATATAGGGGGGAGTTGTCATTGATTGTACCAAATCCCCGGATACGCACCATCACGCCGCCGCCGGGTGAGTTGTCGTTGCTCACATTCACCCCCGCGACGCGCCCCTGCATGGCCTGGGCCAGATTGGTAGAGGGTACCGAGAGCAACTGCTTGGTGTCCACCGTAGCTACAGACCCTGTAATGTCGCGTTTGTTCTGGGTTCCATAACCCGTCACGACCACTTCGCTCAGGCTTTTTACATCATCGCTTAGTGATACATTGATGGTACTTTGGTTGCCTACCGCTATTTCTTTCTTCATGAAACCAATGGAAGAAATAACCAGCACACTGTTGTTACCTGGTACGGCAATCGCAAACTGCCCGTCGGCGTCCGTCACGGTACCGACGTTGGTTCCCTGTACCTGTACGTTGACGCCCGGCAGTCCCTGGCCATCGGTCGAAGTAGTTACCTTACCGGTAACGCGGCGTTCCTGCGCTTGGGCTAAGACACTGCTCAGTACGAGCAGAAGCATTATAGCCCAACGGGTTGTGAAGTGTAGGTGTTTTTGCATAGACAGGGTTTGGTTTTACTACATGATTTGGAAATACTGTTCCCATTGAATTTGGGTACGAATGTAAAAATTGTACAGGATTCTAGCTAGGTTTATAAAAAATAAACTGCCTCTAATCATAGTGTTTATTCATGCAATTCAAAAAGACCTAGATCGCAGAAGCCCGCCTGACTGGGGCGAACGTAACCAAAAGCATACTAGGATCGTGGGGCGGACGGTACTACAAACGGGAGGGAATCTAAGGCAAATGGGCATTCCTATTAATCAGAGAATCTAGCCCTGTGGATTGGGTTTTGTTGACGGGTTCATTCTTTTGTAGCTCGTAGCCAATCGACACCTCTTTTCCATCATGAATAAAGGTACTCCGGCGGCCCCGCTTGTCGGTTTCCCATTTCTCACCCAATACACCAATGTGGCTCGGATTGGTCGACTCCGCCCTGTATTGAGGAATGCCGCCCATCCCATCGTAGTTGGTTTGACTGGAATAAGGCATACTGCCCGCATGGTAAGTTTCAGACTGCGTGGTTGTGCGTCCTTTCGTCGTCTGATTGTTCACCATTTGGGGCAAAGGAACTTGTGCCCATGCGCCTACCGTAGCGATGACCAGTAATGCGGCCAGTATTCTCTTTGAAATTTTCATAGTGTAAAGCGTTTTAGCGTGGTGGCGGGGTGTTTCCACCCACCACCACAGGGAACAACAGATCAAAAGCTCAATCCGTCCCCGTTCCCCCAGCCGCGTTCACCGTCGAGTAAAGCGCATTGAAAACCAGTTTCAAAGTTCCGTGCGACTGCGCCCGGAAGGTAATCTCCGGTCCGAAGGCGTAGAGCTTACCCGCCCCTACCTTTGCCTCGAAACCCGTAACACCCTCTTCCAGGTAGGATTGTCCCCACGCCCAACCGCTACGCAGGGGCGTGGCACTGTCAAACCACAGCAAAGGCTTAATGGTACCTTTGGCCAGGGCATCGGGGGCTACCCTGAAAACGGGGCTGTTATCAAAATATACATCGGCTTCGGAGGGCATACCCCAGCTAATCGCGCGGGTGGTATCCACGCTCACGCGCAGAATGCTGCCTGGAATGTAGTACTTCTCGGTAGGCAAACGCCGGTCCTTTCCGTCACTGCTGTTCTCCACCAGCGCATTCCGAATGGGCAGTTTCAGGTGGTAGGCCAAATTGGCACTGCTGCCGATGGTGAGCACCGTGCCCCCCGCTTCCATAAATTTCTTAAGGGCTACCACCGACGTATCCACCGAAATCTTGCCTAACTGATCGCGGTATTCCTGCGGAATGTCCTTGGAGTTGGGTTCTTTGCGGGGGTAGCCCCGGCCCGTACTTTCGCCGGCTGGTGCGGGAATGGCCCCCGATACGAAGAGCAGCACGTCGAATTTCTTGCGTAAGTCGCCCGCGTCGATGGTGGGAGCGTACACCACCTCCACCGGGAAGTGGAATTGCTCGCTCAGCCAGCGCACCCAGCCCGAGGGCATAGAGCCGCCGTAGGTATCCCAGAGGCCTATCCGCAAGGGAGTTACTTTGGCCATCGCGCCCGTGGGACGCTGCTTCACGCCCTGCACGTCGATGCCCAGTTCGTTGGACGATTTTCCCAGCATAGCCTTAGCTTGCTCGCCCGCCGGAACAAAGAAGGTACCTGCCGCTAAATCCGACGCTTCAGTGGTGCGGAAAACGTCCACCTTTGCTTTCAACAAATCGTTTACCGCCGTATAGGAGTCGTTGGCCTTAGGACTGAGTACGTATCCTGCGACGGGGTTTACCGCTTCAAGGGTACCCATCGGATGCTGCAATTCGCCGTAGGGAATAGCCTGGAACGGGCCGTTGAATTTATCCAGAATCCGGTCAAACTCCACACCCATCTGGTAGGCTAGCGTCCAGCCCGCCGCGTCGTAGGGACGTACGGGTGGTCCGCCAGGGTACTGAAAATCGTTGGGGTGGTCCTGGGGTTCGAACATATCCATCACGTGTGGACGGAAGGCCTGTGCGGTTTTGACGACGTAGGAACCTTTGGGGTATTTCTTTTTCCCCACCGTAAATTCTGCTGTGGCCTCATGCACCTGTACGCCCGATTTGATAAGGGCATTGACAAACTTAGCCGCCGTGGCAAAGTCGGGTTGATTGGCCGGGAGGATGTAGCCGCGCGGGTCACGCAGGGCGGGATCGGTCATCACCGAATCATAGAACGCTTTGGTGAGCTTGATTTTACTATTCTTTTTCTTTGCGGCTTCGTAGGTATCCTCGATTTCCTTGATGCGTTTTGGGGAAAGAGCCCAGGTGTCTTTCTCACCCCGCTGGATGGCGTTTTTTCCCATGCGGTAGGCATTGAAAAGCAGTTCGTCGCGCAGGCGCGAGGCATGGTTCAGCACGGCGTAATTCAGCGACACAGAATAGTCGATCGACTGCCGGAAATGCCAGATCTGGGGCGTGATCGGGAATGTATGGGAGCCATTGGGAATCAGTCGCTGGGGTACCAGTGGAATCGTGTCGGGCGTAGGACTGCCGATAATTTCGGTCAGGATACCGATCATGTTGTGGAAATAGGGCGCAGTGCGTAGCCCGCCGTTCCACCAGGTACTGTACACCGAGCCCGACCGTTGGGTATAGCCGGGTTTGCCTTCGGCGTTGAGCCGCGAATTCATGGCGGCTCCCACAGCATCGAGACTGGTGATTAGCAGGGGATCATAAACGTAGTTGAACGGATCGCGGTAGGGTGGCCCAGCCACCACGGTACCCGCCGGGCCGGACTGATGGTGGTTGTAGACGATCTGCGGGATCCACTCCACGTACAATTGCTTGCCGATGTTCCAGGACTCCTTCATATTCATCATGAAGAAATCACGGTTATTGTCGTGACCGATGTATTTCTGGTACAGCCGGGGCAGAAATTCGGTACTTTTCTTCTCGTCCTTCTTCTCCCGCATGTACCAATCACTGACCAGCTCTTGCCCGTCGGGGTTGGCGTGCGCCATCAAAATGATCACATCGTCCAAAATGCGCTTAGTTTCGGCATCCTGGCGACTGATGATCTGGTAAGCGGTTTCGATGAGTTGGTGCGCGCCTACGGTTTCGGTGGCGTGCAGGCCACCGTCGATCCATACCACCGCTTTACCTTCCTGGGCCAAAGCCTTGGCCTGCTCGTCGGTCAAGCCTTCAGCACGGGCCAACCGCTGGGAAATTGACTTGTATTTCGCCAGATTTTTCAAGTTCTCGGGTGAGGATACCACGAGCATGTACTGGTGCCGACCTTCTTCGGTAAAGCCCATGTCTACCAGATTGGCGCGGGGTGAAGCAGTGGCGAGTTTTTTGAAATAGGCTTCCGTTTGCATGTAAGTAGCCAGGTGGTAGTCGTCACCGATGGCAAAGCCGAAGTGTTCTTTGGGAGTAGGGATTTTCTGGGCGTAAGCGCCGTGAATCACAGTAAGCGCAAAAAGGCCTAGCAGGCAAAACCGTAAGCGCGTAAAGTAGGTCAAATGCATATGTAGATTCAGTTAGGTTAAATATCGTTGCTTTATCAACTAAACAAATATAGTAAACCCGTAGGCACGACGGATATTTCTTTTCTGTTTTCGGGTAATTAATAAGGCAAAGTCGTCTTATTAATAAAGACCATTCTAACCATCGTAACTTAATCAAGCTTATATAGAGCGAAAGAACCACATGAAACAACACGATAACCGCCGGAAATTCCTTCTCAGTTCGGTCCAATCCGCAGCAGGTCTGATGATGCTCCCTTTGGCCAGTCAGGCTGCGAATATCCCGATGACGGCCGAGGTACCCTCCGAAGTACCTGCACTGCCTGTAGCACCGCGTATCAAATTCTCCGTCATCGGCATGAACCATGGTCATATCTACGGACAGGTAGGTGCTGTGCAACGGGGTGGTGGCGAATTGGTGTCCTACTTTGCCAAAGAAGCCGACTTGATGGCTGATTTTAA
The DNA here is from genome assembly GCA_038204185.1 of Cytophagales bacterium. Lineage (GTDB taxonomy): Bacteria > Bacteroidota > Bacteroidia > Cytophagales > Spirosomataceae > Salmonirosea. The sequence goes on from JBBRDE010000003.1 coordinate 48,634, forward strand.
GAAACGCTTTCCCCAGGCCAAAGCCGCCGCCAGCGAACAGGAAATCCTCGACGACAAATCCATTCAATTGGTGCTAAGCTCAGGCATTCCGATCGACCGCGCCCCGCTGGGCATCCGGGTGATGAAGAGCGGCAAGGACTACATGGCCGATAAGCCCGGAATCACCACGCTGGCCCAATTGGCCGAAGTGCGCAAAGTACAGAAGGCCACGGGCCGTATCTACTCCATTATGTACAGCGAACGCTTGGAGAATCGGGCCACGGTGAAGGCGGGCGAACTGGTGAAGTCAGGTGCGATCGGTAAAGTAATCCAGACGATCGGGCTGGGCCCGCACCGCATGACTCCGAAGTCGAGGCCCGAGTGGTTTTTTGAACTGGATCAGTACGGAGGGATCATCACCGACATCGGCTCCCACCAATTCGATCAGTTTCTCTACTTCACCGGCTCCACCGAGGCCGAAGTGGTGGCCTCGGAGGTGGGCAATGTAGCCCATCCGCAATACCCCGGCTTGCAGGATTTTGGGGATGTGATGGTACGCGGCAATGGCGGCATGGGGTATGTGCGGGTCGACTGGTTCACGCCCGACGGTCTGAAAAGCTGGGGCGACGGTCGCCTGACGATATTGGGTACCGAGGGCTTTATCGAGATTCGCAAGAATGTGGATATAAGTGGTCGCGAGGGCGGCAATCATTTGTTCCTGGTGAATAACAAAGAGACCATGACCGTCGACACGAAGGATGTGGACCTACCCTACGGGCGGCAACTGGTGGACGATATCCTGAACCGCACCGAAACGGCCATGACGCAGGCACATTGTTTCCTGGCGACGGAGCTGGCGCTGAAAGCGCAGGCGCAGGCGGAGAAGATTAAATTGAAGCTGGTGTAGGGTTGTTGAACTGTTTTTTGTGTAATTGTTGATTTGTAAAAAGCCCCTGGCTGCACACGATTTGCAGCCAGGGGCTTTTTGCTTTTCTGTGGTATCGTGACGGGTGAGCCGTCGATGCGTCGAACCGCCGTACCGCTCGTTAGGAAGCTTCCAGGGCTTTGCGGGCGTACTCGACGCACTTGGCGGTTTCCTTCACGGCATCCGAGCCGGCGGGAATGGGGTATTCCAACTCGATCGTCGCCGGAAACTTGTACTTGTTGTTTCGGATCAATTGCAGAGCCTCCACAATGGGCGTGTCACCCTCGCCCCAAACCACGTTCTCTCCCCCGTTGGCTTTGTTCTTGCGGTCTTTGGTGTGCATGCTTACAATATGCTGGTGCTTATCGGTAATCAGCGGGATAGGATCGTGCCCCGCCGCCACGTAGTGGCCCATGTCGAAGTTCATAGCATTGTATTTCGACTGCGCCAGGGCTTCGTCCCAGATCGTGTAGGTTTGTTGCAGGTGGCCATGGTATCCGATGTATATCTTGTTTTTAGCCGCTATTTCACCCAGGCGCTTGCTTTGGGCAGCATCGGTGGGAATCTCTACGGTGGTGTGGCTAGCACCCAGGGCTTTGGCCGCCCGGCAGGCATAATCGACCTCGGCATCGGTATTGTTGGCTCCCAGTGCGCTGGGTTTGTAAGCATAAATACTTACACCGGCCTTATTGTACATCTTTCTGAGCTGCGCAAACTTATCCATAGAAACCGCCGCGCGCCAGGCGGCCAGTTTTTGCGTGGCTTCGACCCGTTCGGCTTTCTGCTGATCGGTCAGCGTGCCGCGTGCGAAGGCGGGTCCCTCAGGAGCACCGGCAAACGACTCGGCCGTGGGGCCCATGAGTTCGATGGCGCTGATGTTACATTCCTGGCAATAGCGCAGAATATCTTCGGCACTACCGGGCATACTGCGCCACGAGTAGGTAATGGCACCTACCTGCACGCCATTGAATACTGAGTTGGGTTTGCCCAGATTTTTGATGTAGGCGGGCATCCCGAAGGAGTCATGGAGCAGCAGAGCGGTACCGCCTACCGCCAGCGAGGCGCGGGTCAGAAATTGTCTTCTTGAAAGTTCTTTATCGTTCATAATTGAAAATTGAATAGCAGGTACATGAAGAAGTTATTTAACAAAAGACAGGGTAAGGGTGGACTTAACCAAATTAACAGGTATTAATTATTTAGGAACCTCATATAACCAACGATGGGGAGGCAAATGAGGTATTTATTAAAATAATTTATAAAAATAATAGTCTATAAATCAGTTATTTGAATTTGTTATTGTTGGATTTAAGAGTGCCATTGTTTCTAACTGATCCGTTTTGGGATTAACTTCGTTCAGACTACTTCATAAAATTACCTATCTCTGTTATCGACTGTTATGAGGACGATTCTACTACTACTCGCTTTCCTCTCACTTTTGACGGATGTTTTGGCGCAAAATACCTTCTATTTCTCCGAAGGTCTGGCCGCCGGTTCTTTTCATCAGTATGGCCGCGAAGCAATCTATAAAGATGAACTGGCGTACGCTTTGAACGCCAACACCCTGATTACACCAAAAGAAGGGGCCGTTTTTTCTACCATTGATAAAAAGGAATTTTCCTGGAAACCCCTGAAAGCCGATAGTCTGCACCGTTTCAGGAGTCGGGATATGGGGAGTGGGTACCTGTATCTGACCTATACGGCTAAAAAAGAACAAACGGCTCTGCTGAACGTGACGGGAAACGACATGGTGTACGTCAATGGCGCACCGCATGGCGGCGACATCTACCGCTACGGCTGGATGGATTTGCCCATTATCCTGAAAAAAGGAAAAAATGAATTCTACGTTCGCGTGGGACGCTTTGGTTCGTACGGAGGAGTGGTAGCCAAGCTGGATTTTCCCGAAAAACCTGTGTACCTCAATACCGCCGACCTCACGATGCCGCACGTAGTGCCTACCCTGAAAAACGATTCGTTGTGGGTAGGTCTGGTAGTGGTCAATACGTCTTCCAAAGTTTTGTCTGGCCTCACGATTTCTTCGGATGTAGCAGGAAATAGGATGTCCGTGGCGATACCTTCTATTCCTGCGCTGAGTACGCGTAAGGTAGGGGTACTTTTGGATGGAAGTAAGGCGACGGATATTGGCAAAAAAATGGCAAGTCTATCGCTGGAACAGAACGGAAAAACGCTGGATACGAAATCCGTAGAATTGGAAACAATTGCGACTAGCAAACAGTACAGCCGTACCTTCGTCAGCGGCATCGACGGCACCGTGCAGTACTATGCTGTGTCTCCGCAGCTTAACCCCAAGCCCGGCGTGGCACCCGCGTTGTTTTTCTCGGTACACGGGGCCGAGGTGCAGGCGATCAACCAGGCGCGGGCCTACAAGCCCAAAGATTGGGGCGTGCTGGTAGCGCCGACCAACCGACGCCCGCGCGGCTTCAACTGGGAGGACTGGGGCCGGCTCGACGCGTTGGAAGTGCTGGCTATAGCCAAAAAGAAGTATTCCCCTAATCCGGAAAAGATCTTCCTAACGGGCCACTCCATGGGTGGGCACGGTACCTGGTTTTTGGGCGCGACCTACCCCGGCAACTGGGCGGCCATCGCGCCCTGCGCAGGGTACCCTACCTTATCGTCTTACGGCTCGCACGATGGTATGATTCCCGACAGTGCTTCATCACCGATGGAAGCCATGTTGCTACGAGCCAGTAATCCCAGCAACGTACTGGCGCTGGCGCAGAACTACAAACCGTTGGGTGTGTACATCAACCACGGCGACGCTGACCGGACTGTTTCGGTGGAGTACGCCCGGCAAATGAAGAAACTTTTGTCGGGTTTTCACCCCGATTTTAGCTACTACGAGTACCCCGGCGGCAGCCACTGGTACGGCGACATCAGCGTAGACTGGCCGCCAATTTTTGACTTTTTCAGCTGGCATACTCTCGCCAAAGACACCGCCTTTGCCGCCAATCACGTAGATTTTACCACGGCCAACCCCGGTGTTTCGGGGCAGATGAAGTGGGCGACGATTCAGCAACAGCAGGAACCGCTCGTTTTCAGTCGGATGATACTGGATCGGGATAAAGGAAAAAACACAATCAAGGGTACCACCCAAAACATCGCCACGCTGTCGCTGGATTTGGGAGCCTTTGCGTCTGGAACGGCAATCAAGATTCAGTTGGATAGCCTGGCCGAGATAGGCTACACGGTGAAGAGACCGAACGAAACGATATTCCTGGAAAAAGCGAGTACCTGGAAGATTGCAAACGCACCCGATGCGCGCGAAAAAAGTACCCGGCGTTCGGGTACCTTCAAAGAGCCCTTCAACCACCGCATGGTGTTTGTTTACGCTACGGGCGGCACTGCCGCCGAAAAGACTTGGGCATTGGATAAAGCTAAATTCGACATGGAGTCATGGTACTACCGGGGCAACGGGGCCGTGGATTTGATCGCCGATACCGAATTTGATCCGCAAAGGTACCCCGACCGGGGCGTGGTACTGTACGGCAACGCCAGTACCAATGCCGCCTGGCCGAAGCTACTCGCAGACTGCCCCATTCAGGTAGCCCAGGGTACCATCACGGCTTGTACCCGTACCTTCTCCGGCACTGACCTGGCCGCCTATTTCGTGTGGCCGCGCCGCGATAGCGAGGTAGCTTCGGTAGCTGTCATCACGGGCACGGGCCTGACGGGTATGCAAGCTGCGAATGCCAATCAGTATTTCAGCGGGGGTAGTGGTTTTCCTGATTTTATGATATTCACCAACACCATGCTGCAAAAAGGCGTGGAGGGCGTGAAAATGGCGGGATTCTATAACAATGATTGGTCCTTACAAGCTAGTGATATGGTAATGAGTCAGTAGTGTGGCTCAAAAATCGGGTAAAGAAACCAAGGGTTTTTAATTATTTTCTATTTTTGCCCTAATCAATCCCTCGTGGAAAACGGAATCATTCTACCCAATCATAAAAAATAGCCCATGAAACCCAAGCACGGACTAGTCAATCAAAAGAAGGTTACCACAAAATCGAAGTTACAGGCCCGCTACGAAAAACTCCTGAAAGACATTGAGGAAAACAAATCTCTGCAACAAAATATGGAGCAGGGCTTGCGAGCGGTGGTACCCCGCATCCAAAGCGAAATGCGGCCACTGATCAGCGAGCGGGACGAACTGCTGCGGAACCGGTTGCTGCGGCTGGACGAACTGGCCGACGAACTGGGCATCGGCAAATACAACCGGGAATGGTTCGAAGGGTACATGGCCGACCAGTCCAGTGAGCTGTTGAACAAAAACGGCTACGGCGACGAGGTACTGAAAGAACTATTTGAGAAATATGCCGGAGAATCGCTACTGCCCGACGAGGAAGACCTGGCTCCGATGGCCCAACAGTTCAGGGATGAGTTTGGGATCGACATCGACCTGCGCGAGATGGTCGATAAGGGCGTGGACAACTTCATGAGGGAACATAGCGAGGATATTCAGAAAAAAATGTTCGAAAAGCGGGAAGCCGAAGAGGCCGAGGATTTGAAAAACTTCGACCCCGATGCTAAACAGAAAGTAAACAAACAGCAGCAGGCCCTGCAGCAGGACGCCAAGGCGATCTACCTGCGGTTGGTGAAAAAGTACCATCCCGACCGCGAAACGGACGAAGCCGCCAAAATCCAGAAAACCGAACTGATTCAGCGCGTGACGAAAGCCTATCAGGAAAACGACTTTCTGGCGCTGCTAAAATTACAGATCGAGTACATCGAGGAAGAAGAAGCCGACGCCAATTTCCTGGCCGAGGACATGCTCAAACGCTACAATAAAATCCTGCAAAAGCAACTGAATGAAATCAAGGAAGAGATCGATTTTCTGAAATACAGCAGCATGGGTTTGTTTGAGGATTTTTTCGACAAAAACAATGCTTTTAGTGAGCGCAAATTCAAGAATTTCAAGAAAAAGTTACGGGAAGAGATCACGCTGATTCAGGCCGATCTCAACGATTCGCGCAAGCGCAAGAAAGGCTGGTTCAAGGACTGGATTGCTGAAATAAAAGCCTACCAGCAAGACGCCATCATGCAGGACGCTTTAATGCAATTTTTCAATTTTAATTAATTCACGACAATTTAACCTCATGGCGGCGGCCAACCGTCCTAAATCCTTCCGCTGCGGCGGGAGGCGCTCCTCTGAGCCGCTCCTAGCAGGAGAAGGATTTTTTCGAGAGAATATTTACCCACAATTTATGATGAGTTGTGTATGGAGCGTTTTAGGACAAAAAGCGAACGGCCATTGGCTATCAGCCATCAGCTCCCTCCAACTACTTCGCACTTACCACGCAGCGGAAGCCCAGGTTATTGCTGCCGCTGGTCACTTCGCCCTTGCCCCGGCTCCCGGCTTTGTAGCGAATGCAGTAGCTATCGCTGCACAGAAATGACCCTCCGCGCTGGACGCGCTTGGTCACGCCGGGCTCGTCGGGATCGTAGCTATCCGTGGGGCCTTTGGGGTTGTTTGCGGCGCTGGTTTGGTAGGTGTCGGGGCGATACAGATCTTGGCACCACTCCCACACATTGCCGTCCATATCGTAGAGGCCGTAGGGATTGGCAGGGAACGACTTCACCGGGGCCGCTCCGGCGTATCCGTCTTCATTGAGATTCTTATCCGGAAAATTTCCCTGGTAAATATTGGCTACCCATTTATTGCCAGGTTTGAGCTGATCGCCCCAGTAATACGTGTGGTTGCCCTGTCCTCCCTGGGCCGCAAACTCCCACTCGGCTTCGGTGGGTAGCCGCTTGCCGGCCCAACGGGCGTAGGCGGCGGCGTCTTCATACGATACATGCACGACCGGTAGATTCTCCCTGCCCTTGATGGAGCTCTCGGGTCCGTCGGGATGCGCCCAGTCGGCGCCCGCTACGTAATTCCACCATTGCAGGGGATTGTCCAGCGATACGGCGGTAGGGGTAGGGGTAAATACCGCCGAGCCGGGCACCAGTTTGTCCACAGGTACCCCCGGATAATCGGCGGGATTCAGGGGCCTTTCGGCGACAGTTTTGTAGTTGGTGGCTTCCACAAACCGGGCGTACTCGGCGTTGGTCACTTCGTGTGGATCCATGTAAAAAGCATCCACGGTTACCTTGTGCATGGGCCGGGAATCGGGGAACTCGTCGGCTCCCATCAGGAAGGTACCCCCCGGAATGTAGGCCATGCCCGTCGTGTCGGCTTTCCCTTCGGCAACGGTACTGATGGGTACCTCATTACCCGTAGCGGTCGACGTATCCGCGCTGCCTTTTTCGTTTTGACATCCCACCGCCAGGAAGGCTATCATTCCCCAAAAATACACTGCTACTTTTCCTAATTTTATCATGCTCTTTGTGAATTCTTCCCAGTTTACTTCTTGGCCGTTGACAGTATTTTCAATGCTTCCTCATCCTTATACTCCTCCATGAGTTTTTTCAGCTGCCCTTTCAGGTCGTCCGTGATGGATTCGGTACCCGGCTTTCCATACAGGTTGGTCATTTCGGAGGTATCTTTTTCTAGATCAAATAACTCCCACGAGTCGGCACCGCCATAGAAGTAGACAAGTTTATAACGATCGGTTCGAATTCCGAAGTGTGGATAGACGTGGTGTGGTTCGGGAAATTCGTAATAATGGTAGTACACTGCTTTCCGCCAGGGTACCTGGGCCGATGGGCTGGCCTTCAACAACGGCAGAAAAGATGTACCTTGGATGTCAGCGGGAATCGGCGCCCCTGCGATGTCAAGCACGGTGGGGGCCCAATCGATGTTGAGCACCAGATTTTCCTGTTTTTTGCCTGCTTCTACGACACCCGGATAGCGCACCATCAAGGGCGTTTTCATGGATTCCTCGTAGATAAATCGCTTATCAAACCAGCCGTGCTCACCGAGGTAAAAACCCTGGTCGGAAGCATAGATGACCACCGTGTTTTTGGCCAGTCCCGACTTGTCCAGGTAGTCGAGTAGCTTGCCGATGTTGCGGTCCAGGCCGTTGGCCGTGGCGTAGTAATCTTTCAGGTACCGCTGCAATTTCCACTCGACCAGCGCCTTTCCCGTCAACTTCTTCGCTTCAAACTCCTGGGCTACCTTGTCGTAGTACCCCTTGAAAGCTTTCTTTTGTTCCGGGTCGAAGCGGTTGTAGGTACCGTCTTTTTCGTAGTCGGGGTGGATTTTCAGATCCTCCTTGAGCCGCATGGTTTTTTCCACGCTCATATCCTGCTGACGGGCGGCTTCGCGGCCTTTGTACGCATCGTAAAAATTGTCGGGCAGCGGAAAGTTTACGTCGTCGTATGCTCCCAAATCTTCCAGAGCGGGCATCCACACGCGGTGGGTAGCCTTGTGTCCGACGATGAGGAAAAACGGTTTGGCGGTATCGCGTTTTTCGAGCCACTCCGTCGAAAACTGTGTGATCAGGTCCGATACGTAGCCTTTGTAGCGCGTGGTGTCGTTGGGCTGGCTGATAAAATCGGGATTGTAATATTGGCCCTGACCCGGCAGAATATTCCAATAATCAAACCCTACGGGCAGGCTGTTGAGGTGCATTTTACCAATCCAGGCGGTTTGGTAGCCATTCTGCTGCAGTACCTTCGAAAACAGCGTTTGTTCCGTATCGAACAGGGTGCGGTCGTTGCGCTTGTAGCCGTTCATGTGGCTGTACTTGCCCGTAAGCAGGGTGGCGCGGCTGGGCCCGCAGATGGAGTTGGTCACGAAGCTGTTGGTGAACAGCATCCCTTCGCTGGCCAGTCGATCGAGGTTTGGGGTTTTGGCGATCTTGTTGCCGTAGGCCCCAATGGCCTGGTAGGCGTGGTCGTCGGAGAAAATGAAAATGATGTTGGGTTTTTCTGGTCCTTTTTCTTCTTTGGTCTGGGTGCAGGCCACCAAAGAGGCCAAACATAACAGCAGCAGGTACTTCATGGAATAGGGGTTTGGGTAGTAAAAAGGGGGTGCGAGGTCAGTGAGACTGCCTGAACTACTACCAAAGAACCTTTTATATGAAACCTAACCGCAATAACGTAGCAAAAGGAGTTTTTAACACCTAATCAATTACTGTGAAGCGCCTTGCTCTTAACTCATACAAAAGCTCGGTAGCCGCATCTGCCTGGTTATCAGTTACACTTTTTATGAGAAAATATAATACTGATTTTTCCTGGTACGGGGGTAGGTGACTCGTATAAGTGTAAGATTGTTAGTTGCTTAATATCTGAATACACGCAAAAAGATTAAGGTGTCTGGCAGCTAGCCTTCTATGCCCCTTGACCTTCCAACTCTTTACCCTTGCCGTACACGCCGGGCAGGCGGTGGTACAATACGGCGGCGGCTCCGGTGAGCAAATTAAGGCCCTAGCCCAACAGGTGCAGGCCTCGGTGGAGGAGAGGTTTGGGATTAGGCTGTCGGCGGAGGTGAATTTTGTGTAGGGGTAGGCTTATTTTTTGGGTTGGGTGGCCGTTGCTTTTTTTACTACTTCCCCTACATCATATTTTTCCCGGGTTTGCTCATTCAACGGGCCGAGGTATTCATCTCCAAATACCTGCATCCATTCTTTGACTTCTTCGTAGGTATAATCCAGGGTTTCACCATCGCCGTAGGAGAAAAGGTTACCTGGCTGGGTAAGGATGTCGGTTTTGATGATGGCTTTGCCAGCTATTACGTAGAGATAGCGGTTTTGAAAGAGGAGAAGTGTTGGTAGTTTGGTATCGATGTATAGGGTTTGGATAGGTGTTCCTAAGGCAATATCCCAGGTTGTGATCTTCTTTTTTAATGCTGTTACCAGCAGCTTACCGTCGGCCGAGAAACGCGCGTCGAAAATATCTTTCTGGTCTTTGAGGAAATCATGCACCTGGCCGCTGCGCGTTTCCCACACCCGCCAGCCCCCCGCCTCTGTGCGCGTAAGGAGCCAGGCCCCGTCGGCCGAGAAACTCTCGTCGTAAATGCCTTTCTGGTTTTTGAGTAAATCACGCACCTGGCCGCTGCGCGTTTCCCCCAGCCGCCAGTCCCCTGCCTCCGTGCGCGTGAGGAGCCACTCCCCGTCGGTAAAGAAACTCGCGACGGGAATGTCTTTCTGGACTTTGAGGAAATCATGTACCTGGCCGCTGCATGTTTCCCACACCCGCCATTCCCCCGCCTTTGTGGTAAGGAGCCAAGCCCCGTCGGCCGAGAAACGCGCTTCGGAAATGCCTTTCTGGTCTTTGAGGAAATCATGCACCTGGCCGCTGCGCGTTTCCCACACCCGCCCTACCCCCGCACGAGTGCGCGTAAGGAGCCACGCCCCGTCGGCCGAGAAACTCGCCTCGGAAATGTC
>JBBRDE010000004.1:0-55287 GCA_038204185.1 Cytophagales bacterium
ATGAAGTGGAGGTTAACATGAATAGAGATAATAAAAGTGGTAAAGGTTTTTACAATTTTGTTTACCAGCCCTCCCTCGACCATACAGGTAAAGTAACCGGCATTATTGTGGTAGCCAATGAAGTAACCCAACAGGTGCTGGCAGCAAAAAGAATGGAAGCGCAGGAATTGATGGTTCGGGATTTGTTACTGAACGCCCCCGCCTTTGTCTGTACCCTCAGCGGGCCTGACCATGTGTACGAACTAGTCAATGAACGGTATCAGACTTTTTTTGGAAAGCGTGAAATACAGGGAAAACCAATCATGGAAGCCCTTCCGGAACTGGAAGGCCAGGGCTTTGATCTGCTTCTTGATAAGGTGTACACTACCGGTGAAATATATCTGGGTATTGACATTCCTATATTTTTAGCCCGTGATGAAGGATTGGAGCCCGTTCAGAATTATTTCAATTTCAGCTACCAGCCCATGTATGATGAATATAAGAACATTTATTCCATTCTGGTATTTGGTTATGAGGTAACCGAGCAGGTACTGGCCAGAAATGAAAAGGTAACTACTCAGGAATTATACCGGGAGACCCTGGAAAGTGAAGTTAAGCAACGCACGGCTGACCTGTACCTTTCCAACGAAAAACTCCTCCATAATAATGAAGAGCTTAAAAGAATCAATAAGGAATTGGAAGCATTTACATATGTATCCAGCCACGATTTGCAGGAACCGCTTCGTAAAATTCAAACCTTTGGCAGTTTGTTGCTTGAAAAAGAAAGTGAGTACTTATCCGAAAAAGGTAAAAAGTATTTTCTGATCATGCAGGATGCTGCCAGACGGATGCAGAAACTTATCGATGATTTACTCTCCTTTTCAAGATCAACGACTTCTGAAAGAAAGTTTGAAGTCATTGATCTTAAAGTCATTGTTGAGAATGTAATGGAGGATTTAAGAGATAGTATTGAAGAAAAGCAGGCAATAATAGAAACAACCGAAAGTTGCCAGGTACCCATCATCGTGTTTCAGTTCAATCAACTCCTGAACAATCTTATTGGAAATGCCCTCAAATTTTCGTCCCCGCAGCGGCCTCCCCATATCCAGATCAAGAGCAGATTTGTGGAAGGGAAGGAAGTATTCACAGTCCGCCTTTCACCCGATAAAACCTACTGCCACATCTCCGTAAGTGACAACGGCATTGGATTTGAAGCAAAATTCAGCGAAAAAATATTTGAAGTATTTCAAAGACTGCACAATAAGGAAGAGTACCCCGGAACCGGTATTGGCCTTGCCATCGTGAAAAAAATCGTGGATAATCACGATGGTAGTATTACGGCCACCAGTGAACTAAACAAGGGAACAACATTTGATATTTATATCCCGCGAATTGGAAAAAAATCACCAAATTCACGGGCATGATGCTTAACCTACACTAAATCTTTTACTTCATTTCGACGGTATCGTATGAAAAAAACCCTACTATCTCTGCTTGTGATGTTACTATGGGCCGTGGCTGGACCTACGGCTATGGCGCAATCAAAGCGCAATCAAAAGGTTCCGGCGGACCCCATTGAAAAACTTAAACAGGAAGTGGCGCTTTCGGTAGAACAGAACGCCAAACTCGGCCAGGACATCAACGATATGCTGTTCAGCTTCTCTGAGCTGGGCTTCCAGGAAGAAGAATCGGCGAAGTACCTGACCACACTTTTGGAAAAAGAAGGCTTCACCATTCAGCGCGGCATCGCCAACATGCCCACGGCCTGGATCGCCACCTGGGGTACCGGCAAGCCCGTAATCGCCCTGGGCTCTGACGTGGACTGTATCCCCAAAGCCAGCCAGAAACCCGGCGTAGCCTACCACGACCCGCTGGTAGCAGGAGCACCCGGTCACGGCGAAGGTCATAATTCGGGTCAGGCGCTGAATATCATATCGGCCCTGGCGGTCAAGAAAATCATGGAGCGCGACAAGATCCCCGGTACGCTGATGCTGTGGCCCGGCGTGGCGGAGGAATTGGTAGGTGCCAAAGCTTACTTTGTGCGCGATGGCTACTTTAAGAATGTGGATGCCTGTATTTTTACCCACGTCGGAAATAACCTGGGCGTAAGCTACGGGGATGCCGGCAACAACGGGCTTATTTCGGTAAAGTTTCTGTTTGAAGGGCAGGCGGCCCACGCGGCGGGCGCACCCTGGCGCGGCAAAAGCGCGCTGGATGCCGTAGAACTCATGAACGTAGGTTGGAATTTCCGCCGCGAACACCTCGAATTGACGCAGCGCTCGCACTATGTCATCTCCGACGGTGGCGACCAGCCCAACGTGGTACCTTCCAAAGCATCTGTCTGGTACTACTTCCGCGACCGCAGCTACCCTAAAATCAAGAAGCTCTACGATGTCGGCATGAAAATGGCCGAGGGGGCTGCACTCATGACCGACACAAAATTTACCTACGAAGTACTGGGCTCGGCCTGGCCGGGCCACTTCAACCAGCCTATTGCCGAAACTCTGTACCAGAACATCAAAAAAGTGGGTCTACCCACCTGGGACGCAAACGATCAGTTGCTGGCCAAGGCTGCTCAGATCGAGATGGAGGCTACCAAAATTGAGGGGCTGGCTACTAAACTGGACACCATTGGCCTGCCCGCCGACATGCCCGTAGCCTCGATGGGGGGACAAATTATGCGTTCTATGGGTGGCGGCTCCGACGACATCGCCGATATTTCGTGGGCGCTGCCCACGGTGGTACTCCGCTACCCTTCCAATATTCCCAACCTGCCCGGCCACCACTGGTCCAATGCCATCTCGATGGCCACCCCCATTGCCCACAAAGGGATTGTGGCCGGTGCCAAGGCCGAGGCTATGACGCTGATTGATATGTTCACTAAGCCCGAGGTGCTCAAAAAAGCCTGGGCCTACTACCGCGACGAGCAGACGAAAGACTTACAATACACGCCGCTGGTGGGCCCAAAGGATTTTCCGGCTACGTACCTCAATAAGGAAATTATGGCCGAATTCAAGCCTGCTTTGGAGAAATATTACTACGAGCCCGCGAAGTACAAGACGTACCTTGAGCAGTTGGGCATCACCTACCCTACCATCAACGACGCGCAGCGGGCCAAGATTAAGGAGTTGGAGGCGAAAGAATTGGAAGCGAAGGGGAAATGACAAGCACTCTCAAAACGCATCGAATATCCGAAAATAGAAACCCGTGGTCCGATCAGAAGTGACGGCAAAGTCAAGGCGGGTGTAGAGATTCATCTTTCGATTGATCAGGATACGCAATCCCGCGCCACCACCGTAGCGGGTAGTGGCCGCTGAAAAATCCTTGATCGTAGGGGCTACGCCCCCTGCACTTAAGAAGGCTGCCGCTACCAGAAATCGACCGAGGTCGCGGCGGTACTCTGTCTGGGCCGACCAGAGTTGCTGATCCCTGAAACGTCCCTGTACATACCCCCGCATGATGCTGGGCCCGCCCAGGCGGGGCAGGTCATGGAAAGGCACGCTCCCCTGGGTGAATTGCCCGATCGCCTGTACAGCAATGAGATTTTTTTCGTCGAGCGGGAAATATTTTCTGAGGTCCAGGAATTGCTCCCCGTAGTTGAAGGTACTGCCCAGTCCGGCAAAATGCCGACGGTAGTAGGCGTTGGCGTACCAGCCCCTGGTAGGGCTAAAGGCATCGTTGCGGTAATCCCAGAGGAGACTGGGCCCAAGGCCTACGATACGGTTCGACTCGCTACCCAGGAAGGGGGCAAGCTCGTTCACCCGCTCGGGCTCGTCAAAAGCTACCTTTTGCACATGGCTAAGATACGTAGAGATTCCGGCAAAAAACTTCGCCTGAATCCGACCATGGAAATCACCCTGAAAATACCAGCGGGTGTAGCTGGCCTTAAGGTATTCGTCGTTCGGCAGAGTCTCGTTGCCTACTCCCCAAAAATGCTCGGAGAAGATCACATGACCGGCCCGTCCGCGTAGGAAGTAGTTCTCATTCCTGGTGTAGATCTGCCAGGCGGGCTCTATGACCAACTGGCGGCGCGTGCTGTATAACACCTGAAGCCAGGCATAAGAGTTTCGGGTAGTGGCTGCGCTATCCAGCTTGTCAGCGTTGAAGAAATAATCGGTTGAGATACCCGCCTGAAAACCCGTTTCGGGACTGGTGCGAAACACGGGGATGGGTAGCACATGAAGCTCCCGGCTCACCAGGGAATCGGGATGCAGTTTTTGCCAGAACGTCGTCTTTTTTTCCTGGGCTTGCAAAAAACCTCCCATGCCAATCAGCACAAGGGTTATTCCGGACCACTGCTGGAACCTATTTTTCAATCTTTTTTTGTTCAAAATTTTTATTTTCAATTCGGGATAATTCTTTCAGCTTCCCCTGGACATACAAAGTATCCAATGACAATAGGTTTTCATCTGTTACGGCGAGGGCCGAATCAGTGGGAGCAAAATTGATATAGTCCTGTACCAGAACACCCCCAACGCGACGTGGATTGTATGCTTCCCGGAACCGCATACCCGTTTCATCGGTGTAGTAGAGGTAAGACAGGTAATCCATAGAACCGTCCTCCTTGTCGAAGTAATAGACGAATACGTCATCATAATCCTTGCCTCCTCCTTCCTGCGCGAACGACACCTTCACTTTGTCATACGTTTTTCCCTTGATCGAAAACTCACCGATGTATTCTTTCTTCACCGCCGGATCGCGCAGCGGAGCAGGCAAAAGCACAAAATACGCCACAGAATTCACCGAGTACTTGTACTTGTCCATCGTGGTGTCCGGTACACTCACTTTTTGACCATTGAGGGTTCTATACGCTTCGGCGTTGGTCAGGATGTCGCGGATTTCGGCGCCCGTCGAATCAGTTTGGATGCGCTCGTAATGGAAATCGCCCCCATTTTTTTGCACGATGTAGTGTTTGTCGCGAAAATCAAATTCGAGCTTGATCTGATTGTACGATTCTCCCCCGTGGTAGGCAACAGACTTGTCAATAATCGTTTGGGCGGGATCGCTGGACTGACAGGAGAAAAAGATAATAGTAAATAATAACGGAATTAAAATAGAGAAGCGCATGGAGCCGACAGGAATGGTGATTTTTTTGAGTAAATTACTCTTTTGACAGCTAAACTAAGAAACCCTACCACAAAGTTCACGTACCTTACCTTACATGATTCTCTCCGAAAGTGCTGCCCTATGACCTCACCCTCCCTCCTAATCCACTGGCGCGACGGCAAAACCATCCTCAACGGCTGGCTCACCATCCCAAGTTCCTGGACAGCCGAAGTAATGGCCCACGCAGGCTTTGACTCCCTCACCATCGACGCACAGCACGGCCTGGCCACCGACCTAACCACCATCCTGCCTATGTTACAGGCCATTTCAACGACCGACACGGTACCCTTGGTGCGCGTGGCCTGGAACGACCCCGCCGAGCACATGCGGATGCTCGACGCCGGGGCGCAGGGTATCATCTGCCCCATGCTCGATACCCGCGCCGAAACGGAGGCTTTCGTGCAGGCCTGCCGCTACCCGCCGCTGGGGTACCGTAGCTTCGGGCCTATGCGGGCCGCGCTACGGACAGGAGCCGACTACTACCGCACGGCCAACGCGGAAATTATCACGCTGGCGATGATCGAAACCGCAGCGGGGTACCAGAATCTGGAAAACATCGCCCAAACACCGCATCTGACCGGTTTATACGTAGGTACCTGGGACTTAAGTCTGTCGCTGGGTCTGGAAAAAACGGCAGATTTCGATGATCCAGTTCTATTAAAAATTTTACAAAATATTCTCGACGTAGCCGCTAAAAACAAACTGGTGGCGGGGGTACATTGCGACACGCCTGAAAACGGGATTAAGATGCGAAACATGGGCTTTCAAATGGTGACGCCATTGACCGATACTTTTCTGCTACAAAACGCCGCTACGAAGGGAGTACAACGCTTTCGGGGATAGGTTTCCGGCGAAAGCCCTTTACTAAAAACCTACCCTGACTGGACCGGAGAAGGAAATTAAAGATGAGGAATTTTAGTTTAATGGAAAGTTGAAAATGGATAATGGAAAGTTTACTCTACTATTAGTATCCCATGAAAGAACCCCGGCTCGTGGAAGCCGGGGTTCTTTTTATATACCCGTAGAAAAGCCAAACTATCGTTTTAGGTGTATTCTTCCACATTCATTTCTTCCAGGGTAGGTAGCTTGATTTTTGCTAAAAGATGCTCTTCAAGCAAATTCGCCCAGGCATTGATATACAGTATCACGTCGTCGCGGAAGTTATGGCGGAGGTACCTCTTCTCCTTCGGCAAACGTTCCAATATCCGACGGTCGGTTAACCTTTCCAAATGCTGCAAATCGGCACTTTCCAATCCCGCGTTGAGCATATCGGCGATCAGTAAATCCATCGGGAGTCCGCTTGTCGGGCAGTAGTCGTTCAGCTGCTCGTGCCAGTCACCACGTCCCACAGCCAGAGCATTCTGATGAATTTCGGCTTTGGTGAGTGTGGTCAGTTCCTGCGCCAGGTTTCCACAGTTGCAGCTTCCCATGTGGCCCCACTGGTAGGGTACCCCATGCTGGAGTTTAGCTGCCGTACGGCGTAGCGCCGCGATCAGATTTAGATTAGGACGAGCCATTCCGTTTTAGTTGATAGTTGACAATGGATAATTTCTACTGGCAGTCGTTATGCAGTAGTCCACCGATTGTTTTTTCAAACTAATACCTTTTGTGGTCTAAAAATGTTTTGCCTAAGCCGCTATGGTAGCTTTGGCAAGATCCACCAGATCGCGGTCGTTGACCTCTTTTTTGACATCAGCTACATCCAAAAAACGGCTGTACAGTTCATTAAGCGTTTCCTGTTCAAATACAAAACCCAGTAATTCCAGACGGTGCTTCAACGCGTGGCGACCGCTACGGGCGGTGAGCACGATGTCCGACTTATCCACGCCTACATCCTGTGGATTCATGATCTCGTAGTTGAGCGAGTGTTTCAGGAAGCCGTCCTGGTGAATGCCTGACGAGTGCGCGAAAGCATTGCGACCCACGATAGCCTTATTGGCCTGCACGGGCATCCGCATCATTTTGGATACGAGCTGACTGGTAGGATAGATTTTCGTGGAGTCGATGCCCGTAGTCAAACCCAGTTCCTTATGGACCTGCATGGCCATCACGACTTCTTCCAGCGATGTATTACCGGCGCGCTCCCCAATGCCGTTCATGGTTACCTCCACCTGCCGGGCTCCTTCACGGATACCCGCCAGCGAATTGGCTGTGGCCAGGCCCAAGTCGTTATGGCAGTGAATCGAAATGGTAGCCTTGTGCACATTCTTCACGTGCTCAAAGATGTAGCGAATTTTTTCACCGTACTCCTCCGGCAGACAGTAACCCGTCGTATCGGGAATATTGACCACCGTGGCTCCGGCCCCGATGACGGCTTCGACCAGTTGAGCCAGGAACACCATATCAGCCCTACCAGCGTCCTCGCAGTAGAATTCCACATCCTCCACCCGTTTGCGGGCATACTTGGTAGCGTCGATGGCCCGTTCGATGATTTTTTCGCGAGTCGTATTGAATTTATGCTGAATATGAATATCCGAAGATCCAATCCCGGTATGAATGCGTCCCCGTTTAGCGTATTGAAGGGCATCAGCAGCGACATCGATGTCACCCTGTACGGCGCGGGAAAGGGCGCAAATCGTGGGCTCCTGCACGGCTTTGGAAATCTCGACTACCGAACGAAAATCGCCAGGACTCGATACTGGAAAACCAGCCTCGATCACATCTACGCCTAGTTTTTCCAGTTGCTTAGCTACCACAATTTTCTCTTCCGTGGTCAATTGGCAACCGGGCACTTGCTCGCCGTCACGCAGGGTAGTGTCGAAGATGTAAACTCGCTGACTCATTGTTGGGGTATTTTATAATAATTAAATGATTTACGAAACTACTACTTTTCAAACAAATAAAAACCCTTCCTCGGAGCGAGAAAGGGTTCTTGTTATACCAAACCAAACCTTTCCCATTCGCTAAAAAGCGATTAGTAGCAGCGTGTTTAGTTGGTTAAGAATACTATTTTGCATTGCTTTAAAGATGGCGAAATTTCGCTTGATGCGATTTTCTTCTGCAAAGTAGGTCGAAGAATTCAATTCTGCAAATAGTATTCGGCAAAAACTAGATTTTTAATTTTTCCTTCTCCTATAAGTACCTCAACAAGGCCTCGCCTGTCGCCTCCGTACCCAAAATCATGTCGGCAGCCGTATTAGCATCGGCAATGTCGCGGGTACGTACCCCCGATTTTAATACCTGATCTACTGCGCTGATGATCGCTTCGGATTCTTCCTTCAATCCAAAGGAAATATCAAGCAGCAAGGCCGCTGATAGCACCGATGCCATCGGATTGGCTACGCCTTTGCCCGTAATGTCGTGTGCCGAACCGTGGATGGGCTCATACACGCCCGTACCATCGCCGATGGAAGCCGAGGCCAGCATTCCCATCGAACCTGCGATTTGGCTAGCTTCGTCAGTGAGGATATCACCAAAGAGGTTCGCTGTTACCACCACGTCGAAGCGACGGGGATCTTTGATCAGGAGCATGGCAGCCGAATCGACAAACTGATGTTCTACCGTCACTTCGGGGTACTCATGGGCGACCCGCTGCACTACTTCGCGCCAAAGGCGACTGGTCTCGAGTACATTGGCTTTATCTACCGACATCAGTTTTTTACCCCGCGTCATGGCGGCTTCAAATGCCTTGCGAGCAATACGCTCTACTTCGTACACGCTATATTGCGCAATGTCGTAGGCGGTTTTCCCGTCATCCTTACGGCCTTTTTCACCAAAATAAATATCTCCGGTCAGTTCGCGGAAGAACAGAATATCGGAACCTTTCAGGATTTCGGGCTTAATGGAAGAAGCGGAAAGTAGCTCGTCGAACAACTTAATGGGTCGCAAATTGGCGTACAAACCCAGCTCTTTCCGCATTTTAAGCAGACCCTGCTCGGGACGTACCTTGGCGCTCGGATCGTTGTCGTACTTGGGATGCCCCACGGCACCAAAAAGTACGGCGTCGGATGCGCGCATTTTTTCGAGCGTTTCGTCGGGTAGCGGACTCCCCGTAGCCTCGATGGCTACGTGGCCGATTAGCGCTTCGTCGTAGGTGAATTCATGGTTGAATTTTTCCGCAATGCGTTCCAGAACTTTCTTACCAACAGCGGTAACTTCCTGACCGATACCATCACCGGGGACTACTAAGATATGTTTTTTCATGTTTAAGAGGCACAAAGGTTCAAATCGAAAAAGTCTGCCGCACGAACCTGTGTTAAATTATTGTTTGAGTTTTGATCCTTGGATTTTAATTGAAATAGTATTTTTCATTAGGGCTCATCAAGCTGTCACTTCGATTTCTTTGGGCAAAGCTTTGGCTTCCTGCCCCAGCAGATTGAGCATTTTCTGAGTAGCCTTTATAGCCGATACCGTTTGATCCGAGTCCAAACCGCGCGTCTTCACATCCCTGCCGTTGAGGCACCACGTAATGATCGTCTCGCAGAGCGCGTCGGTTTTGCCACCGGGCGGAATCCGCACGGTGTAGTCGGTCAGCATGGGAAGTTCGGTATGTAGCTGGACGTATATTTTCTTCAACGCGTTCATGAAGGCGTCATACTGTCCGTCGCCCTGGGCACTTTCCTCAAAAACGGTGTCGCAGATGCGTACTTGTAAAGTAGCCGAGGGCTTGAGGTTTTTGGAATGCGTCAGCACGTAGTTGAGCACCGTCACCTTTTCCTCCATCGCACTGCTGTCCAGCACATCGGATATAATGTAGGGCAGGTCTTCCGGGGTGACAACCTCTTTCCGATCGCCGAGTTCAATAATCCGCTGCGTGACTTTTTTTAAGTCTTCATCGGCCAGCGTAATACCCAGGTCGCGGAGATTATTCTCGATGTTGGCTTTACCGGAGGTTTTCCCTAACGCGTAGAGGCGTTGACGTCCGAAGCGCTCCGGCATCAACTTGCTATGGTACAGGTTGTTTTTTTTGTCACCATCGGCATGGATGCCCGCCGTTTGGGTGAAAACATTCTCGCCTACCAGCGGCTTATTTGCTGGAATTCGCAAACCCGAAAACGTCTCGACCAACTTACTAACCGGATAGAGAGCCTTTTCATTGACGGACGTTTTCACCTCCGGCATAAAATCGTTTAAAACGGCAATGCTACTGGCCAAAGGGGCATTGCCAGCGCGCTCGCCCATTCCATTGACGGTCAGGTGAAGGCCGTGCGCCCCTGCTCTTACGGCTTCCAGCACGTTGGAGACGCCCAAATCGTAATCATTGTGTGCGTGAAAATCGAAGTGGTGGTTAGGGTAGCGGTTCACGATGGCTTTTACGAATACATACGACTCTGTGGGTGTAAGTATGCCCAGCGTATCTGGTAGCATGATCCGTTTCAGCGGTAATGTAGTCATGAAGTCCAGCGCCTCAAAGACATACTCCGGCGAGCTGCGCATTCCGTTGCTCCAGTCTTCGAGGTACACGTTGGTAGTGATCCCCGCTGCTTCGGCCAACTCAACTACCTGCCGGATGTCCTCAAAATGCTGCTGCGGGGTTTTGCGCAACTGGTATTTAAGGTGGTTCAAAGAACCCTTCGTGAGCAGATTCATGACCCTGGCTCCGGACTTCAACATCCAGTCAATAGACGTTTCGCCATCCACAAAAGTCAGCACTTCGATCCGATCCAGAAAGCCATGCAGATCAGCCCAGTCGGTAATTTTTTTTACGGCCTGAAACTCGCCCTCCGACACCCGGGCGGAGGCTACTTCCAGGCGATCTACTTTCACTTCCTGCAATAGTAGCTGCGCGATGGTCAGCTTCTCAGATGCCGAAAACGACACGCCGCTGGTCTGCTCCCCGTCGCGCAGGGTCGTATCCATTATTTCGATTGATCTCATAGGGGCGGTAGGCTCATGTTAGATACTGGACTCTGGATAGTAGCCTCCTTAGCAAAGCAGGAAAGTCTACTATCCAGAGTCCAGCGTCCAATATCTATTCTAATACATACTTTTCTCAGCGTAGACACCAATCTCCTCTTTCATGGCCCGCAGATAATCAATGTCATCGAAGCCGTTTATGAGGTTATGCTTTTTATAGCCGTTTATATCGAACGATTCCTGTTCGCCCGTAGCCACGATCGTGATGGTCTGGTCAGGCAGGCTTACTTCCAATTGGGTATCAGGATCCAGCTCAATAGCCTGGAAAATCTTATCCAGAAATTCGGGTGTCACCTGCACGGGCAGGATGCCCACGTTGATGGAGTTGTTTTTGAAAATATCGGCAAAGAAGCTCGATACAACACAGCGGAATCCGTAGTCGTAAATAGCCCAGGCAGCGTGCTCACGGCTGGAGCCACTCCCAAAATTGCGACCTGCCACCAGGATTTTACCCGAGTAGGTAGGGTTGTTGAGCACAAAATCGGCCTTGGGACTGTCGTCGTTGTTATAACGCCAGTCGCGAAACAGGTTGTCGCCGAAGCCTTTGCGCTCGGTCGCTTTCAGGAAGCGGGCGGGGATGATTTGGTCGGTGTCCACGTTTTCCAAAGGCATGGGGACAGCGGAGGATTGGAGGGTGGTGAATTTGTCGTAGGCCATAGTCTTGTTATTAACCGCTTAAATTAGTTCTTAAAGAAACTGCCTTGGATCAGATACAACGCCCGTCACCGCTGCCGCTGCCGCCACAAACGGGCTCGCCAGCAAGGTACGGGCGCCCGGTCCCTGACGGCCTTCGAAATTGCGGTTGGAGGTACTTACGGCATACTTACCGGCAGGTACCTTGTCGTCATTCATGGCCAGGCAAGCCGAACAACCGGGCTGACGCAGCTCAAAGCCCGCCTCAGTCAATACATCCAGGATTCCTTCTTCCTTGATCTGAGACTCCACCACGTGTGAACCAGGTACCAGCCATGCTGTAACGTTGTCGGCTTTTTTACGACCTTTTACAATCGACGCAAAAGCCCGGAAGTCTTCGATGCGGCCATTGGTGCAGCTACCCAGAAATACGAAGTCGATGGGTTTACCCAGCATACTTTCTTCTTCGGCAAATCCCATATAGCTTAGCGACTTGGCGTAAGAGGCCCCACCATCTACTGACTCCGATGACGGAATAGACTGACTGATGCCCGTGCCCATACCCGGATTGGTACCGTAGGTAATCTGAGGCTCGATATCGGCGGCATAGTAGGTGTACTCTATGTCGAATTCAGCATCGTCGTCGGTTTTGAGCGTTTTCCAGTAAGCTACGGCCTTATCCCACGCCTCACCTTTGGGCGACTGGTCGCGGCCTTTGAGGTAGGCAAAGGTTTTCTCGTCGGGGGCAATCATGCCGCCGCGCGCGCCCATTTCGATACTCATGTTGCAGACCGTCATGCGGCCTTCCATGCTCATATCCTCAAACACCTCACCGGCGTACTCGACAAAGTACCCAGTGGCACCACTGGCCGAAATCTGCGAGATGATATATAGCACCGCATCCTTGGGAAGTACCCCTTTACCAAGCTTGCCGTTGATGGTAATCCGCATTTTCTTAGGCTTGGGCTGCATGATGCACTGTGAAGCCAGTACCATTTCCACTTCCGAGGTACCTATGCCAAACGCAATAGCTCCGAACGCACCATGGGTGGAGGTGTGCGAGTCACCGCACACGATAGTCATACCCGGTTGCGTGATACCATTTTCCGGCCCGATTACATGGACGATACCGTTTTTGGCATGGCCCAGTCCCCAGTGCGAAATCCCGTGCTTCGCCGTATTGGTTTCCAGGGCTAATAACTGATTGGCCGACAGCGGATCGGCTACAGGTAGGTGCTGGTTGATGGTTGGCGTGTTGTGGTCGGCGGTAGCGAAGGTACGTTCGGGGAAAAGTACTCCGGCACCCCGACTTTCCAGCCCGTTAAAGGCCACGGGGCTAGTCACTTCGTGGATGAAGTGGCGGTCGATGAAGAACACGTCGGGGCCGTCTTCGATCTGGCGAACGACGTGGGCATCCCATACTTTGTCGAAAAGGGTTTGCTTACTCATTATCAGTTTATCTTTAATTTATCTTTCTATATCCTGTAGATTTCCACGCTACAAAGGTGTGAGGAAATCAGACATGCATTATAACGCAAAACGCCCAAAGAATAGCGAATTTGGCTTTTAGATACCTAAATAACCAAATTAACACCTTGCATTTTGGTCTATTAGTAGCTATTTTTGTAAAAAAGGCTTTCCTCATGGCTATCACTTCACTTTCCCAGTTAAATCCCGCCTCTCACTACACGTATTCGGAATATCTTAAATGGCAATTTGACGAGTTTGTAGAGCTTATCCGGGGGAAAATATTTCCTATGTCGGCTCCATTGAGTCAGCATCAGCGGATTGTCGGAAATCTACATCTTGATCTTGGCAATTTCCTCAGAGGTAAAAATTGCCAAGTTTTTATAGCCCCTTTTGATGTGCGGTTACCAACCTATGATAACATGGGCGCGTTGGTTGCAGATACAGACACCGTAGTACAGCCTGACCTTTGCGTGATTTGCGATCCGGAAAAAGTAGATCGACGGGGTTGCAATGGCGTACCGGATATGATCATAGAGGTACTTTCTCCTTCTACAGCCAAGAAAGATCTCAATGAAAAATTCAACCTGTATCAGGAGGTAGGCGTGAAAGAATACTGGGTCGTATTCCCTGATGCTGAGGAGATTAGCGTGTATGTATTGGAAAACGAAAACTACGTGTTAGTGAACCAATACGAAGAAAACGATCAGGTACCCGTCAACATACTACCTGGCTTGGTAGTCAATTTAGAGGATGTTTTCCCCAGTCTCTAATCAGCCCCGTCGCTTGGGCGTTTCGCCATACTTCTCCTTGTACGCTTTTATAAAGTGCGATACGCTCTCATAGCCAATTTCGCTACTGATCTCCGAAACGTTCATTTTGGTAGTACGAATCAGAAAATCAGCGTGTTCAAGCCGTTGCTGCTTGATCCATAGGGCAGGCGACTTATGAAATTCCTTCTGAAAATCACGCTTGAAGGCGGACAAACTGCGCCCCGACAACCGGGCGAGTTCATTTAAGGTAAGCGGTTTTAACGAATAGCTGGTCATCAGAAAACGCAGGTCGGCTTTCTGGCCCTGATGAATGCTGAGCAGGATGGATTGTAGCTTGCCCGAACTGTCTATTTCCAGGAGATGTAGTAGTAGTTCTTGAAATTTGAGCCGGAGGAAGTGGGTTTTCAGGCTGGATTGCGAGCGGAAGTACGGTAGTACCGAACTAACGAACTGCGAGAAATTTTCGGAAGAATGTAAATGCAGAATCGGGGCTTGCAGCGGGGTACCTTCTGGCTCCGACCTACCTTCAAACAACTCGCCGTGCAGGCCCACGAATTCTTTCAGCAGTTTTTCATCGAAGAAAAAAACCAGACTTTTGTACGCCTCGTGGATCGACTCGGACATGAGGTAAAAGCCCCGCTGCACGAAGAGAATATCGCCCTTTTCCACCCGTACCTCCTGCGTGGTACTGCTAAATTTCTTCTCGCCTTCCAGCACCACAATCACCGCGTGTTTTTCAAAAAATACTTCGTATCGTGAGGGGTACACTTCGTTGCGGTAGGCCACGAACGTCATGTCCTGAATTTTCAGGGACTCGAATTCCTGGCTGCTTATGTCGGAGGGAACGCGGAGCAAAATAATTGATAGTTGATAATGGAGAGTTGACAGTGAAAAAATTCGATTTTTGATATTCCCGTTCTCCTGTAAAGTACCTAATTACACGTCAGAAGAAATTATCCATTCTCAACTATCCACTAAACTAAATACTGAAACAAATCCGGCTGGTTGTTAAGGTACTCGTACACGATGCGGCCCTCGTCCATGCGCTGAAGCAGCGGGGCCAGGTCATCCCGAGTTTTTAATTCCAGGCCGATGAGGGCGGGGCCCTGCTCACGGTTAGTCTTCTTGGTGTACTCGAATCGGGTGATGTCCACGTCAGAGCCCAGTACATCCACGAAGTCGCGGAATGCGCCTGCACGTTGCGGGAAACGGATAATGAAGTAGTGCTTCAGCCCTTCGTATAGCAGCGAACGTTCTTTTATTTCCTCAGTACGGGTGATGTCGTTATTGCCGCCGCCGATGAGAGCGACTACATTTTTGCCCTTGATCTCGTCTTTCATAAAATCCAGCGCCGCTACGGTCAGTGCCCCGGCAGGCTCGGCGACGATGGCTTCTTCGTTGTAGAGTTGCAGGATGGTGGAACACACCTTGCCTTCGGGTACCAGTATGATCCGATCCAGGTTTTGCCGACAAATCTCGAAGGTAATATCCCCCGCGCGGCGCACGGCGGCCCCGTCAACGAATTTGTCGATCTTGTCCAGCGTAATTACGTGGTTTTCCTCGATAGCCCGTTGCATGGTAGGAGAGCCGAGCGGCTCCACGCCGATGAGTTTGGTTTTGGGGGAAAGTTGCTTGAAAACCGTGGAAACGCCCGAGGCCAGACCACCGCCGCCAATGGCCATCAGCAGATAGTCTATCTTGAAATCAGCATCTTTGAATATTTCCAGCCCGACGGTACCCTGCCCTTCCATCACCTGCACGTCGTCGAAGGGATGCACGAAGGTAGCTTCGTGCGTAGCCTGGTACTCCCTGGCGGCGTGGTAGGCATCATCGTAGGTATCGCCCACGAGCTGAATCGTTACCCACTCCTTCCCGAACATACCTACCTGTTTGATTTTTTGGGCGGGCGTGGTGGTGGGCATAAAAATAACGCCCTGTACGCCCATTTTGCGACAGGCGTAGGCCATGCCCTGGGCGTGATTCCCCGCGCTGGCGCACACGACGCCGTGGCCAAGCACCTCGGGTGACAAGCTAGCCATTTTGTTGTAAGCGCCCCGGATTTTATACGACCGCACGATCTGTAAATCCTCCCGTTTAAGGTAGATATTGGCCCCATAGTATTCAGACAGATGAAGGTTGTACATCAGGGGCGTATGCGTGGCTACGTTCCGTAATCGCTCGGAAGCCAGAAAAATGGCGTCGAGGGTAGGTACGTTGAGGGTTGTATCGCTGGGGTTAGCTTCCATCAAAAAGAGAATGAGTGAATGGTCGGACAAACACAAAGTTATCCGATCATTCACTCATTCTATCATTCACTCCTTCAAAATTAAAATTAACCCCGCTCAGGCCGCAGACCGCGTACGGTGCTGCCTGCCCGCCACATTTCCGAATCACGGAGTTCGGCCAGTTCTACTTCCAGTTTCTCGCGGTAGTCGGATTTGGAATTACGCGTGATGGAAATTTCGGCTTGCTCGCCGGATTTTACGGAGTTGTATAGTTGCTCAAATACGGGCTTGGTCGCATCGCGGAAAGGCTTCCACCAGTCCAGTGCACCGCGCTGGGCAGTGGTAGAACAGTTGGCGTACATCCAATCCATGCCATTTTCAGCCACGAGGGGCATCAGCGACTGAGTCAATTCCTCTACCGTTTCGTTGAAAGCCTCGGATGGCGAGTGACCGTTAGCCCGGAGCACTTCGTACTGGGCGGCAAAAATCCCCTGGATGGCGCCCATCAGGGTACCCCGCTCGCCGGTCAGGTCGGAGGTAACTTCGCGGTAAAAATCCGTTTCGAACAGGTACCCTGAACCTACCCCAATGCCCATCGCGATGCACTTCGTGCGGGCTTCGCCCGTGGCATCCTGGAATATTGCGAAAGATGAATTCAGACCTTTGCCTTCCACAAACATGCGGCGCAGCGAGGTACCTGACCCCTTGGGCGCTACCAGGAATACATCCACATCGGCGGGGGGGATAATGCCCGTTTTTTCTTTGTAGGTAATGCCGAAGCCGTGCGAGAAGTACAGGGATTTGCCGGGCTTGAGTGCCGCTTTCACCGTTGGCCATAGCTCGATTTGGGCGGCGTCGGACAGCAGGTAGCAAATGATGGTACCTTTTTCGAGGGCTTCCTCGATTTCAAAAAGGGTTTCGCCAGGTACCCAGCCATCGGCTACGGCTTTGTCCCACGACTTGCCGCCTTTCCGCTGTCCTACGATGACGTTGAAACCGTTATCCCGCATGTTGAGGCTCTGACCTGGACCCTGCACACCATAGCCGATGACAGCGATGGTTTCATCATTCAATACTTCACGGGCTTTTTCGAGGGGGAACTCTTCGCGGGTTACTACTTCTTCTTCAACTCCGCCAAAATTTAACTTTGCCATGTTTTTTAATTATGAGATACTAGATATGAATTATGAGGTACTTTTGGGTAATCAGGGTTGGCTGTAAGAAAAATACTCGTACTCAGCTTCGGGCAGGTACTCCACCAGACTTCGCGACGATTTGCTCACGGCTACGCGCCCCGAGCGCACAAATTCGAGTATGCCGTGGGGCTTGATGTAGTTGAAAAAATCGAAGATTTCTTCCTCCGTTCCGGTTTTTTCAATCACCACGTAGTCCAGGCCCCAGTAAACCACCCAGGCCTTGTACAGTTTGTTAATGGTTTCGATGTCCAGCCGCCTGGTTCCTTCGGGGGTGGGTACCTTGAAGAGAGCGATTTCATTGTAGGCAATCTCGTCGTTGAGGTAGCCAAACACGGCTAGCACCTCCACTACTTTCCGAATCTGGCGCACCATTTTCTCTACTTTTTCGCGCGATTCTTCCTTGATTACGATCGTGAAGCGCGATATCCCCTTCCGCTCGGTTTCAGAAACGGTCAAGCTTTCAATATTGACCCGGCGGCGGGTGAATATGATTGTGATCTTATTCAGTAGACCTATCGAATTTTCGGTAAAAACACAAATGGTATATGAGGTCATGGTTATTTCAATGATAGATTGATTGAGTGAATGATAGAATGAGTAAATAGTCAGGACTTTTATTCACTCATTCCGACATTCACTCATTCAAAATTATCTAAGACGTATTTCGGAAACGCAGGCGCCGGACGCTACCATGGGGAACACATTTTCTTCCTTTTCCACGATTACTTCCAGCAGGTAAGGCTTGTCGGATTGCAGCATCTTGTCCAGCGAATCACTCAGATTCTCCCGCTGTTCGCAGGTATGGCCAGCGATACCGAAACCTTTGCCGATGGTAATGAAGTCGGGATTCTGTAATTCCACGAAGGAGTAGCGTTTTTCAAAAAACAACTGTTGCCACTGACGTACCATACCCAGGAAGTTGTTATTGAGAATAATGATTTTGACGGGCAAGCCACTCTGGGCAATCGTACCCAACTCCTGGATCGTCATCTGGAAACAGCCATCGCCAATGATGGCTACTACTTCGCGGGATGGGTCACCTACTTTGGCCCCAAAAGCCGCCGGAAGTGCGTACCCCATAGTACCCAGTCCACCGGAAGTCACGAAAGAATTATTCCGCTTGAATTCGTAGTAGCGTGCCGTTACCATTTGGTGCTGTCCTACGTCGGCTACAATCACGGCCTCTCCCTTAGTCTTGTCAGAAAGCATCCGCACCACTTCTGCCATTTTAATTTTCTCGGTCGTGGCCGAGAGTTCGGGTACGGTGATACAGGCTTCTTCTTCGGAATCGAGTGCCTTGAATTTGGCCAGCCATTCTGGGTGACTATTGGGATTGAGAAGCGGAGTCAGCATATTGAGCGCTTCTTTTGCATCGCCCACCACGGGTGCTTCGGCTTTTACGATTTTGTCGATTTCAGCGGGATCAATATCGATGTGGACGATCCTGGCCTGTTTGGCATAACGGGTAGCATCGCCCGTCACGCGGTCGTCGAAGCGTAGCCCGACTCCGATCAATACGTCGCACTCGTTCGTCAGCCGATTGGTACTATAATTTCCGTGCATACCCAGCCAGCCCGCGTACAACGGATGGTCTACGGGCACCGAGGACAATCCCAGCAAGGTAGCTGCGCAGGGAATACCCGTTTTTTCTATCAGCTCAATCAACTCCTGCTCCGCGCCAGCCAGTTTGACGCCGTGCCCAAACAACAGGAATGGACGTTTTGCCTGGTTGATCAGGGTAGCTGCTTTTTCGATTTGCTCTTTCTTAGGAACCAGCCGGGGATGATATCCCAGCAGTTTTTCGCAGAATGAATAAACGAATGGCTTCGTCATCATTTCAGACTGTGCGTTCTTGGTAATGTCAATCAACACGGGTCCCGGACGACCCGATTTGGCAATATAAAAAGCCTTGGCCATAATCTCAGGCACTTCGTCGGCCGAGGTAATCTGGTAGTTCCATTTTGTGATGGGCATCGTGACCCCGATCACATCCGTTTCCTGAAAAGCATCCGTACCCAGCAAATGTTTGGCCACTTGCCCCACGACGCATACCATGGGCGTAGAATCTATGATGGCATCAGCCACAGCGGTCACCAGGTTAGTAGCTCCCGGCCCGGACGTAACCAGGCATACGCCGACCTTACCCGAAACTCTTGCAAAGCCTTCGGCGGCATGGCCAGCTCCCTGTTCATGGCGCACCAGAATATGCTCGATTTGGTCCTGGTAATCGTAAATGGCATCATATACCGGCATGATGGCCCCGCCGGGGTAGCCAAAAATAGTTTCCACGCCTTCGGCAATCAGTGACCGGATGATGGCGTGAGAGCCATTCATCAGTTTAGAAGTTTCGGGCAGCGGCAGTGTTTGGGGCGCTTCCAGGGTTGAGGTGTTGTTGTCTTTTATCATAGCTATCAAATGATAGAATGACTGAATAACTGAATGATTGAATATTGCTTTCGCCTGACTGTTTTATTCTATCACTCTATCATTCTATCATTCAAAATTAACTTTCGTCTGTTACGCAGCCTTCGCTGGCTGATTTTACGTGGCGGATGTATTTTCCCAAAATGCCTTTTGTAAAGCGGGGTTCTGGTTGCACCCACTGACTCTTGCGGGCCGCCATTTCTTCGTCAGAAATATGCAGCGTCAATTGGCGGGTATTGGCGTCTATCGTAATTTTATCTCCGTCTTTCACCAGGGCGATCGGTCCACCTTCGAATGCTTCGGGGGTGATGTGACCTACCACAAAGCCGTGGGTACCTCCCGAAAAGCGTCCGTCGGTGATTAGGGCAATTTTATCGCCCAGACCCGCACCCATTACGGAGGAGGTAGGTTTCAGCATTTCGGACATCCCAGGACCACCCTTGGGACCCGAATTACGGATCACAACGATGTGCCCCTCCCGGATCTCCCCTTTTTCCAGCATAGCGATGATCTCCGACTCGTGTTCGCAGATTTTGGCATCCCCTTCAAAATGGAGTCCTTCTTTGCCCGTAATTTTGGCTACCGAACCCGTCGGGGCTAAATTTCCGTACAGGATTTGGATGTGGCCCGTAGACTTAATGGGATTAGAAAGCGGGAAAATGATTTTCTGATTTTCAAAATCCAGGTCCGGCGCTTCGGCCAGATTTTCGGCCACCGTTTTACCCGTCACCGTCATGCAATCGCCGTGAATGAGTCCTTCGCCGTATAGATATTTGGTGATAGCGGGTACCCCGCCTATTTCCAGAATATCCTCCATGTAGTACTTGCCACTGGGCTTCAGATCCGCAATGAAAGGCGTACGGTCGCTGACGGCCTGAATGTCGTCGAGCGTAAGTGGAATCCCCGCCGAACGCGCAATGGCCAGGTAGTGCAGGGCCGCATTGGTCGAGCCACCCAGTGCCATCACCAGCGTGAGCGCGTTTTCCAGCGACTTCCGGGAGATGATCTCTTTGGGCGTGATTTCGCGTTCCAGGAGTACCTTCATAGCCGAGCCGATTTTCTTGCATTCCTCCTGCTTACCTTCGTGCGTGGCGGGATAACTGCTGCTAAACGGCAGACTGAGGCCCATCGCCTCAATGGAAGCGGCCATGGTGTTGGCCGTGTACATACCCCCGCAGGCACCGGGGCCAGGGATGGAATTTTGAATAATGCCTTTATAATCCTCGTCGGAAATATTGCCCGCAAATTTCTTTCCCAAAGCTTCAAAAGCCGACACAATGTCGAGCTTTTGCCCCTTGTAGTGGCCTGAACGGATGGTACCCCCGTATACCATAATGGCGGGACGTTCCAGCCGTGCCATTGCCATGATTGCCCCCGGCATGTTCTTATCACAACCCACCACCGCAATCACGCCATCGTACCACTGGGCGGCGACGACACTTTCAATGGAGTCGGCGATGAGGTCGCGGCTGGGGAGCGAGTAGCGCATGCCATCGTTGCCATTGGTCATGCCGTCGGACACTCCGATGGTATTGAAGATCAGCCCAACCATGTCGTTGGCCACCACGCCCTGTTTCACATATACCGACAATCCGTTCAGGTGCATGTTACATGGATTGCCCTCGTAGCCCGTGCTGGCGATACCAATCTGGGGCTTATCCATATCCTTCTCTTTCAATCCCAGGCCATAAAGCATCGCCTGGGCGGCAGGATTGGTGACTTCCTGGGTGAGGGTACGCGAATATTTATTCAGGCTTTTCGTATCGGTGGTATTCATGGGGTAGGATGGGGCAATATTTTTTAAAAGTGATTGGTAAAAAAAAGGCCTTACTCAGCGAGGATGTGAGTGAGGCGTCAAGTTTGGCAAACCCGTTCCACTCACACCCTATTGGATGCTGATAAGTAGAATGACCAGGTGGATCTGCTGATTCATAAATTTATTAAAGGAAATTCTCTGTTAGTGAAATTTCGCTGGCTGCGTAATTCCTTCACAAATAAGACAGGTAACTTTTTATTTTCCAAACATTTTTTCACTTTTTATGTGTTTTAAAAAGAGTTTGGGGCTTTCACTACCTTTGTTTTAAATTCTCTACCCGAATTAGCTATTTATAACTACAAATAATACCATTCGCTACTAGTTATGCTCACTACTGAAACTGCCTCGACCTACGACCAACTGGAACGCATGAGTGTCCATGAATTGCTGGTCAACATTAATAAGGAAGATCAAACCGTTCCGCTGGCCGTTGCGAAAGCGATCCCGCAGATCGAACAGCTCGTAGAGCAGATCGTTACGCGCATGAACCAGGGGGGACGCCTGTTTTATATTGGTGCCGGTACGAGCGGGCGCCTCGGCGTGGTCGATGCCTCGGAGTGTCCACCTACCTACGGGGTACCTTTCGACATGGTGGTCGGCATCATCGCCGGGGGTGACTCTGCGATCCGAAAGGCGGTAGAGTTTGCCGAAGACGATGCCGAACAAGCCTGGAAAGACTTGGCAGAGTACCATATCACTAACCTCGATTCCCTAATCGGTATCGCCGCTTCGGGGCGTACGCCCTACGTCATCGGCGGCTTACAGGAAGCCCGTAAAACAGGCATTCTGACGGGCTGCATCGTTTGTAACGAAGGCTCGGCCGTGGCGCAGGTGGCAGAATTCCCGGTAGAGGTGGTAGTAGGTCCCGAATTCGTGACGGGTAGCACCCGCATGAAGGCCGGTACGGCCCAAAAGCTGGTACTGAATATGCTTTCTACCTCCGTCATGATCCGGCTGGGCCGGGTAAAGGGCAACAAAATGGTGGATATGCAAATGACCAACCACAAGCTGGTTGAACGGGCCATACGTATGGTTATGGAGGAGCTAAACCTTGAACGCGACGAAGCCGAAGCATTACTCGACGCCCATGGCAGTGTACGGGGAGCCATTGAAGGAAAGAGTGATGGAATGATGAGTGATGAGTGATGAGTGATGAGTGGTCGGACCCGCGATCGGGCTGGCGTTCCATCGGGCTGGCGTTCTAGTGATGAATATGTACTCTTGCGACCACAGGAATGCCTCGAACGCTTAAATAGAACAAACCTGACTAGTACTAACCTAATCCTTACCTTATGAAAGCTGCTGTTTTAGAAAAAGTCAATGAACCTTTGGTATTTAAAGATGTCGACAAACCGGAGCCCGCTAAAGGCGAGGTACTAGTACAGCTCAAATCTGCTTCGCTTAACCACCGGGATGTTTGGATTCAAAAAGGTTCTTACGCCAATATCGAAACGCCCATTATTCTGGGCTCGGATGGTGCGGGTGTAATCGTCGAATGTGAAGAGGGTGTTAGTGATTACTGGATGGGGAAGGAAGTGATCATCAATCCCTCGCATCATTGGGGCGACAACCCGGCTCACTATGGCAATGATTTCACCATTCTGGGTTTGCCAGACGACGGCACCTACGCCGAATACATCAAAGTCGACCTGCACTATGTGGCGCACAAACCAGCACATTTATCCTTTACCCAGGCCGCGTGCCTACCCTTGGCGGCCCTGACGGCCTGGCGCGCTTTGATGACGCGCGGCGGCTTCAAACCAGGAAACCGAGTATTGGTTACTGGCGCGGGTGGCGGGGTGGCTTTGTTTGCCATTCAGTTTGCCGTGGCGGCGGGTGCGGAAGTCTGGGTCACTTCCGGCTCAGAACATAAAATACGCAAGGCCATCACCCTGGGGGTGAAGGGTGGAGTTAATTATAAAGAACCCACCTGGCACCGCGATCTTCTGGTGAAGGCCCAGGCGCCTAAGACAGGGTACTTCAATACCATCATTGATGGGGCTGGAGGCAGTGGCTTCGCACGCCTGGTCGATGTAGCGGCCCCCGGAGCTACCTTGTGCTTCTATGGCGGCACGGCAGGAAATATTACCGATATAGTACCCGCTAAGGTTTTCTTCAAACAACTCAATATTCACGGTACCACGATGGGAACGGAAGCGGAGTTTGAGGCCATGATCCGCTTTGTGGAAGAGCATAAAATTGTTCCGATCGTGGATGAGGTTTTTCAGTTGAGCAATGCCGAAGGCGCTCTGCGCCACATGGATAGTGGTGAGCAATTTGGGAAGATTGTGTTGAAGATCGCGGATTGATGTCCGGAATTTAGGACGATGGATACTGAATTCTTGATTTACAAAATGGGGATAGGGAACATGGTTCCCTATCCCCATTTTGTATTAATCACTTCATGAGGTAGATACATTTACGAATCACAAGGTACCTACCCCACATACTTATTCACCTACCGCATCATAGATCTGCACCCGATCCCACAGGTGGCTGCAGGCATCAATGAATTTGTGATGATCAGGATGATCCTGGTAAATGTCCTGTGCGGCTTTATCTGGAAAGACGAAGGTGATGGAAAAGTCGTAGGTATGGTCGATCACGGGGCGGCGCGTGGTAGCGGGGGCGCCCACGTAGGCGGTTTGAATTTCTTCAATCGTAGCCAGCTCTTTGAGTCCTTCATGCAGGGCCTGGCGGGCCTGGTCGTTGTCTTTTTCTTTAAGCCAAAAATATACCGTATGTACGAACATGGGTTGAATGGGGAATGGTTTGAAAAATAGATAAAGGGCATGCACTAGCTTTATTTACTTAAAAGCCCCTTCACCTTCGGTAAGGCTTCCATGGCCCACAGCCCGTACATTTTGCCCGAAAAATGCAGTCCGTCCGAGGCAAACATACTGGGGTCACCTAGGCCTGAGCGGGAGATGGGTGTAATGTCGACGTAAAGAATGCCGGCTTTCTCGCACTCCTCTTTCGCTACGGCATTGAAGGCGTCGATCTCACGGGCTACCTTGGAGCGGTCGCTCTTCGCTCCGAAGGGCGACACGCCCCAATCGGGAGTTGACAACACGAATACGCGCTCTTTACGCCCACCAGCATACTCGACACTGGTGGCCAGCAAGCTGCGGAATTCGGTTCGGTAGCGCTCGATGCTTTGTCCCCGATACTGGTTGTTCACGCCAATCAGCAACGAAACTAGTTTATAGTCTTTCTTCTTGCGAGCTTCCTTGATCCCATCCGTCAGATCAGCGGTAGTCCAGCCGGTGCGGGCGATGATGTCGGGCATTTTCACGGCAATGCCATCCTTCCGCAGCAGCGCGGCCAGTTGTACCGACCAGCGTTCAGCTTCCGGCACGCTTTCGCCGATCGTGTAGGAATCGCCTAATGAAAGAAATGAGGCTCCCTGGGTAGTATCGACCTTGGCGACGGGATCGGGGGGTAGGAATGAATCTTCATTGGAGACACAGGCCAGGCAGCAAAGTGCTAGTCCGGTGATGAGCGTAGTTAGGTTCATTCGGCTTTATCGAGTTTGAAGGTGAAAGTGGTACCCTTGTCCAGCTTGGACATGACGGCAATCTTAGAACCGTGTCCGTTGAGGATATGTTTCACGATGGCCAGCCCCAGGCCGGTACCGCCGCGTTCTTTCGAGCGACTTTTTTCTACCCTGTAAAAACGCTCAAAGATCCGGGTCAGGTGTTCAGGCGGAATGCCGGGGCCATTGTCGCGCACCGAGATACCGTAGTGCTTCTTGTCTTCGTCGAAGTGTATAATGACTTTTCCACCTTCGTTATTGTACTTGATGGCGTTTTCGATCAGATTCACCATGACCTGCTCAATCCGTTGCGCGTCGGCCATGACCCATACTTCGGTGAGTTTGTCGGGCTTGATCTTGAAGGACACCTGCCGATCCTGGCCGATTTTTTCCAGATGGTCCAGAATATCTTCCACCATCAGGCGAAGATTTACCCGCTCCCTATTCATTTTGATAGCCCCGGTTTCCATCTGTGAGAGCGTCACGAGGTCCTGCACCAGGGCATCCAGGCCGTCCAGACTTTTGGCAGCTTTTTTCAGGAAACGATCCCGCACATTCTCATCATCGACCGCCCCGTCGATTAGGG
The DNA here is from genome assembly GCA_038204185.1 of Cytophagales bacterium. GTDB lineage: Bacteria > Bacteroidota > Bacteroidia > Cytophagales > Spirosomataceae > Salmonirosea. The sequence goes on from JBBRDE010000004.1 coordinate 25,597, forward strand.
TATGAATGAAGCCCTGGGCAGCAAAAATGGGCGTTTTCAGTTCGTGCGATACATCGGCCAGAAACTCACGGCGGAATTGCTCCAGCTTTCGGAGCTCTTCGATTTCTTTCTGTTTTTTTGCTACATAGACGAAAATCTCGTCGTTCAGTCGCTTGAGAGGGTTGTTTTCATGAACCAGGGACTTACGGGAAATATTAAAATCTTTGAGTTTGAGCTTATTGATGGTACGGTACATTTTGTTGACCTCACGGTACACGATAATTTCAATGGTGTAGAGTACCAGAAAAAAAGCTCCCGCAAAACTTGACACCCCTACCACAAACAGCATACTCGTTGAAACGCCATCCACGAACGTGAGAAAGGACGTGGTGATGCCCGCGATGAGAAAAGCCAGAATAAACGCAATGACGCGGGGACTAAGGGACATTTTTTAGTTGAAAGTGGAGGGTTGAAAGTTGCCTGGCTATGAAACGTATTGATTCACTCAGACTGATTCGACTTATGCTCAGCAAATTTAGCTTATTCAAGCTTTATGTCAGTTACTTTTTCAATCGAACCGCTGTCAACTGTCCACCGTCAACTGTCCACTACCTTAAAATCCTCCCCGGAATTTGTAGGTACTGGCCACCTTGTCGATGGCTACGATATAAGCCGCAATGCGCAGCGACACGCCATAATCCTGCGAGGTCTTGTACACTTTGTTGAAGGCGTCTTTCATGATCCGGTCGCTGCGACGGTTGATGCGTTCCAGCGTCCACTTGTAGCCCATGCGGTTTTGCACCCACTCAAAGTAGGATACCGTCACGCCGCCGGCATTGGCCAGAATATCCGGTATTACCATAATCCCCTTATCGTTGATAATATCGTCGGCGCGGGCCGAGGTAGGGCCATTGGCTCCTTCCACGATCATCTTGGCTTGAATGGAACCTGCGTTACGCATGGTAATGACGTCCTCCGTGGCCGCCGGCACCAGCACATCCACGGGCAGGGAAAGAAGTTCGTCGGCCGAAATCGGTTCGGCGCCGCCATAGCCTTCCAGCTGACCGTTGTTATGGTCGCGGTAGGCCATCGCAGCATCGATATCGATGCCGCCTTCGTTGTAATACGCTCCCGTCAAATCGCTGATCCCCAGAATTTTCACACCGCGCTCGCACAAAAGTGACGCCGCGTTGGCCCCCACATTCCCGAAGCCTTGCACAGCGGCAGTCGACTTGTAGGGATTGAGCCGCATTTTGTCCATTCCTGCCAGAGCCGAAACCGTCACGCCGCGCCCGGTGGCCTCGGTACGGCCCAGTGACCCACCCAGTACTATGGGTTTGCCCGTCACAACGGCCTGCACTGTCATACCCTTCGCTTTGGAATATTCGTCCATCAGCCACGCCATTTCGCGTTGGCCCGTGCCCATGTCAGGGGCGGGAATATCCTGATCCGGCCCAAAGACATCAAGCATCGCGGTGGTGTAGGCCCGCACGAGGCGTTCGATTTCTCCCGCCGACATCTGGCGCGGATTGCAGGCCACGCCGCCTTTGGCCCCACCGTAGGGGATATCCACGACGGCACATTTCCAGGTCATCCAGGCGGCCAGCGCGCGTACCTCGTCGAGGTTGACGCCCGGATCGAAGCGGATGCCTCCCTTACTAGGGCCGAGGATGGTGGAGTGTATCACGCGATAGCCTTCAAAGGTGCGGATTTCGCCGCTGTCCATCGTCACGGGCAAGCCCACGATCACCTGCTTGCGCGGCACTTTCAGGATGTGGTACATTTCATCGGAAATACCGAGTAGTTGCACCGCCTTATCAAAGCGCTGCATCATGGATTCCAACGGATTCTCTTTGTCTTTAATTGGAGCAGGCTCCAGATAAGTTGTCATCATTTAAAAAGCTAGTAGTCTGAATTTTAGTATGTTGATGAATTTTTTTACAAATTATACAAACTTACACTCTTTGAAACGACAAAAGCAAAAATCTATTTTTTCTTGAAATTATTTCATTTTCAACCAACCTATATAATCTACCCTTCCTCCCTCGATCTACCGAATGTTTGAGGTATCTACCCTCATAATTCAGAATTTTAATTCGTGTTTGGCGATAAAATAAAAATGACGGGCAACGGTTTATTTTACAGTAAGGAAGTGTATTGGATAAACTATAAACAATAACCCTTAATTTTGCGAAATAGATAAGACAATACTTCATAAACTCTTAGACCTGTATAACAATGCAAGACAAAAAAACTCGGTATTCTGAGGAGGAGCTTAGGGAATTTGAGGAGTTGATCCGGGGAAAGCTGGACAATACGATGAAGGAACTCAATTACATCAAAGGTACCCTGAGCAAGAAAAATGACAGCGGCACCGACATGACGGGAGGTACCTCTAAGGCCCTGGAAGATGGGGCCGACGCCAGTGAGCGCGAAAACCTCAGCCAACTGGCTGCCCGGCAGCAGAAGTATGCCACCCAGCTCGAGAATGCCCTTGTACGTATCAAAAACGCCACGTACGGCGTGTGTGTCGACACCGGAAAATTGATTCCTAAGGAGCGGCTGCGTGTAGTGCCCCACACCCAGCAGACAATTGAGGCCAAGCTGAAACGCAACAGCTAATTGAGGCATTCGAAGTCCCAGGACTTACCTCCATTCTACCCATCTAGCAAGGAGGGTACCTCCCAAGGGTACCCTCGTTTTTTTATAAAATTGATTTTCGGGTATGAGGTTTAAGGGGACTGCCCGATCTGTTGGTCGACTGGCACTGTCCGATTCGCTTCGCTGGCGGCGGAGTCAGGACTAAACACCCTACTACATCACATCACCGCGCGTTAGATACTCTGGCCGAACGTCAGCAAATTATGATCCGGGTCAAGGAGAGAAAACTCTTTTTGTCCCCAGGGTTTGGTTTGCAAATGGCCGTTGGGGTGGATGTCTATTTTTTTGTCCAAAAAGGATTGGTACAGCGCATCAATAGCATCGGTTCGGATATAAACTTGCCCATAATTTTCTTTGGGATCTAGTTCTTTAAACTCAAAAAAATGAATTTGAATCGTATCCTTTTGCACCATAAGGTACCCCTCATAGTCACCGCTGCCGAATTCCACAAAACCTATTTTGTTTACATAATACTCCCTGGTGACGGCTTTGTCACGCATGGGTAGCCTAGGGTTGATATGGGTCAGCATGATACGTGGAGAACGGAATTTAGATACTGAATTTTGGATGAATTTAGTCTAGTGAACTCCTCACACTGGCCCGATTCTTCGACTTGACAAGTCCCCCTACTCCACCGCCTCCGCCATGAATCCATCCGACTGGTATACGCTCAGATTTCCGTCCCTCCCTGCCGAAATCCCGTACAGTTCCAGTCCCTTTTCCTTCGCCAGTGGTATGGCCTTCTCTAAACCCATCACCAGAAATGCCGTGGCGTAGGCATCGGCCGTCATGCAATCGGGAGCCAGAACGGAAATACTCAGTAAAGTATGGGCAATAGGAAAACCCGTATGTGGGTCGATGGCGTGGCTGTATTTATGCCCACCACGCTCCACAAACTTGCGGTAGCTGCCGGACGTTGCGAGAGACTTGTCATTAAGCGACACCACAGCCTGCAAGGGACGCCCTACGGCGGCATTGTCTACGGGTTTGTCAATACCGATCCGCCAGATTTCGCCGCGTTCATTGCTGCCCTTGGCGCGAACTTCACCCCCTACCTCTACCAGATAGTTTTTGATACCCCGGGCTTTAAAAAAATCCGCAAGTACATCTACGGTATATCCCTGTGCAATGGCGTTGAAATCAATTTGAATCTGGGATTTTTCTTTGCTGAGTTTTCCATCGCCTAATCGGACTTTGTGGTAACCGATGAACTGCCGCAAACTATCCACCTGGGCAGAATCGGGCGGTGGCAGGTTTTTCTTGTAGCTGAATCCCCAGGCTTTCACCAGGGGGCCCACGGTGCAGTCGAAATAGCCGTCAGTTTGTTCGGACACCTCCCAGGCTTCGCGAAAGACGTTGGCAAAGTGGGCGTCGGCTCGTACTGCCGGATTATTTGCGTTCAGCAGTGAAATGATAGAAGTACTGTCCCACAGTGACATGCTGCGGTCCATAACATGAAAAATACTGTCTACAGAAGTTGAGAAGTCTCGTGCGGTAGTGTCCTTATATACAATCCGGAAGGTAGTACCCTGAGCCTTGCCTTCGAGTTGCGTGTAGGCATTACGGGGCGGTTGGCAGGATAGGAAACCCAGCAGCCAGCCCAGCCCCAGGAGGTACCGCATCATCCGCCGAAATCGTCAAAGGCTACCTGCTCCGATGGAATGCCCCAGTCGTCGGCCATTTTAATAACCGACTGGTTCATCATGGGAGGACCGCAGAAATACACTTCCAGGTCTTCGGGGGCGGGATGCTTTTTTAGAAATTCGTTAATTACCACATTGTGTACAAAGCCCTTGAATCCATCGCCGCTGGGGTCGTCGATGTCTTTTTTCAACGTCCAGTTATCTTCGGGCATCGGGTTGTCCAGCGCGATGACGAATGTGAAATTGGGGAAATCTTTTTCAATCTGCCGGAACTCGTCCACGTAGAAAAGCTCTTTTTTGGTGCGACCGCCGTAGAAGAACGTGACTTTACGTTTGGTTTTTTCGGTATAAAAAAGATGGAAAAGATGCGAACGCATGGGCGCCATACCAGCACCGCCGCCAATGTACAGCATTTCGCGCTCGGAATCCTTGATAAAAAATTCACCATAAGGGCCTGAAACCGTAACTTTATCCCCCGGCTTCAAGCTAAAAATATAGGAAGAAGCGATGCCCGGATTGACCTCAGCCCAGCCGTTTTTGGCGCGGTCAAAGGCTGGGGTAGCAATGCGAACGGTTAGCTTAACAATGTTACCCTCGGCAGGATGGTTCGCCATCGAATAGGCGCGGAATACCTCTTCCTCGTTGACCATCGTCAGCGGCCAGAGGTTAAAATTGTCCCAGTCTTCCTGAAACTTATCAGGACGGTCGTGGTAGGCCGGGTGAGCGGTGATGTCGAAGTCCTGGTACTTGACCACCGTTTCGGGGATGTCAATCTGAATGTATCCCCCCGCCTTAAAATCCAGCGCTTCACCTTCGGGGAGCTTTACTTCGAACTCCTTGATGAAGGTAGCCACGTTGTAGTTGGATACTACGGTACATTCCAGCTTTTTGATCCCAAACACTTCTTCCGGGATGCGAATCTTCATGTCCTCCTTTACCTTCACCTGGCAAGCCAACCGCATGTGCTCCCTCACCTGCCGTCGGTTGAGGTGGTTGGTTTCGGTGGGTAGTACTTCTCCTCCACCCTCATATACCATACAGGTACACATGGCGCAGGTACCCCCGCCACCGCAGGCCGAAGCCAGGAACAGTTTATTTTCGGCCAAAGTGGAAAGCAGGGTACCGCCGGGCTTCACCACGAGCGGCTCATCCTCTTCGCCATTGATCGTAATTTTCACGTCATTCTGCGGTAGCAGCCGGTCTTTTGCCGTGAGGATCAGAAAAGCCAGTAACAGTACAATCAGGATAAAGATTACAACGCTGGCAACAAGTACGGGAACCATATTTTGAATGATGAGTGATGAGTGATGAATGAGAGAATCGCTTCCGCGAATTCACATCAACCGTTGACCTTTTACCGTTTTCCCTTTACCCTTTTCACAGCTTTATTCCTGAAAAACTCAGAAACGCCAAGCCCATCAGGGCGGTAATGAACATGGCTATGCCCAGGCCCTGCAACGGCGCGGGGACGTTGGAGTAGCGAAGCCGTTCGCGGATGCCCGCCAGCAGCACGATAGCCAGAAAAAACCCGATGCCCGAACCAAAAGAAAACACGGCGGTTTCGGCCATATTGTACTCCCTCTCCTGCATGAACAGGGAGGTACCCAGAATGGAGCAGTTCACTGTAATCAAAGGCAGGAAAATACCCAGTGAGGTATAAAGCGCCGGCAGGAATTTTTCGATGACCATTTCTACCAACTGCACGGCTCCGGCGATGGTGGAGATGAACAGGATAAATGCCAGAAAAGTCAGATCAATGCTCGCCAGCGAAGGGTGTATCCAAGTCAGGGCCCCTTCTTTGAGCATATAAACCAGGATGAGGTAATTGAGTGGGGTAGTGAGTACCATGACGAAGATTACCGCCAGCCCCAAACCAAAGGCAGTTTTGATTTTTTTGGAAACCGCTAGAAACGAGCACATTCCCAGGAAGAATGCAAAGATCACGTTCTCGACGAAGATAGCTTTGATGAATAAATTTAGTAGGTGTTGCATAGTTTGAGTGACAAAGTTTTGAAGGCACAGAGTTCAAAAGGCACTAAGGGACAAAGTAAAAATGTATAAAAGGTGAATTCGTTTGCGGGTAGCTAATACTATGATATTTTCAGTTCAGAAGACACTTTGTGCGTCTGTCACTTTGCTACTCTGTCCCTCTTATCAAGATACATTAATCAATTTCTCTTTTCGACTTCGTTGCCACCAGATATACAGGCCGATGATAAACAGCGCCGCCGGGGGTAGCACCATGAGTCCATTATTAACATAGCCGTGGTCGTAGGCCCACTGTGGTACCAGCTTGTATCCCAGAATCGAGCCCGAGCCGAAGAATTCCCGGAACACCGCCACCATCACCAGAATAAGCCCGTAACCCAGGCCATTGCCAATGCCATCTAGGAACGACGGCCACGGTTTCTGCGCCAGGGCGAAGGCTTCGAGCCGCCCCATGATGATGCAGTTGGTGATGATAAGTCCCACGAAGACCGCCAGTTTCTTACTCACATCATAAACGTAGGCTTTTAACAACTGATCCACGATCGTCACAAGCATGGCCACGATAATGAGCTGCACGATGATCCTGATCCGGGTAGGGATGGACTTGCGAATCAGAGAAATGATGAGATTGGAAAAGGCCGTGACAAACATGACCCCCAGCGCCATAATGAGCGCAGGCTTGACCTGTACGGTTACGGCCAGAGCCGAGCAAATACCCAGAACCTGCACTGTGATGGGATTGGTATCGTCCAGCGGGTCGCGCAGGGTTTGCATGTTTTTTTTGGAAAAAAGAGCTTCTTTTTTCTGTTTCACCACGGGTGGCGCGTCGGTAATGGTTGGTGCTGCCATATATTTTTGGAGTCTATGAGTTTAAAGTTTAGAAGTGGTCGGGTGATATGAAGATTAAAGAGTTTAATGTGTATAAGTAAACTTTAAACTCAAATACGCTCAATTCATTTCACTGCCACTTGCTTAGTGCTTGCAATCTTTTCAAAATACGATACATAGGGCGCGATGCAGTTTTTCAGCATTTCATCGGTGCCGTTAGAGGTGATGGTCCCCCCCGAAATAGCATCCACGCGGTGTTCCGGGCCCAGCGGACTTTTATACGTATTTTTCAACACATTGACCGATACGAATTTTCCATCTTCCATGATCTTTTTTCCCTCAAACTGGTTCTGGAAGGGCTCCTCGGCAATCTCGGCACCCAGGCCGGGGGTTTCACCCTTATGGTCGAAGTAGGCTCCATAAACCGTATTAAAATCATTCTCGAGTGACACAAATCCCCAGATAGGCCCCCAGAGTCCGACACCCCGAACAGGAATAACATAGTATTTTTTGCCACCTTCGCCGGTATAAATGTACAGGGGTAGCTTGCGTTCTTCCGGCTTCTTGTTGATCTGATTTTTCAGGTCGATCCGGGGCGCTTGCTCATCTTTCTCAATTTCTCCCGTCGTATTCACCACCAGCTCCTGCACCGACAATTCATAGGTCTGATTGATCTTAGTGCGGTCAGTATATTCGAGCCGGACGGCTTTCAGAATATTCGAGCGCGTATCGAGGGCCACGTTGGCCGTTTGCAGTTCTTTCAGTCCCTCGGCGGCAAACGCCAGGACTATGGCCGTGATGATGGACAACACGCCCGCATAAATCAGGGTATATCGGTTGCTATGCACGTCTAAGTCGGGTTTTGATGTGACGTTCTACGACCAAATGGTCGATCAAAGGAGCAAATACATTCATCAGCAAAATACTAAGCATGACGCCCTCGGGGTAGGCGGGATTGAATACCCTGAGGACAACGGTAAAGGCTCCGATTAGGATACCATAAATCCACTTTCCGGTTTCAGTATGGGCGGCACTGACCGGATCGGTAGCCATATAGACTGCTCCGAATGCGAAACTACCGATGAGCAAATGGTAGTAAGCGGGCGTGTGCATAGCATGGGTAGGTATATCGGCCGGAGCCACCAGATTCAGGAAGAATCCCATGCCGAGCAAACCGATGCAACAGGCCGTCATGATTTTCCAGCTACCTACCCCTGTTGCGATCAGAATGAATGCACCGATCAGGATAGCAAAAACGCTGGTTTCACCAATCGATCCCTGCTCGATTCCCCAAAACGTATTGGAAAGCGAGGTCATTTGGGTATAGTTGGTATCAAAATAAACCAAATTGGTCGCTCCCGACCAGGCATCCACCAGGGCGTGGCCCGGCTCGGGCGAAAGGTCGGTCCAGATATCGCCCGTCATATAAGCCGGAAAAGCGAAGAACAGAAAGGCGCGGGCCAGCAGGGCGGGGTTCATGAAGTTCATGCCCGTGCCGCCAAAAATCTCTTTCCCCAGAATCACGCAGAACACGGCGGAAAATGCCACCATCCACAGCGGAATCGTCACTGGTAATATCAACGGAATCAACATTCCCGTTACCAGGTACCCCTCATTGACCTGATGCCCCTTCACCACCGCGAAGGCGAATTCCACCCCGAGCCCGACGCCGTAGGACACTGCCACGATCGGCATCACTTTGATAAATCCAAACAGGAAGTTTTCCCAAAAACTGACCTCCATTCCGTAGGCCAGGTAATGCTGGTAGCCTACATTCCACATTCCTAAAAGCAAGGTAGGTACCAGCGCGATCACCACCGTAAACATGGTGCGCTTAAGATCCATAGCGTCACGAATGTGGACGCCATTTTCGGTGGTGTGGCCCGGCACGAACAGGAACGTCGATAGAGCATCGAAAGCCGGATGGAGTTTTTCGAATTTACCTCCCTTCTTAAAATGAGGTTCCAGGCTCTCGACTAAGTTTCTAATTGGTTTCACTTGCAGAGTTTATGATTTTTGCGTTCAGGGTTTATGAGTTCACTATTTATGAGCGATTCGCCGTGGCTATTCTTGCGATTTCTTTTCCCACAAGTTCATGTGCTCATACACTTTTAACTTTTTCTTTGCCACTAAAAACTACCCTTCCAGCCGGGCCATTTCCAGGCCCTCGGCGATAATGCGCTGCACCTCAATTTTGGAGGTACAGACAAATTCACACAGGGCGAAGTCTTCTTCCGAAACTTCGTAGATGCCCAGTTGCTCCATTCGTTCGATGTCGCGGGCCAGGATGGACTTCAACAGAATAACGGGCATAATATTCATAGGCAGCACTTTATCATACTGCCCTGTCATCACAAAGGCCCGCTCTTCGCCGTGCATATTGGTATCGAGCTGGTAGTTTCGATTAGGGAACAGCCATGAAAAGAAGGTTCGGGAAAGGCTCAGTTTTTTAATGCCCGGCGTCAGCCAGCCCAAGAATTCGGGCTCGTCGCCCTCGGGAATCGCGGTGATGTGATTGGTGTAATGGGACAGAAAATCGTCAGACGAGGACGTAACACCCGTCAGTACATTGCCCTGTATAATCCGGGCGGTATCGGCTTTAAGTTGGCTACCCAGAATAGACGCTAGCGTTTGTCCGGTAATGGCCCGGAAATACTGCGGATCCTTTACGCTGCTGCCCGTGAGCGCTACTACACGGTCGGCGCGGTAGCGGCCTTCGCGAAATAACCGCCCGATGATGATAACGTCCTGGGGGTGCACGTACCATACCACTTCGCCTTTCCTGATCGGGTCGAGGTGGTGGATTTGAATCCCTACGTTGCCCGCCGGGTGTGGCCCCTGTATGGGATGAATGTGTTCTGAGGGGATATTCTTAAACTCGACTGCGGTAATATCTTTGTCGTTGGCCTTTCCCCGGATTCCCACGTGCAGATTTCCGGTGGATAATTGATTCAAAACTGCGAGGCCCGTTTGAAAGTTTTCTTGATCAAAATCTATGATATATCCTAAATCGGGTGCTAGCGGAGCCGTATCGAAACAGGAGACAAAAATGGACTTGGGGGTATCTTCAGGATTGGCTATCAGTGAGAAAGGACGCTGACGAATGTAATTCCAGCAGCCCGCTTCGAGCAAACGTTCTATTATAGCTTCGCGGGAAAGTGTTAGCGGATCAGCGGGATTACTTTGGACGTACCGACGCTCTCCCCGGTCAGGAATGATCCTGACTTCCATAATGCGTCGTTTTGCGCCCCGGACCACTTCCGCTACCTCACCCGAGACCGGTGAAACAAATTTGATCGTCGGATTATTTTTATCAAAGAACAGGGGCTGACCAGCCAGAACTTCATCGCCCGCCTCGACCATGAGCTTGGGAACCAGACCCGGAAAATCCAGCGGCTTGATGGCTACGACCTCAGAAACAGGTAGGTCGGCTATTGTGAATTCGGCTTCGCCAACGAGTTTGATGTCGTAGCCTTTGTGGAGAGTTACTGCTTTGGCCATTCTACTATAAAATCCCTTAAAAGTACAAAACAAAGAGTTTATGCGGCTTTTCCTACTTATTACGATAAAATAATTTTGCCTTTTTTTTGTAAAAATCCCAGAAATCCACTGTGACACCTGCGGACGCATCTAAACATTACTATTTAGTGATTTTTGAGGCAGGATTTCTACGGGCCGACGTAGGGACACAATCCATCTATTTTGCAGTCGATCGATAATTCCTCACCTACTACAATCTAGATTCTGCTTACAATACTATCTTGATAATTAACCACCTACTAACTTTTACATTTCCTTTACATTCTTTTACGCGGGAAATTCGCCGCTGAAAACCAGAGGAGGTACCTTCGGATATTCTTTCACTACAACTAGTTTTCTATGAAAAAACGAATCAGTGTTGGTTGCCTGACTTTGAATCATCCCAACCAACTGCTGGGACGGGACTTAATCTTGCAATCCGTTTGGGGCGACGAGGGCATTACCGTAGGCCGCAGTGCCGATGTGTTTGTGTCGCGTCTGCGCAAGCTTCTGCAACACGATCCCACCTTGCGCATTGCTTCCGTGCATGGCGTGGGATACCGGCTGGAGATACATTCTGAAGTTATCTAGGTACGCAAGGTGATGTCGGATGTTTCTACCTGAAATCGACCCCATCCAACTGGTGTCCGCAAACGGCCGTAAACGTCCGTTTGCGGACATTTTTGTTTTGATCTCAATCTTAAAACTCTGATAGTCAGAATAAAAATTTATTGGCATACCTTTTTCTAAGCCATAGTAACAATCAGAAGCCTGTTCTTCTTTCTATTAGCCATGAATAAAAATTGCCCTACCATTTTACCCTCCAAAACATGCTCAGCAACTACCTGAAAATAGCCGTTCGTAATCTGGCCAAAAATAAGGTGTATTCCTTCCTCAACATCACGGGCCTGGCGGTAGGCATGGCCGTTGCGATTATGATTGGCCTGTGGATGAACGACGAACTGACGTTCGACCATTACCACAAAAATCACGACCGCATCGCGCAAGTGTACCAAAGCCAGACTTTCAACGGAAAAATCGGTACGGGACCCGCCATTCCCCGACCCCTTGAAATGGCCTTGCGCAACGGCTACGCCGATAATTTTAAGCACATAGTGATGAGTAGCTGGCGATTCAGGAGCATTCTGACCTACGGCGAGAAAAAGCTGGTGAAAGAAGGCAACTTCATGCAGCAGGGTGCCCCCGAGATGCTGGGGCTAAACATGGTGAAAGGTACTCAGAAAGGACTTCAAGATGCCAATTCTATTCTGCTGACGGCTTCGACGGCTAAGGCGCTTTTCGGCAGTGAGGAAGCCTTGGGGAAAATCGTCAAACTCAACAACAAGTACAACCTGAACGTGACGGGTGTGTACGCCGACATTCCCGCCAATAACGATTTCAGCGCCACGACCTACATTGCACCCTGGGAACATTACGTGAACAACACGGAGTGGATTAAAAATTCGGTGGATCAATGGGGAAATAATTCCTGGCAGTTATTTGTCCAAATCGCCGACAACACCACGATGGAGCAAGTATCGGCCAAAATAAAGGAGGCGAAAATGAAAGCCGCGCCCAAGGACGTTACGCAGCACAAGCCGGTGATACTTCTGCAATCTATGAACGACTGGCACCTGAAATCAAACTTTGAGAACGGCGTGCAGACGGGCGGACGCATGGAAAATGTCTGGCTGTTCGGGATTATTGGGTCTTTCGTTTTGCTGCTGGCCTGCATCAATTTCATGAACCTCAGCACAGCACGCTCCGAGAAACGCGCCAAAGAAGTCGGTATCCGCAAATCGGTCGGTTCGTTACGATCGCAGTTGATCGGCCAGTTTCTGAGCGAGTCGTTTATGGTCGTGGGGATGGCGTTTGGCTTGGCTTTAATTCTGGTGGGGATCGCCCTACCCTTCTTCAATACGTTGGCCGACAAAGCTATCGAGTTCCCCTGGGACAGTGGTTATTTCTGGGGAGCCTGCGTGTTGTTCGTTTTCTTCACGGCACTGCTTTCCGGCAGCTATCCTGCGCTTTATCTTTCTTCATTCCAGCCCGTCAAAGTACTGAAAGGTACCTTTCGGGTAGGTCGTTACGCCTCGCTTCCCCGTAAGGTACTGGTCGTGATGCAATTTACAGTTTCGGTGGCGCTGATTATCGGTACCATCATCGTCTTTCAGCAAATCCAGTACGCCAAAAACCGACCCATTGGCTACGACCGGGAGGGATTGATCCAGATTCCGTTGACGCAGCATGACTTTATCGGAAAATTCGATTTTCTACGTCAGGATTTTCTCAATTCGGGCGCGGTAGTCGAGATGTCCGCTTCCAGCAGCCCTACGACCGAAGTTTTCTCCAATCGTTCGGGTTTTCTGTGGGAAGGCAAGCCCGAGGGGTTTCAGGAAGACTTGGCCTGGACATCCGTTTCGCCGGAGTACGTCAAATCACTGGGTCTGAAAATTATCGCCGGGCGTGATTTTTCGCGCGAGTTTGCCACCGACTCCAACGCGGTAATCCTGAACAAAACCGCCGTCCAATACATGAGTTTGAAAGAGCCCATTGGGATGATTATCCGGGACGACGATGAGGAAGATCCCGCCCCGCCGATGACCGTCATCGGCGTTATCGACGACATGATCATGCAGTCGCCTTACGAGCCGGTGAAGCAGTCGATGTACGTTTTCGATAAACACGACAATGCCAGCTACTACAACCTCCGGCTGAATCCTGACCAAAGCGCCAGTGCAAGCATTGCCACCATCGAACAGATTTATAAGAAAAACTTCCCCGACCTACCCTTCGAGTACAAGTTTGTGGATGAGGAATACGCCGCCAAATTCTCCTCTGAGGAGCGGGTCGGCAAACTGGCGGGCGTATTCACCGGGCTAGCTATCCTGATCAGTTGCCTGGGGCTATTTGGCCTGGCCTCGTTCATGGCCGAGCAACGTACCAAGGAAATTGGGGTACGCAAAGTACTGGGGGCCAGCGTGACCAGCCTGTGGCGGTTGCTTTCCAAAGATTTTGTGTTTTTGGTCCTCATCGCACTGCTGATCGCCTCGCCGCTGGCCTGGTACTTTATGGATGGCTGGCTACAAAAGTACACCTACCGTACCGGCCTGGCGTGGTGGGTTTTCGCCCTGGCCGGTACGGGAGCGCTGGCAATTACACTGCTCACAGTCAGTTTTCAGGCCATCAAGGCGGCGTTGATGAATCCGGTGAGGTCGTTGCGGAGCGAGTGAGTATAAGGAGAAAGGATTAAAGGGGGAAGGGGCCTGGCTCAAGCCTCCTTTTATCCTTCCTCCAGTCTAACTAAACCATACAATTTAATGCTAGCCAACAACCTAAAAATCGCCCTCCGAAACCTGACCCGGCACCGGAGTTTTACCATCCTGAACACCCTGGGCCTGAGCGTAGGCGTGGCAGCGGCACTCCTATTGTTCATGGTAGTGCGCTACGAACTGAGTTTCGACACCTTCCACACGAAGTACGACCGGATTTACCGGGTGGTACGGCAGCAGATCTATCCCGATGGCAGTGGCGAAGTATCGCCCGGCAATCCACTGCCCGTGGCGGCGGCTTTGAAAACCGACATTCCGCAGTTTGAAAAGGTAGTACCCATTTTCGGTACTCTCGATCCGCAGGTGACGGTTCTGGGCAGCGACCCTGATTCGCACGATGTTTCGACCAAATTCATCGAGCAAAATGAAGGATTAATGGTAGGGCCCGAATTTTTCCAACTGTTCGATTACCGCTGGCTCGAGGGTACCCCCGAGGTACTGGCCCAGCCCAATGTGGTGGTACTATCGCGCAAATTTGCTGGGAAGTACTTCAAAGACTACCAGCAAGCCGTCGGGAAGTACCTGCGCATCAACAACACGACAACCATGAAGGTAGGTGGGGTATTGGAAGACGCGCCGGCCAACACCGATTTCCCCCTGAATATTGTCTTGTCCTACGAATCCAAGCGTGCCAAACCAGAGTTGTTCGGCTTCGGCGATTTTAATAACTGGGGTAGCACCAGCAGTAGCGATCAGGTTTTTGTATTACTACCCGAGAAATATTCAGCCGCTTCGGCCAACGCCCTGCTCGAAAAATTCTCGCGCAAGCACTACGATAGTCGGAAGGAAAATGACAAGAAAACACATTCTCTCAGTCCTTTTGCCAATGTGCACCATGACACCAACCTGGACAACTACAAAGACCGGGCGGTACCCAGGGAGCGGATCAGGAATATTGCCGTGGTAGGCCTTCTCATCCTACTAATGGCCTGTATCAACTTCATCAATATCTACTCCGCGCTGGCCACCAAACGCGCCAAAGAGGTAGGAGTACGAAAAGTACTGGGTAGCCAGAAAAGCCAACTGGTCACGCAATTTCTGACTGAGACTTTCTTGGTGGTACTGGTTTCGGTAATGGTAGGCCTGGCACTGGCGTACGCCACTCTGCCGCTGCTCGAAAAAATGTTCGACGTACCTACAGACGCATCCCTGTACTTTACCCCTGAGCTCGGCCTTTGGCTGGTGGGATTACTACTGCTGCTGACGTTCCTTTCGGGCTTGTATCCGGCGTTGGTGCTATCGTCGTTCTCACCGCTGGAAGTTTTCCGCAAAAAAGTCTCACGCGGCTGGATAGGCGGTCTGACGTTGCGCCAAAGCCTGATTGTATTTCAGTTTGCGGCAGCACTCGTGCTCATCATTGGTACAGTCATCAACTTGCGGCAAATGGAATACGTCAGCCAGTTGGATTTGGGTTTTGAAAAAGAAGGCGTCTATACGCTCAGCATGGATACGGAGTACAGTTCCCGTAACGAGGCATTACGCAACCAGCTGCGACAGATTCCCGAAGTACAGGCCGTTTCCTACGCTTCGGACCAACCCTCTTCCAGCAATGACTGGCAGAGCAATTTTTCTTTCACGAATATGTCCGAGGACGAAGATTTTCAGATTTCAATGAAAATGGCCGACGGTAACTATTTCAAAACTTACGGCATCGAATTCGTGGCGGGTGGGCCCTACGCGGTAGGCGACACCAACACCAAATTCGTGGTCAACGAGCGGTTGTTGAAAAAGCTGGGTGTGAAAGATCCGGCTTCGGTCATCGGCCATTCCCTGCGGATGGGCAGTTGGGAGCCGGCTCCCATCGTGGGCGTCATCCGGGATTTTCACACCCAATCGGCCAAAGAAGACATCGCCCCCATCCTCATAACCCATGTGCCAAAATTTTACTGGTCGGGGGCAGTCAAGCTGCAATCCCAGAATCTGCCGAATACGATTGAAAAAGTGAAAGCGGCTTACGAGAAAATATTTCCGGAGGTACCCTTCGTCGGAAAATTCTACGAGGAAAGCATCGATAATTACTACCAGACCGAACGACAGACCGGCCTGCTGTACCGCACCTTTGCGGGCCTCACGGTCTTCATCGCCTGCCTGGGGCTATTCGGCCTGGCGGCGTTCACCGCCGAGCAACGCACTAAAGAAATCGGCGTGCGCAAGGTACTGGGGGCCTCCGTGGCGAGTATTACGGCGTTGCTGTCCAAAGATTTCCTCAAACTCGTCGGCATTGCCATTGTCATCGCTTCGCCCGTGGCGTACTACCTCATGAAGTCGTGGATGGAAGGCTTTCAGTACCAAATTGGTATCGAGTGGTGGGTGTTTATACTGGCAGCCGTACTGGCACTGGCCATAGCCTTCCTGACGGTGAGTTTTCAGGCTATAAAAGCAGCGCTGATGAATCCGGTGAAGAGTTTGCGGAGCGAGTAAGTAGTCAGCGGTTGGTTAGGGCGGATCGAAGTCCTGCCTCTGCCCACACATTGCGGGGTAACGTCTTCAAATCTTCTTTATAAACCGCCTCGGCCTCGGTATAGCGTTTGGCTTTCAACAAAGCCGCCCCCAAACTATGCCGTACCGAGAAGAACCAGTCGGGGGGCTCGTTGTAGTTCAACTGATCTTCGAGGGCAACCGCTTCGCGAAGCAGACTAATGCTGGCATCATACTGACCTTCCTGCGCCAAAATCTCAGCTTTGAGTACCCTCCGGGCAATTTCCAGAATGGAAGTCATGGTATTGATGTCCCAAATTGTAAGCGTAGCAATTTCCGGGTCTCTGGCTAGTTTTTCGAGCTGCAAAAGCGCTGCTTTGGCTTTTTCTGGCTGTCCCTTTCCTACCAGCGCCATACCACGGGCATACTGGCGGATGGCGGTAGGATATTTCAGGGAAAGTGTATCCGCGGTAGCCATCCGCAAGGCTTCATCCCACATTTTAAATTTGAGTGCTATATGGTAAGGAATGGTGTAGTAATGCTGAAGAGTACCCCATCCGGGTTCAGACAGTAACTTTTTGTTGGTGTATTCGGCCACTTTTTGGGCGGCTTGCATTGCTAGTGTACTATCTCCTTCCATGGTGGCGGTGGCGGCCATAAAATGATAGTTATGCGGAAATAAGGTCAGTGGAAAAGCTCCCTGAGCAAAACAAGAGGTCAGGTATACGCTATCTACCAATACCGCCTGCCGGTTAGCCACTGTACCTTCGTTGTAGTGGCCCGTACGAATGTAGATGTGCGAAGGCATGTGTACCAGATGGCTGGCTCCGGGGGCTAGTTTGCCCAGGATAGCAGCGCTTTTCAGGCCTCTTCCTGGGGATTTTGACGCCTCTACGGCGTGAATGTAGAAGTGGTGCGGAGCGATGTGACCAGGGGCTCGCTCCATAAGTAATTCCAAAGTAGAGACTATTTGGGGGGTCCAGGGACGCGGACTGCCGTCTTTCTCCCATAAATCCCAAGGGTGCATAACCATGATAGACTCCGCATAGAGTGACCCGATGTTCACATCATCAGGGAAGCGACTATACACCTCATGCATTGCTTTCGAATAGGCTTCGTTGTAAGGCTTACGGTCATCAACCGGTTCGGGAGAGTATCGTTTGGCCAGGGCTGTGATCAGTGCTTTTTCTTTGTCCGTAACCGAGGAGGCATACCTAAGGGCCTGTTGTATGGCGGCATACGCACGCACATAGTTATCGGGTTCCATGCCCGCGTTATAGTTGGGACCCAGTACGTAGGCAAAGCCCCAGTGCGCCATGGCACAGGTAGAGTCCAGTCGGGTAGCTTCATAAAACGACCGGGCCGCCTCAGCATGATTGAAACCAATCGCCAGCATCAGGCCCTGATCGAAATAACGCTGAACTTCCAAATTTTGGGTGGTAATGGCAAAATGCAGGTTGCCCAGACTGTCGAAAAGCGGTGCCTTCTTTCCCGAGCCATACCATGCCTGATCGATCGGTGCCGTACGGCAGATGATCTGGGCGATGGATTCATTACGGGTTTCTTCCTGGCGGGGCTTGCAAGTCAGGAGCACGCTGGCGGCCAGGATGGCCCACGCCTTGCTGTATTTGAATGGGAACTTCATAGAACTTGTTAGCGTCTGAAAACTGGTTCCTAATAAAGTTACACTGAAAGTTTGCCTTTCGGAAAGGAAAGAAAGTATTGTTAGTCAACGGTAGCCAGAGACCCAGTACCATTTGCATGGATATCAGGCCCAAGGCGCCTTGACTAAAGGTGTGTTTCGATTGTCCGTAATTGGTTATACACTGTCCGTTTACGAACATTATTTACAGGATAAATTTATTAAAATACTGGTTTACTGATATTTATATTTTTGGCACAACTTTACTAATAGAGTTATTAGAAGGCTGTAACCTACTCCTTACGCCTAATTTTTGTCAGGAATACTACTACGGATCATACATATTCTGAACATAAAAACATTAGACACTTTACTGCTACTTTTCGCCGGATTCACTGCCTTGGTGCGCCACTTGCTATATTCGGTGAGGTTGGAGGAGAAACTGTGGTTGCCATCCAATGAGTTTTAGGTAGAAGTTGCCGCCGCACCTTTAACTAAATAAAATGAAGAACGTGTCGTCTTGAAGCGGGTTAGGGTAAACTACCAACACAAGCGCAATTGCCAAGAGAGAAGCTTTGAAAGAACCACCAACAAGTAAAGAATAACGAAGGAGGAGCGGCAGGAATTGATCGAAGAACCCGAAGAGAGTATTGGTTTTTCTTCCAAAAACAGTTAAGTCCAAAAGACCCAAATTCATGTATAGAAACTACCTCAAAATCGCCCTTCGCAACCTGGTCAGGCAGCGCACCTACGCCTTCATCAACATCGCCGGACTAGCCGTCGGGTTGGCTACATGCCTGATCATCGCGCTCTACGTGCTGGACGACCTCAGCTTTGATAGCCAACAACCGAAGGCCGACCGCATCGCACTATTCCAGCAGTTCCTTAATTCATCTTCGAGCGGTTCGTCATTCGGAGTTTTATTGGAAAAACAAACAGGCATCGCGGCCATCACACAAGTATCCCCGCAGCGAGCGTTAGTGTCGCGGCACGATTTGGCAACTTATGAAAGTCGATTTTACTTAGCCGATTCTAATCTCACAAAGATCTTTGAATTTCCGCTAGTAGAGGGAAGCTTGCAGCAAGCGCTGAACCTCCCCAACCAAGTGGTGATTTCGCAGCGTATGGCCACAAAGTACTTCGCCAATACGCCGCCCGTAGGCCAAACACTCGACGTGCAGATGCAGGGCAAAGCCACCTTCACCGTGGTGGGAGTCATGCAGAATACGCCCGAAAATACGCACCTACCCATCGACTTTCTGGCATCCATCCACAATGCTAAAACGCTGCTTGAGACGAGCCCAAGTTCATACTGGGATTTCGCGGGAATGACGTATTTCTTGCTGAGTCCAGGGGCTACCTTTGAAACCATAAAGAGCCAGTTACCCGCCGTTGCGAAGCAAACAAACGACCCCAACGCCTCTACCTGGAAGATGGACGTAATTCCGCTGCGCGACATCTACCTCCGTCACCGCATGGACGACCGCGTGCGGGCTACCTATGCCATCGAGTTCGTGCGCATTTTCTCGGCAGTAGCCCTGTGCATATTGCTGCTGGCGTGCTTCAACTACCTCAACCTGTCTTCGGCACGGGCTACGTTGCGGGCGCGGGAGGTAGGTGTCCGCAAGGCGATGGGGGCGAAACGTTCTCAACTCATCCGGCAGTTTTTGGGCGAGTCCTTTCTATTCACCTTGATCGCAACGGTTTTGGCATTATTACTGGCCCAAATTGCGTTGCCTCGCTTTAATGATTTTGCGGGAAAGGACCTATCCATGCTCTCCCTGCTGACTCCCGACAAACTCGTCCTGCTGGTGGGGTTTGTAATGCTAACGAGCCTACTGACGGGCTTGTACCCTGCCTTTGTGTTATCGAGCTTCAATCCGGTTCGGGTACTAAAAAACTACCTGCTGCCCAAGAGTGGGCGAGCCTACGTACGGCGCGGTTTGGTGGTGGTACAATTCGTAATTTCCATCGTGATGCTGGTGGCGACCATTGTGGTGATGCACCAGCTTCGGTACATGCAGCACAAAGACCTGGGCTATCAACGTGAGCAGGTAATTTCGCTCGCTCCGCCCGCTCAGGCATCCGAGAGCCAGAAGTCAGCCTTTCGGAATGAGTTGCGACAACTGGCCAGCGTGCAGGCTCTGACGCAGGTGTCGCTACTGCCCGGAACGGGAGTCGGTATCAACAAACTGTCGCCGCAGTCGGTCACAGGGCCGCAGGACGACGTGGCGATTGGCCAGTTATTCGTGGACAGTCAGTTCCCGGCAGTTTTCGGGGTGCAGATGGCTAAAGGCAGGTTTTTTCAAAAAGGCAACAATGCTGATCAAAGTAATTTTGTGGTTAACGAATCAGCCATGAAGGAGTACAACTGGAAATTAGGCCAGACGATCGGCTACATTGCCTACCGGTACAACGCCGACGGTAGCTACGGCGAGGTACCCGTCAATGGGCAGGTCATCGGCATTGTGGAGGATTTCAACCAAATGGATTTAAAAAGCAAAATCATGCCGATGATGCTTATCAATTCCGGTTCCTGGGGGCCAATGGCGCTCAAACTGCAAGGTACTGATCTCAGTGCCATGGTGCCGCTGCTGAAACAAGTCTGGGAAAAGCAATTTCCAAACTATCCCTTCGAATACACGTTTCTGGATGAAGCCTTTGACAAAACCTACCGTCGGGAAATCCAGACCTCGCGGGTCTTTGGCCTATTCGCCGGACTTTCTATTTTCATTTCTTGCCTGGGCCTGTTGGGCCTGGTTGCCTTTACCGCCGAGCAGCGGACCAAGGAAATTGGTGTGCGGAAGGTAATGGGCGCGAGTGTAGCCAGCATTGTGGCACTGCTGTCCAAAGATTTCCTGAAACTGGTTCTGGTAGCGCTGGTGGTAGGTACCCCCATCGCGTGGTATGGTATGGATACCTGGCTGCAGGATTTCGCCTACCGAATCGAGGTGCCGGTCTGGGCGT
Organism: Cytophagales bacterium; assembly: GCA_038204185.1. Lineage (GTDB taxonomy): Bacteria > Bacteroidota > Bacteroidia > Cytophagales > Spirosomataceae > Salmonirosea. The sequence continues at coordinate 46,575 of JBBRDE010000004.1, forward strand.
TTCTGCTGGCAGGTAGCCTGGCCGCGCTGGTGGCGTTCCTGACCATGGGCTACCTGGCGATTAAAGCGGCCAACGTGAATCCGGTGAGGGCGCTGCGGAGCGATTAAGCATCCCGGGGACTTTTCGGAATGGGGTCCCTGAATTTTACAATCAAAGCCCTGACCAGCAATATCCAGGGGGCACCATGCTGCACGAGGTCGAACCAATCCATCGGCTTCATACCCTGGGCCCCGCCCAGCACCCAACGAAGCTTACCCAGTAAGTGAGGTTCGGGCACGAACGGTGCCAGGCCGAGGGTGAGACTGATCAGGAGCCAAAGCTTCCAGTTGTTGAGGGTGTTTTTCATTTTTCTTAAACCAGGGGTACGTGATTTGTGACCAGAATGTTTTTGGGAATGCCGACATCCCCCTGAATCCAAGCCGGATATGACTGTTTTCAGAAGGCATGTATGCTTTCCCGAACAGGTAGTCCCACAGACTAAGCGAAATACCGTAGTTGACGCCGTACGTTCCTTCCGGTAGCTCTTCGGCATGGTGCCACAGGTGCATCTGTGGGCTATTGAAAATATATTTTAGGGGGCCAAGCGGCAAATACACATTGGCGTGATTGAGATGCCCGATGGCCAGCGCAAATAGATGTACCAGTAAAAAGTCATTAATCCCAAAACCAATCATGGCTAGTGGTATATACTCAAAGGTACGGTACACGACGGTTTCCATCCAGTGGTAACGGAGGTGACCGGCAAATCCCATCTCTTCGATGCTGTGGTGTACCTTATGAAAATTCCACAGCCAGGGTACCCGGTGCAACAGCCGATGTACATTCCATTGAATAAAATCACGAATTACGAACAACAAAAGCAACTGCGTCCATACGGGCAAATGGGCCACCTGAATAGCAACCAGATTGGTGATGCCAAACAAAGCCAGGAAATCGTTGAAAGCCACTACAGCTACCTCCGACACCGCATTGAAAGCGATTAATGAGAACAGAAAGAAGTTAAAAAACATGTAGAATGCATCGAGCCAGAAATCATGTCGTATGATACTCTGGTCTTTGCGCCATGGAAACAGAATTTCCATCGACCACACGACGAGCGAAAGCCCCAGTAGCCAGTAAAAATAATTATCCCAGCCCGGATGCAGAATTTCATCAAGCAGGTAGTTGAAATACCCAGAAAAGCCGCCCAGAAAAGTATCAATGTATAAACTCATGCTTTGTTTTTTGTTAACCTGTTCTCAAAGCTACATCATACGAGAGAGCAAGTCTGTGACCTATGTTACACAGCCCTCTAAATTTAATCTATAGAAAATTGGGGTACGGGAGAGGCACCTCTTCAACCAATGTTTCTGCTTATTGACTCTTTTAATTCCACCATGCAACCCTCGGAGCCGTATTCCCGTCATTAGTTTATCCATAACCGGTGTTAAGGAATATTAAAAATGACCGTTTAACACTTCTTAACAACACTCTTTGCCGCATTCAGCCTAGTTTTGCCCGACAGTCCGCTTACATAAATTAGTGCATTTTATTAGTCATGAACAAATTTTTACTGGGGGGCACATTCGTGTGTACCCTCTTGAAATTCCATTTTTCTCATGGAGAGACCGTCCCCAAAATTCTCGAAGCTAAACGCACCACCCAACGGGTGGTCATCGACGGAAAACTGGACGAATCCGCTTGGCAGGATGCCGCCAAAGCCGACGACTATGTGGAGCTCCGGCCCGTCATTGGCCGCAAGGAATTATACGCGAATCGTACCGAAACCTTCCTGATGCACAGCGACGACGGCCTGTACTTCGGGGGTACCCGCTACGAGCGCACGGTGGATAGCATTGGAAGGTGGCGCACGGCTGAGGGGCCTGATGGCACAGTTTTAGTACCCTCACCTTGAACTACTTATTCTGAGTATTTAGCGTTTTCCCGTCCCCTATTGAGAAATGCCTTCAACACACCCGACCTGTTATGCTCTGGAGATTTTTCCTCCTTTTCTTTTTTTTATCCCTTGCTTTCCACCACTATGCTTCTGGACAGTTCGTCCCTAAAACCCTCGACGCCCGGCGTACCAGCCAAGCTGTAACGATAGACGGTGTGTTGACTGACTCGGCCTGGCATGACGCCGCCTCAGCCGGTGCCTTTGTGGAGTTTCGGCCCGCTATTGGACAGCAAGAGGCCCAAGGTAACCGCACCGAAACATTCCTGATGTACGACAATGACGGTATTTACTTCGGTGGTACGTGCTACGAGCAGAGCCGCGACAGCATCGCCCGCGAGCTGCGGGGCCGTGACGGCTTCGGTAACAACGACTTCATCGGCATCGTCTTCGACACCTACCATGATAAGTTGAACGGTTTTGAGTATTTCCTTACGCCCCTCAACGAGCAGTGGGATGCCAAGCTGACGGCCAACAGCGGCGAGGATTTCAGTTGGAACGCTGTGTGGCAAAGCGCGGCCGTGATTCACGACGAAGGCTGGTCGTTTGAGATTTTCATTCCCTACGCCGCCATCCGTTTCAGCAAGGATCAAACGCAGGATTGGGGCCTCAACATCACCCGTAAGCGCACCAATACCGGACAGCAATACACGTGGAGCCCCATCGACCCGAACGTCAACGGTTTTGTGACGCAGGCCGGGCTGTGGCGGGGCATCAGCGACATCAAGCCGCCGTTGCGGTTGCAGTTGTCGCCCTATTTTTCCATGTACGGCAACCATTTCCCCACCAGCGAACCCGGCCGGAAAGACCTGACGGGACAGGTAGCGGGCGGTATGGATATGAAGCTGGGCCTGAACCAGGCCTTCACACTGGATGCCACCCTGATTCCCGACTTCGGACAAGTACAAAGCGACAATCAGGTGCTGAACCTCTCCCCCTTTGAAGTAAAATTCAACGAAAACCGAGCCTTTTTCAACGAAGGGACGGAGCTATTCGGCAAAGGGAATCTGTTCTATTCCCGAAGGATCGGCGGCACGCCCCTACGCCACCGCAGTGCCACAGACCAACTGGGCAAAAATGAACAGGTGAAGTCCAACCCTTCCATTTCCAAGCTGGTCAATGCCACTAAGGTTTCGGGCCGCACCAAAAGCGGATTAGGCGTAGGGCTGCTCAATGCCTTGACTAAAAAGCAGTTCGCGATCATTGAAAACACAGAGACGGGCAAAATCCGCCAGGTAGAAACCGACCCGATGACCAATTACAACATTCTGGTATTGGATCAAACGCTTAAGAACAATTCCAGCGTGAGTTTTGTCAACACCAGCGTCCTGCGCGGTGGCACCGACTACAACGCCAACGTGAGTGCGGCGATGTTCAGCCTGTTCGACCGGAAAAACACCTATAACACTTACGGCCAGTTTTCGCTCAGCCACCTGAAATATAAAACCGACGATGCTGACAACCGCACGGGTTACAGCCACGAAATCGGCTTCGGCAAGACGAGCGGACAGTTCACCTTCCGGCTCGAGCAGGAACTCACCGATACGAAGTTCACCAGCAATGACCTGGGCTACTTTACCAACAACAACTACATCGACTACGACCTCGATGTGGACTACCGCATCACCGAGCCGAAAGGCTGGTACAACCGCTTGAATTTCAGTTTCGACGCCGGGTATAGTTCACTCTTCTCGCCGATCGGCGATATAAAAACCAAATACCAGCGTTCGCGCATTGGCCTGCGGGCCCGCGCCCAAACGAAAACGCTGCACTGGCTGGGCCTTTCTGCCAATTACAGCCCCGGCCAGAACGACTTCTACGAACCGCGTGTGGAGGGCCTGTACTTCAAGCGCGGCGGCTACCTGTCGGGCGGCGGCTGGTTCGAAACCAACGATGCCCGGCCGTACTCGGTGGAGGTACAGGCTTACGGCCGCGCCTACCAGAATTTCTACAACCTCTACAGCTACGAAACCCGGCTTGAGCAAAAGTTCCGCTTCAACAGCCGGTTTTCGGTTCGGCACAGCATCAATCTGGAATTCAGGCCCCGCAGTCTGGGCTATATGGCCAGTGCCGACGACGGCTCTCCGGTTTTTGCCCTGCGGCATATCAAAACCATCAACAACGTCCTCAACATCAAGTACAGTTTCACCAACCGCATGGGGCTTACTTTCCGCGCCCGGCACTATTCCAGCGTGGTCGATGCCAGAAAGTATTTTTCGGTCAATGACAACGGTACCCTCTCGCCCCGAAGACAGTATACTGAAAACCTCGACCGTAACGTGAATTTCTTCAACATCGACATGGTCTATACCTGGCAGTTTGCCCCGGGTAGTTTCCTGAATGTGGTGTGGAAAAATGCCACTTTCCACAACTCCGATCTGATCGACGCCCACTACTTTCAGAACCTGAACCACACCTTGCAAGCTGATCAGAACAACAATCTCTCGATCAAAGTCATCTATTTCCTGGATTATCTGCGGGTTAAAAACTGGGTGCAGAGCAAACGGGCAGAATAGACTCGATTTAGAATGAGCTACTTAATTTTGTAAGCTACCTTTCCCAGGGTACAGACCTTGTCGGCTTCTCTTATGCTCCCTCGCTTCGTGAATGCAAATCGCCGACATTGATCCAAATGATTAATGTATCTTTTTGAACAGTATCCAGCAATGCATGTACTCTGCTTATTGGCTACTATTTGCTATTGCTATACGTGGTTTTGGTGAAGTGGCTGAATTTTGGACAGAGAATGACATTTTGATTTATCTTTCCCTAAGATGAGTCAAAATCAGGGGTTCTAAGCTTTTAGAAAGGTCTGCGTGCCGGTGACAGGCAGACCTTTTCTCTTTTTTACTTCTATTTTTTTGCCTACATGATTCTTAAAAGAGCAGTTCTATCGGCACTGGCCTTTATTTCCTTTTTCACTTCGTCCTTTCTCCCCAAATCCGACCCGGTCGACCTGGTCGAGCCGCTGGTCGATTCGGCCAATTCGCGCTGGTTCTTTTTCAGTTCCGCCACCCGGCCATTCGGGATGGTGAACCTCAGCCCCGACATGGCTCTGAACGGTGCCTGGAACTCGGGCTACCGCTACAACGAAGATTCGATCAAGTGTTTCAGCCACGTGCACGCCTGGCAGATGTCCGGCATCCCGGTACTGCCCACTACGGGTACCTTCAAGGGGCACCTCGGACCGGATGTGTACGGCTCACGCTATTCGCACAAGACCGAACTGGCCAAAGCCGGATACCATAAGGTCGTGCTGGATGACTACCAAATCACCGCCGAACTGACGGCTACTACCCGCGTGGGTTTCCATAAGTACACCTACCCTCAGGCGGATCAAAGCCATATATTATTTGACCTTACCACGGTACTCGGCAACTCCGAGCAGCAGAGTGGCTCGATCAACAAAGTAAGCACCACCGAGCTGGAAGGCTTTGCGGTGATGGCACCCACCCCCCGCCGTCCCAAGTCGTTTACGGTGTTCTTCGTGGCGGTTTTTGACAAACCCTTTGAAAAATTCGGTGGTTGGAAAGACGGAAAGCTGGTTTCCATTCAAGATAAAATTGAAGGAAAGAAAACCGGAGCCTACGTCAGTTTCTCGACCAAAACAGGGGAGGTTCGCCAAATGAAAGTAGCCATCTCGTACGTAAGTACCGAACAGGCACGCCTCAACCTGACCACCGAGCTACCCCACTGGAACTTTGAAAAGATCCGCACCGAAGCCCGCGCCGACTGGAACAACTGGCTGAGCCGGATGGAGATAGAAGGAGGTACCCTCGTCGAGCAGCGCCGCTTCTACACCGACCTGTGGCATGCCTTACAGGGTCGGCGCATTGTCAACGACGTGAACGGCAAGTACCTGGACATGACCGGCCCGGAGCGGCGCATCGGGCAAATTCCCCTTGGCCCCGACGGTAAACCCAAATTCAACCACCACAATTCTGACTCTTTCTGGGGCGCGCAGTGGTCGCTCAATACCCTCTGGCACCTGGTGTACCCCGAAGTGACCGAGTCTTTTGTGAACTCCATGCTGATGATGTACGACGACGGCGGGCTCATTCCCAGAGGCCCTTCCGGTGGTAACTATACGTATGTCATGACGGGCGCTTCTTCCACGCCCTTCATCGTGAGTGCCTGGCTCAAAGGCATTCGTGGATTCGACATTAACAAAGCCTACGAGGGAATGCGTAAAAATCACTTCCCCGGCGGCATGATGAGCAAAGCGGGCTATGAGCACAACACGTTCAAAGGAGGAGGCATAGAAGCCTACATGGAGCGGGGCTACATACCCCATCCGCTGTATAAGCGCCGGTACGGTGGGCATCAGGACGGCTCGGCCCAAACGCTTGAGTACGCCTACCAGGATTTTGCGCTCGGACAACTGGCCAACCATCTCGGCAAAAAGGACGATTACGCGCTCTTCACTAAAAGAGCCGAAAACTACAAGAATATCTGGAATCCTGAACTGGGCTGGATGTGGGTACGCGACACCACGGGCAAGTGGGCAGAGCCGGTGGATATTCTGCGCTACGACAATGGCTGGATCGAAGGCAACGCGGCCCAGTATACCTGGTTTGTACCCCACGACGTACAGGGCCTGATCAAACTCATGGGCGGAAAAGAGGCTTTCGTAGCCAAGCTAAACGGCTCGTTTGAAAAAGCCGAAAAACACGATTTTGTATCGGGCAAATCGCACGCCAATGAAACCATCGAAGAGCTCCGGCGGGTGTACATCAACTACGGCAATCAGCCCAGCATGGAAACGCCTTGGCTATTCAACTACGCCGGTGCGCCTTGGCTCACCCAGCACTGGACCCGGCAGCTTATCGACAAAGTATACAGCGGCATTTCACCCCAGGAAGGGTACAGCGGCGACGAAGATCAGGGCCTGATGGGTTCGCTGGCGGTGCTCTTGAAGACGGGTATTTTCTCCACCGACGGGGGTACCTCAGAAAAGCCGTTTTACGAAATAACGAGCCCATTATTTTCCAAAATCACCATTCGTCTCAACGCCCGTTACTATCCTGGTAAAACCTTTACCATACAAACGCAGGGCACGGGGAGGTACATTCAATCGGCTACGCTAAATGGCAGCGCCCTCGACCGCCCGTGGATGTGGCACGAAACAGTAGTTAAAGGGGGAACGCTGACTTTACGGATGGGTACCACTCCTAACAAGAACTGGGGTGCCCGTCCGCAGGATGCGCCACCTTCCCTATCTGAATAAACTACTATGAAACGAAGAGAATTTGTCCACCAGGGAGCAGCAGGCCTTTGTGCCGTTCCCATGTTAGCATCGATGGCTTTCCGCTCACCCGCCAAAGCCGGAAAGAAGCCCGATTGGCTGCTAATCCTCATTAAAGGTAATGATAACTATCTGGACCGACTGCGCGAGTACCGCATAGCCGACTCACAAAGCCCAGCCTACGGCGGCTACGTGGATGGGGCCGAAATACCCAATCCGCATTCCACCGTAGCCTATATCCGTGCGGCAGGCTGCGCACTGGCTAGTCCCGAAAGTAGGCACTACCGCTCGGTGGCTATTACCAAAGAATTGGAGGAAGCGCTGCGCTATCTCTTAAAAATTCAGCACGCTGATGGTACCATCGACCTGCTTTCCACCAATTTTCACTCGACGCCCGATACGGGTTTTATTGTCAAGTGGCTGGTTCCGGTGTATACCATTGTCCGGCAGGAAGACGGTACCCGGTATGCCGCTCAGTTGGAGCTTTTGAAAACGTTTCTGCAAAGGGCGGGCGAAACTCTGATCATCGGTGGAATCCATACGCCCAACCACCGTTGGGTGGTATCGGCCGCCCTGACTAAGTTGAACGAGGTATGGCCCAACCCGCGCTATGTGTCCCGGGTTAACGAATGGCTGGGCGAGCACATCGACATGGACACCGACGGACAGTATGACGAGAAAAGTACCCTCGTCTATTCGCCCCTCACCGATCGGGTACTGATTACCATCGCCAAAGGCATGAACAAGCCGGAACTCTACGAATACGTCCGACGAAACCTGATGATGACGACCTACTACGTCCATCCCAATGGCGAGGTAGCTACCGACGCCTCGGGCCGGCAGGACAAAGCCACTGTAGGGACCATGGAAGGGTACTACTACCCCTACCGCTACCTGGCTTTGAAGGATCAGAACGGGGTTTTCTCGGCCATGTGTAAAAAGATAGAAGATACGGTACTGGAAAAAGTAGTCTCCCAGCTATCCTACTTTCTGGAAGACCCTACCCTCTGGCAGGCACTTCCCAAACCAACATCGGTACCCACGAGCTACGTAAAAGCCTTCCCGTACTCGGGCCTGGTGCGGATTCGGCGCGACAATTGGGATGCTACCATCATTTCTCAGAACCCTACCTGGCTAACTTTTCATAAAGGCAATGCGGTGTTGCAGGGCATTCGGTTTTCGTCTTCGTTTTTTGGAAAAGGCCAATTCCAGGGTACCGAGATTCGGCAGGAAGGTAAGGATTACGTCATGGAGCAACAGCTCGACGGTCCCTACTTTCAGCCCTACCCCAAAGATTCCATCGACCCGGCTGGCAATTGGAACAAAATGCCGAAAAGCAACCGGAAGCAAAGCGAAATACAGCAGCTAACCTCGACCGCACGGATTCGGGAAACCAGCAATGGAGTCGAATGCGACATCGAAATCACGGGCACAGATCGCGTTCCGGTTTCGGTGGAGCTTATTTTTCGGGAAGGTGGTGCATTCAAAAACGTGCAGCCTGTATCTTCTGAAAAGGACACCTACCTGCTCAAAAC
>JBBRDE010000005.1:0-54400 GCA_038204185.1 Cytophagales bacterium
GTCTCTTGAATTCAACACTAAAATGCCGAATTGCTTTCTGGGATTTCTCGGAATTATTTAATTTATCCATAGTAATGAGTTGATTTTTTGGTCAACTTATGCTAGGACAAGACAATATGTTTGAAAATGAACAGATTGTGCTGAATTCCTGGATTCAGAACTCATCATTCATCATTCATCACTCATCATTCCTTAAGTTTGTGCCTAAAATTAAAACCTTACCTACGACTTTCCGAAACAATTTATGAAATACCTGATCGCCGGGTTGGGCAACATCGGTCCCGAATATGCCCTTACCCGTCACAACGTGGGCTTCATGGCGCTGGATCGCCTGGCGGCACAAAACGATTTTCGTTTTTCCTTCGAGCGCCTGGCCTACACCGCCGAATGGAAGCACAAGGGACGGCAAATCCACTTCATCAAACCGACCACCTACATGAACCTGAGCGGCAAGGCGGTAAGATACTATCTGGATTCGCTGAAAATCCCGGTGGAGAACCTGCTGGTCGTGGTCGATGAGCTACAGCTGGACTTTGGTACCCTGCGCCTTAAGCCCAAAGGGTCGCATGGGGGACATAACGGCCTGCGCAACATTGAGGAAGTGCTGGGAACGTCTGATTACGCCAGGCTCCGCTTCGGAATAGGTAATGATTTTCCGCGGGGACGGCAGGTCGAGTACGTTTTGAAACCCTTTTCTGACCGCGAACTGGACGAATTACCCGTCTTTTTGGATCGGGCCGACGACATGCTGCTTTCTTTTTGCACTTTGGGGATACAGCAAACCATGAATATTTTCAACCAATAATTGTATTTTTTGAAGAATTTTACTATTTAAGCTTTCCCTATAAAAGAGAATAGTTAATGAGTTAAACTAAAATAATATTTTGTTTAAAAAAATAATAAACCTCATTTGAGATCAATTTAACTGTAATTTGAAATTAAATTCCAAACAATATTTGGTAAAGGAGGTAAAAGCATTTTGGTAGAATGAAACTATACATGGACATTTGTGCGTTCTTTAACTGAAAATAAAAATTGAACAAAACCATGAAGACAACCAAAAAAAGTTTTATATTTGCAGCTGTATTGGGAGTAATACTTAGCGCAAATCCCACCGTAAGTTTTTCATATAGCATACAGAACGATTCAAGCAAAGCACAAGTGCTGGCCCGGGGATCTGAAATACAGTTTTCTACGTATGTAAAGGGGAATTTACCCAAATTCAGTAAGAAAGCCGATTGGCTGGTGATTGATCAAATTGTGACTTTATACAATCAATCTCCGTCTAAGCTTCTAAATACGAACAAAGCCGACCAAATGGCATTTAATGAAGCCGTTAAGTCGCTCAACACGAAGTTGAACCGTCAAAAAGACGAAGTAGCCGATCAGTGGTCGCGCGATCTTCGCAAGACGGTCCAGCAAATCCAGTTCATCTGGAAATTTGACATCGACAGTCTGACACCTGTTATTATAGAGACACCCACTTATATGGCTCCGGCAACTGCCAGCCTCTAAGCGGAAAGATATTTAAAGTAAAAAAAGGTTAAGGGTTTAGGAATAGTCAGTATAAAGCCTTCTCATTTGAGAAGGCTTTATCTTTTTATAGGCTCCGCCCACACCTCGACGCGCCGGTTCCGCTGCCGCGTGGTTTCCGAGTTATTACTGGCCAGGGGACGCGACGGGCCATAGCCCCGCTCCTCGATCCGGCTACCCGCTACGCCATTCTGAATGAGGTAGGCCCGTGCAATGGCGGCTCGCTGCCGGGATAGAGCCAGATTCTTATCAAAATCTCCTACATTATCGGTGTGCCCATAGAGCTTGATGCGCAAATCAGGCCGTCTGTCCAGAAACCCTGTCAGGGTGTCTAGGGCGGTTCGGGCGGCGTCGGTCAGAATGGAATCGCTTTGGGAAAAGGGTAGCGTAGCGATGGGTTTGTCGTAGGTTTCCTCGCTCATTTTCATGAGCGTCTGTACCTCGCCCTGGTTGGCAGAGGGCGTCACAGTGATGCTTTTAGGCTGGAAACCCGGGCTGAGTGCCGTGATTCGGTAGGTTTCGGACGGGGGAAGTTCAAAGCGATAGGTACCTTCGACTGCTCTCATGCGGGCAATGACGGAGTCGCTGTTGATGCGGTTGACCAGCACGTCCACATCGACTGGTATATCCAGATTGCGTCCGTTGAAAACCTTACCGGTAACCTCCACCGTGGGCGCAGTCGCTTTCGCCACTACAACAATCTGTTCGAGGTTAGAAGATTCGGGGTCAGGGGTTGGCTCGGCCTTAGGTACCCTGGCCGGTGGGGCAGCGATGGTTCGGGCCAGCCGTTTGAAGCTTTCCCGTACAAAGACGGGCGTCATTACTTTGTCGTAGAGCCGAATGAGGGCAACTGCGCCAGGGCTGGCTTCGTTTTTGGCGATTAGGTCGTCCTGAAAAAAATTGAGTACCTGGTCGGGCCCCAGCACCGCTTCATCGCCGGGATCCTTGAACTCAACCTTGGATTCACCATCGACGTACATTTTGATCAGGTGTGTTTCTGCGTCACGAGAAAAAACGTAATGAACGTATTCGTTGGGTTTGACGGGGGCCTTCTCGCCAGTGGCGAAATTGAAGAAATTGAGTCTCCCCTCGTAGATATAGCAGCCGTTGTCAGATTGTCGATTCTTGAAGTCCAGCACGCGCTTCCAACTTTCTAGTTCTTTGAGCCGAAAATAAATTTCAACCGTGAACGACCCATTCAGGAAGCCATAGGCCTGATTGTTGTCAAATTGCAAGCCCGAGTTAGCTTCAAACTGATAGACAGTCCGTTTCGAAGTTCCCAGTTCGGGAAGGACTTCTTCGATGTACTTGCCCTCCTGGCCAAGCGGTTTCAGGGCGGGGGCGCTGTCGTTGGAACTGACCAGCCCCTGGCTAAAATCGTACACGAACACCTTCTGACCCAGTCCCTCCACAAAAGGGAAAACGAGGAGAAAAACACACAACACCAAGCAGAACTGCACACGATCCATAAGCCAAAAATAGGAAAATAGGTGGAGTAGGTACACCTACTCCGCCTATTTTTGTTTGGAAAAGAACGTTCCTGGTATCGCCGCTTGTATAAGAAGGCCCCATTAATGAGCAGAGCCACGAATTAAGTGTCCGTGGCTCTGTTTGTTGAGTAGGGGTAGGGTGAGTGCTAGGATACTGAAATTTCGCCGATCAGGTACAGCCGTACCTGTCCGCTGATATGCGTGCGGTCGCCGACTAGTTCGCAGCGAAGGTACCCCCCACGCGCCGAAAGCTGGCGGGCGATCATGACTTTCTTTTTCAGGCGTCCGGCCCAGTAGGGAATGAGGGTGGTATGGGCCGAACCCGTGACCGGATCTTCATTGATGCCCGATTGGGGGCCGAAAAAACGGGAAACGAAATCTACTTCGTCTCCTTTGGCGGTTACGATGATGCCTCGGGTGGGGATGGTAGATAAGAGAAAAAAGTTGGGTTCTAAATCACGAATCTGCGTCTCATTGTCCAGCACAACCATATAGTCGGATTTTCCCTTGTACACATCGAACGACTCCACGGACCGCATACTTTCAGAAATTGCGGGTGGCGCTACGGCTACCTGGTAGGTATCGACGGGAAAATCGAGCGTGAGCCAGTCGTCCTGGCGGGTCACTTTTAATATTCCGCTTTTTGACTCAAACGAGAGTTCGGATTCCGGATAATTTTTTATAAAAAATAGCACATAGGCCGTGGCCAGGGTGGCGTGGCCGCAAAGGTTCACTTCTACCGTGGGGGTGAACCATCGGATGTGGTACCCTGACTCGGTGGGAACATAAAATGCCGTTTCAGCCAGATTATTTTCTCGGGCTATTTTCTGCATCAATTCATCGGAAATCCAGTCGTCGAGCGGTACAACAGCCGCCGGATTCCCGGCAAAGAGAGTGTCAGTAAATGCGTCAAGCTGATAAAGGGAAAGTTTCATAGAGGTTCAGGCGAGTTTTTTCAACAAGGTATCAAAAATATTTTGGTCAAAATCACGCAGGGAAGGAATTTTTAACGTCGCCATGTCAAACTTTGAATCGTTATATTCGTAAGGTGCCGGTACGGTTACTGTCAGCATGCCCGCTGCCAGGGCCGACTTCATGCCGTTGCCCGAATCCTCAAAAGCCAGACAGGCAGCAGGATCGACCCCGAGCCGTTGTGCCGCCCCCAGGTAAACATCCGGGAGGGGCTTGCTGCGGGCTTCCAGCAAAGCCGAGTGCCACAATGTAAAGTATCGGCGCAGATCCAGCCGTTCGAGTACTATTTCGATAATATTCATGGGGGAGGCCGAGGCTACCGCCAGCGGAATGTTCTGCTCGTAAAAATAGCGAACCAATTCGGTGGCACCCGGCATTTCGCGGGCGTCGGCGCCAATCCGCACGTGGGCCAGTGCCAGGATTTCATCCCCGATCTGTTCCTCGGACTTATGCTCCCAGGGAAATCGGGCATAGATGTGCTTTACAAAGGCCTCCGTTCCAAGTCCAGTCGATTCCTGACAGATTTCGGGCGTTAGGGGTACCCCTACCGTGGCGAATATGTCGATGGCCACTTCCTGCCAGATGGGCTCAGAGTCGACCAGCAGGCCGTCCATATCGAAAATAATAGCCTGAAACATAGAAGATAATCTTAGGTGAACCTCAAATGTCGGCTTGCCGAAACGGCTTTACATCAATCTTTTCCCAAACGCGCCCCGTTACGTAGGGATCGGTATCGAGCCAGGCCCTGAGCTGGGCTTCTTCCTCAAAGTCCAGCACCATCAGGGAACCAATCATTTGACCTTCCGGACTCAGCAAGGCACCTCCGAGTACGAAGTGCCGATTGGCTTTAAGCGTACGGGCCCGGTCGAAATGAAGCGGGCGGGCGGTCAGGCGGCGCTCGGGGGCCTGCTCGTCGGTATAGTCGTAGGCGTGTATTACGTAAAGCATAGCAGGGACAGCTTAATGATCTTTTTGGTTTTTCATGACCAAATATACACCATTCGTCCAGCCAAAACCCTCCTGCAATTCGTATTCACCATCGCAGGCCACTAAGTTGGTGTTGACCACGTTGTATTTCTCCAGCATTTTTCCCTTGGCACGGTACTGTTTTTCAATCAAATGCAGCCAGTTGTCCCGAAGTCGCCTTGCCGAGCAGTTAAAGTGATAATTCCGCAGTCCTTTGAAGGTAATCCATTGGAGAGGAGCCCAACCGTTGGGAAGATCCCACTGTTGCCCCGAATCAATGAGGGTAGTCAATACCCCGCCCGAGCGCAGGAATTTCAGCCGAATGTGGGTATGAACAAAGCGAGCCTGCCGACGATCGGCAAGTTTGAAAAACAAAGGAAATAAACCCGCCAGGCTATATATGGTGGTATTTTTTTGTTCGCGAAAATTGTAATCCATGTAGAACTGCTGGTGGCTGTTCCAAAAATAAGCCTGAATGGCGGCATGGCGATTGCGGGCTTTTTGTTCGTAACAATGGCAGGAGTCGATCTGCCCGCTGAGTTGATAACCTTGGGCCAGGGTGTCTTCCAAATGGTACATCAGACAATTCAAGTCCACCGGAAGGATGTTGGTGGTCTGAATGGTGGCGAAGGTTTTGCCATCGGCCATCCAGCGGCTACTGAAATCCCAGCCCGACTCGGCAGCCGCGCGCAGGCAGCGGTACACCGACTCATGTTCGTGTCCGTATTTCTGTTTCGCCTCTTTGGCCAGTTCTACGTCCTCCCAGTAAGCTTCGGGGCGGGGTAGGGGGCGGTCGTCCCAGTAGCGGTTGAGGATATTGCCGTCGGGTAGCCGCACCGCCCGGCGGTGATCGGGGCAGGATTCGTCAAGGCGACCGCTGCCCTCCATCCAATAGTCGTACTCCTGCTGGAGCTGGGGTAGGTACCGGACCAAAACCTCTTTCCCTTTTATTTCACTATAGAGGCGTACCATGAGGGAAAAGAACGGAGGTTGCGACCGACTCAAATAGTATGTACGGTTTCCGGTGGGAACATGCCCGAAATGATCGATCAGGTATACGAAATTCTGGAGCATGCTCTCGATCAGATCGATGCGTCCCGATTCGCGTAAACCCAGCATCGTAAAGTAACTGTCCCAGTAGTATATTTCCCGAAACCGTCCCCCGGGCACCACGTAGGGCTCAGGTAGTTTTATCAGCGAACCACCCAGGTGCTGGGCTTTGACAGGTCGCGATAGCCGTGACCACAACCATTCGATGTGCTCAACAATAGGAGGAATGTGGTCTATTTCGTCGGGTTCGATGTTTATCGTCGGAGGCAGTTCAAAACACTCCTCAACAAAGGCTTTCAGGTCAAAGCCTTCCTGATCCTTCTGGTGAGAATAATCCTGCATTATCCCGGCAGGATCGCGTTGCGGAACTGCATCGGCAAAGCTTTTCGAATCTTTGAAAATTCGTTTGGATTGGACCTCTACAAAAAGTGAGCCGAACAGCTCATCGGGTGAAATGTGCGGCTGACCAAAAAGGACTTGGGGCGATGCGATCAAGAGGGCTTATGGGTTTGGTGAAGGATCCAGGAGGAAAACGTTACTTTCGGATCCGTGGACTAACCAATCTCAGCTGTGATGGAAATGTCAAAGAGATAGGGGTACATACTGACTTGAACGTCAAAAGACTCTTTCAAAAGTAGATCACGGGAAGAAATGTTTTCACTTTGACCTATTTTCTATACGGAATTTATGTAAAAGGCTATTTTCCTAAAAGATTCAAGGCTGCTATACTCATGGCTTTTACGCCCGTTTTGATGGTAGGTTCAGGAACGGGAGCAAACAGGGACGAATGGAGCGAGGGCAGTTGCTCGCCTTTATCCTTTGCCTTTTGAATCGTTTCGGGAGCCAGGGTACCCAGCCAGAACATAAAAATAGGCACGCGGTTGTTTTCTAACGCGAACCGGCTGAAATCCTCCCCCACCATGTAGGGGTCTACCTCGGTGACGTTTTTTTCGCCAAAGGTACCCTTGAACAATTTTACGAGCCGTTGGGTCAGGGCCGGGTCGTTGACCGTGGCAGGCGTCATCGGCTCCCGGATGCTGATAACGGGCATTTTGGCGTCGGGTAGCCCCGCTGCTTTGGCATAATGCTCGCTGATCCGCCGAATCGATTCGATCGTTTTCTGGCGCACCTCGGGCGAGTAGGAGCGCAGGGTCAGCTGCATTTTGACGTCGTCGGGAATGATGTTGTGGACCGTACCGCCGTGGATGGAACCTACCGTCACTACCGCCGGATCGATGGGATTGATACTACGGCTGACAATGGTCTGGAAAGCCATAATCATTTCGGAGCTCAGCACCACGGGATCAATGGTGGTGTGGGGCGCCGCGCCGTGGCCACCCTGTCCGAATACCGTGAGGTCCATCATGTCAACACTCGCCATGAGCGGCCCTTCGCGGTAGCCCAGGGTACCAGTCGGTAAGTACGAGTTGTCGTGCAGCGCAATGGCATAATCGGGCACGGGTGCGAAATCGAACAGTCCGTCTTTTAACATCCGGTCGGCTCCGAGGCCATTCTCTTCGGCGGGCTGCGCCACCATGACGAGGGTGCCTTTCCACGAATCTTTGGTCTTGATCAGGGCTTGGGCCGTGCCCACAAACACGGTCATGTGGATGTCGTGGCCACAGGCGTGCATTACATTCACCTCATTGCCGGCCGCATTGACACCCCGTGCTTTACTGGCATAGGGTAGGCCCGTTTTTTCTTCCAGCGGCAACGCATCCATATCAGCCCTGATGAGCACCGTGGGGCCGGGGCCGTTTTTATAGATGCCCACTACTCCATGGCCGCCGATCTTCTCTTTTATGGTAAATCCTAATTTTTTCAACTCAGCCGCCATGCGGGCCGCGCTTTTTTCTTCCTGCAACGAAAGTTCGGGGTTCTGGTGCAGGTGTTTGTACAGGGCGTCCAGCTGGGTATAATTGGCGGCGGTCAAGTCTTCAATCTGTTTGATTGCCTGTGGGCTTTGGGCGCGAAGGGTGGAGGCAATAGCGATAAGCAGCCAAACCAATGGCCATGAAAAAGTTTTCATTCTAAAAAAAAGTGGGTTAATGCGCTTTCAAGGTACTATATTTTCTCCAAACTCTCCCTCGTCAGGGTACTCTGCGTATTGCCTGTGTTCAACGTGGTAGCTGGCTCAAACAGCATGATGGATACTTCTTCCGTGGCTACGGGCCGGTGTTCTACGCCTTTGGGGACAATCAGAAACTCGCCATCACGGAGTGCAATGGTTTTATCACGGAATTCCATGATAAACTGACCTTTCAGCACATAGAATAGTTCGTCTTCCTCATCGTGTTTGTGCCACAAAAATTCGCCCTTGAATTTTACCAGCTTAACGTGCTGACCATTGAGTTCGCCCACAATGCGCGGATTCCAGTAGTCGTGGAAAAGGTCAAGTTTTTCGGAAATATTTACTTTGTTCATGGAATATCAATTTTACTTATATTTTGGGAAATAAGATCAGCATAAGAATACAAGGAAGCGAAAACGCTCAACCAGTGGCCTTACTTTCTTCTTCGAAAATGCGCATCGCCATCAGCCCATTGCCTACGGCTCCTCCCGCCCGCAGCGCGGCAGCGATGAACACCGTTTCGGCAATCTCTTCGCGCGTAGCCCCGGCCTGCACGGCATTCTTGATGTGCGATTCGATGCAATAGGCACATTGGGTAGTCAGGGCCACGGCTATCGACATCAGCTCCCGGTATTTGACGGGAATGACGCCATCGGCTCGTTCGGCCGTATGTTTCAGGTTCATAAAAGCCGCCGATTCCTGGGGGGCTGTTTTCAGCAACATGTCCACGTACGCGCGGTCTTTCGGAGTTTGGTATTCGGTCATAGGGGAGTTGGGAAAAAGGTGCTAGGATATACGATAGAAGGTACCTCAACTGCGGGTCGGTGGCGTGAAGGCAAGGTAGAACAACCAAGTGAATCAGGTAAAAAGTGGGAATCAAAATAAGGGAATTTATTTTGATTCGTCATACCATTCAAAGGTATATTTTTCGTCAAACTCAATGGCATTCTTTTTTAGCAAAGCCAGGTACTCTTCCCGAAAGCTGCGCTGTTGATGGTGTTTGGCCTGGTTGAGAATATAATGGTATACTATATTTATTTGTGAGTGACTTGCCGTAAATATTCCGTAGCCTTCCTGCCAGGCAAAATTCCGGGTGATGCCCTGCCCTTTGATAAATATCGTGGAATTGGTTTTGATGTCCCGCACCAAATCAGCCGCCAAAGTAGTCGGGTTGATGCTGATCAAACTATGAGTATGATCCGGTCGGCAGTAGATGGCCAATACCTTCACGTTGCGGTTCTGGACGATGCCCGTGATGTAGCGTTGTACCTGCTCGCGGTGCGTTTCTTTGATAAGGTTAGCCCGCCCCTGCACTGCAAACACGACGTGAATGTACATTTGGGAAAAGGTATCGGGTTTGGGCATGATTTTACAGGCTTAGGTTTGAAGAATTGAGGATTTTTAACTCGAATTCAAAAAAATTAAAAGTTCTCAGCCCGTAAGTTCGCCATTTCGGAAGGCTGGAGCTATTTGCCCCGGAGGGGCCACCCGTTAATAGAAAATATTTCATCGCATAGACGCCCGCCCCGGAGGGGCCGGCTTCTCCGGGGCGTAGGGCGTAGGCTTTCATACTTTTGCTATTAACGGTCGACGCCTCCGGCGTGTTGGATGAGGTAATTTATAGACTAATTCATCCATCAGTAAAAGTAGGTATCTACGCTTTAAAATGATGGTAATCTTTGCCCCGGAGGGGCCATCCGTTAATAGAAACGATGATATTGATGTGGTTAAGCACCCCGTGAGGGGTCGGCCCCTCCGGGGCGCAGGGCGTAGGTTTTCGTGTTTTTTCTATTAACGGGCGACGCCTCCGGCGTGATTAAGTTTTGTAAGATCAAATTAGAGATAGGATTAGGGATAACATCTATCAATTTTCAAAACTAATGGGTAATTATATTACCCAAAGAATACTAAATATTGCTTACGGATTTCTAATTAAAATATATATTTTTCGTCTATTATTTGCTTTATTATTTTTTCATACCAACTGGGGTTCTCGTACTCTAATTTACTACTCTTTAACATAAAATGAATTCTATTGAATTCTTCAATTTCTTTAATACAAGTTGTCAAGTAAGGGTTTCCATTAATATCATTTACTTGAATATGCCATTTTTCACTTTTGCCTAATATATTTACAACTACTTTATATTTTTCAATGTTTAAAATGTCATAATAAGGTATTTCAAAGGATTGAAAATTTCTCATATCATCACAATATGCTTTAACCCAGCCTTGACGAAGATCTAAGATCTTTTGCTTATTGAAAGGTTTTTTGTTCTCGCACAAATAAAAAGTGTGTATAATTTTAGTGCTTTTATAAACTAATAACCTATATCTTAGTTCAACTCCATCATAATGTGTAAAATTTCCGGTATACACCTCATATCTATCTGGAAACTTATTTTTTGAGCTATCTAAATTAATAGGTTGGAAAATTTTAGAAGCAACAATTAGATAGTCTGCTGGGACTAGGGTAGGACGAAATTTAGTAGGATTATCCAATTTATTGTTATAATCCCAGTACGGTTTCCTAGATGTAATATTGTGTCTTTCCATAATGTGTCTATATCCTGTCCACTCATTACCATTTGCAAGAATCAGACCATTCGTTGGAGATACGCCAATAATTGAAGTTTTGCTAATTCCATAGTGACTCATATTTGGCTCTGAATAAATAGAATTTTTAGCTTCATCAATAATTTCTTGCATTTCCTCCGCTGTAAATAATTCTTCCTCCATTTTTATAGAAAATGTTTACAAATAATGCCTATTGAACATTTTGCCAACTAAATCTTTTAAAAATATGCCCTAAATCTCAGATTTATGATCGTCCATGAAATGGCGTCAGGCATATAGCGCATATCGACACCTCACATACCCGCTTTCCCTCGTCCCAACCCTTCATACACCGCATCCATAATCGACGTGCGGATATTCAACGTGTACAGCTTCGTATTCTCGCGCGTAGGGTACACCCTATTGGAAAGGAACACAAAGTCCAGGTTATAAACAGGGTCCATCCAGACCATGATGCCCGTGTAGCCCGTGTGGCCGAAGCTGGCCGGACTGGCGTAGCGCGGGGCGTTACCAGTGTACAGAAAGCTGGGCTTGTCGAAGGCGATGCCCCGGCGGCTGCCGAGTTCGGGAAACTGGTAGCGCGTGAACTCAAACATAGCGTCGCGGCTGATGTACTGCTTGCCGCCGTAGTAGCCGTTTTGCAGGTATAGCTGCATGATCTTCATCAGGTCATTCGCGTTGCCGAAGAGTCCGGCGTGGCCGCTGAGGCCGCCCAGCATGGCCCCGCCCTCGTCGTGTACCTGCCCGTGTAGTTGAGTCATGCGGAAGAACGTATCCCGCTCGGAGGGTACGATTTGATCCAGCTTGTAGAATCGCTTGGGGTTGAACGTGAGCGAATTGGCCCCGATGGGTTGGTAGAAATTAGTCTTCAGGTACTCCTCAAAATCCACGCCCGTAATATTTTTGACGACTTGCGGATATAGTATAAACGACAAATCGCTGTACACATAGCCTTCCTCGGGATTGAGCGGCGAGTCTTTAATGGATTTATAAATTATATCCCTATAATTCTTGTGAATGAACAGACTATCGCCTACCACGGAGGTGGGGTACCTGGCCGATTTCGTGGTACTGAACGTATTCTTCTTCCAGCTACCATCCGGTTTTTGCGCCTCGCGCCAGAATTGAATCCATGCTTTCAGGCGCGCGCTGTGGGTAAGTACCTTGCGCCAGGGTAGGTCGGCTTTGTTTGATTTTTTGAGGAAGGGTAGGTAGTCCTTCATCGTGGCGTCGAGGTCAAACTTGCCCTGGTCGTATAGGCTCAGAAGCGCCAGCGTGGAGGCCGTAGTCTTGGTGACGGAAGCCAAGTCGTAGAGGTCATTAAGTTGCACCTGTTGATCACTTTCGTAGGTGTGCTTGCCGTAGGCTTTACGGAAAAACACCTTGCCGTCTTTGGCGAGTTGCACCACACAGCCGGGGGTAGCTTTCTGGGTGACGGCGTAGTTGGCGATGGAATCTATTTTATAGGTAATCCATTTCGAATCCAGCCCTACCTCTTCGGGAATGGTATATTTCAGGCGTTTCAGACTGGGTGTACTTAGTCCCGCTCCGTAGGGAAACTGCGCGTTGACCGTCACGGGTAGCTTTCCCTCGGCGGGAATGGCCCCAAAAATCAACTGCGCCGAAAGGTCCTCGGTGTAAGACGTCAGTTGATAGGCCATCACGATGGCTTTGGCGCGTTCGGGCTGGTTTATTTTGTTCAGCACATAAGGATTGCCAAAGAGCGTCATGGCCGTTTTTCCAGTAGCGAGGAGTTTTTCCAAAACCCCCATCATCTCGGGCGTTATACCAAAGTTCAGGCGGGGCGAAATGCTGTACTGGTGTACCCCTACCAGCAGCAGATCGTACTCCTTCATTTTGGCGTCCAGCGCGGCCAGTTGCGACGGGCTGGGATTTCTGGGAAGACTATACGAATCGACCGTCGTGTACAGATTCAAGGTCTTCTGGAAAGTCGTGATCGAGTCGGCACCCAGCGAAATGGCGGCTATTTTCAAGCTATCCAGTCGCCGGAGGGGTAGGAGGTTGCCGTCATTTTTCAGCACCGTCAGGGCTTTTTCGGTGAGCAGACGGTTGGTCAGGTCGGCAGCGGCGGGGTTGAGGTCTTCGTACAGGTTTTCCAATGGGATAGGCTGAAAATGATCCAGCCCGACCCAGGCTTTAGCTTGCAGTACCTTGTAGCAGCGGGCATTAATTTCAGCCTGAGTGAGGGTACCTGCAGCGATGGATTTCTTGATTTCGACAATGGCTTTGGGTACGTCCTCAGTAAATTCCAGCAGATCCATACCCGCTTCCAGGCCCATGGCATCGGCCTTACCGTCGGAGAAATATTTCGTCACGCCCTTCATATTCATGGCGTCGGAGTAGATGAGTCCATTAAACCCCAACCCATCCTGCAACAGTTTGGTAACGATGGGTTTGGAGAGCGTCGAGGGTAGGTTAGGCGTGCGATCCAGCGCGGGAATGCTCAGGTGCGCGATCATCATGCCGCTCAGGCCGTGGTCGACCAATTGTCTGAACGGGTAGAGTTCCAGCGAGTCGAGTTGGGCGAGCGTCTTGGGAATCAGGGGTAGGTCGTAGTGCGAGTCGGTACCCGTGTCGCCGTGGCCTGGAAAGTGCTTGGCGCTCGTGAGCAGGCCGTTGTACTGCATTCCCTTCATGTAGGCCAGGGCTTTTTCGGCCACGCGGTACTTGTTTTCGCCAAACGACCGGAAGTTAATGACCGGGTTGTTGGGATTATTATTCACATCGGCCACGGGGGCAAAATTGACGTGTACCCCCAGGCGTTTGGCCTGCCGGGCCAATTGCGCGCCCATCTCAAAAATCAAATCGTCGTGACCCTGCATCGCGCCCAGCGTCATTTGGTAGGGGTACCTTACGGTGCTGTCGATGCGCATGGCGAGGCCCCATTCGGCGTCCATCGCTACCAGCAGGGGTACCTTCGAGATAGATTGGTAGTAGTTGGTCAGCCGCGCCTGCGGGTTGGGGCCGCCCTGGAAAAATACCACCCCGCCGACTTTATTCTCCCGAATCAGCTTCGTGACGTAAGCCGGGTTGCTGCGGGCCGTGTCGATCAGCGACCGCCTGGTATCCGAGGTAGCCGCCACCATAATCAGCTGCGCGATGCGCTCATCCGGCGTCAGGCTCTTGAACACCGAATCGACCCAGGCTTGCTGTACGGCGTTCAGGCGCAGGAATTCGGGTTTGGTTTGGGCGTGGGTGGGTTTAATCTGGATAAAAAGGCAGGTGAAAAGGAAGGGAAGTATGGCTTTTCTCATGTCAGCTGGGTAATAAAGATTATTTGCGTCAAAGTTGGCAATTTATTGCAGGAATGGCAAAGGGGTAGGGCCGGCTCGATGCCTCACGCTGGACGGCTGACCGAAAAATAAATTTGTTGCTGGAAAACCCTGGCACTTAGTATATTTATAGGACGCGCTTACCCTAACAAAACGCAGGTTGGAGCCGGATTAAATCAATGCACCAATCAAAATACAAACGACCATGCTGAAATTTTTCAAAATTCCCGCTGCCCTGTCCGTTCTGTTGCTACACGGACTAGCGCCCGCTCCCGCCCAGAACACCGTCCTGACCACGTCGACCGCTTTGCCCGGCGGCGGCACGGGATCTAATACCGTCGCGATGGGGCCGGGTAACAGTTATCCAAGCGCTAGTAATGCTAATTCCAACGTATTCATCGGTGCGGGTACGGGTGTAGCTATTACAACCGGAGCGAACAATGCTTTCGTAGGCTTTGGTGCCGGACGCAACACCACTACCGGGCAATCCAATTTGTTCACAGGAGGTGAGGCTGGATACTACAATACCAGTGGGAGGAGCAATTCATTTGTGGGATTTCAGGCGGGATACTTCAACACTACCGGCAACTACAATTCGTTTATGGGTTATCTTGCTGGTCTTAATACTTCTATCGGAAGCTACAATACATTTATGGGAAATGAGGCAGGATACGGTAATGATGTCGGGAGCTATAACTCATTTACAGGCTATCGGGCCGGATTCAACAATTTTAATGGGGGCAATAATTCCTTTGTGGGTAATCAGGCTGGATTTAACAACGATACTGGAGGTAACAACTCGTTTATGGGTACTTATGCTGGATACAATAACAAGTCTGGAGGTAACAACGCCTTTACGGGTTACGAGTCCGGCTACCAGAATACTACGGGATATAACAACGCGTTTACGGGATTTCGAGCCGGGTACGTCAACGCCACCGGGGCCTTCAACTCGTTTATGGGTAGCTTTGCCGATGCCACTGGGCCTAACAAGGTCAATCTCCAGCGTGCCACCGCCCTGGGCTACAACGCCAAAGTTGCTGTCGACGACGGTCTGGTACTCGGTGATACCACCACCGTCAAAGTCGGCATCGGCACGGCCTACCCCAACCAACGTTTTACTTTACGCGGCAACATGAACTTTCTGGCCTACGACAACTCGATGATGCTCAGAAACCAGCCCTTCCTGTACTTCAACGAGCACGAGAGCCTGGCCCTCGGCCTGGGTTCTGAAATTGCCCCCGGAGCAGAGAAAACCTTGGTGCTGGGAAGTAAAGACGCAACGGTACAAATTCCCGGAATCGTGAGCAGCCACCGACACCATGCTGGGCAATTCCTGACCGTGGATGTTCAGGGAAACGTACGCCTCACCCAGCCCCGCGTGCAGGTGGCGAGCATCGCCGAGTGGTCGGACAAAGTCTTCGAGCCGGGCTACGCGCTGAGGCCTCTGGGTGAAGTGGAGGAATTCGTGAAAAAGAACAGACACCTGCCGGGGGTACCCTCAGCTGCGCATATGGTGGAGGAGGGCATGGAGAGTGCGGTTTTCAACGCCAAGCTGTTGGAGAAGATCGAAGAACTGACACTGTACGTGGTGGATTTGGAGAAGAAAATGGAGGAAATGAAAGCCCTTCGTAAAGAGGTGGGCGAACTTAAAGTCCTCATCCTTCAAATGATACCTCAAACTGCTCCAAGGTCATATTCAGATCCCCACAAATGATTTTTTCGCAGTAGACTTTTGGGCAAGTCTTCATTGCCATGAACTGGAATCGTTGTGATGCTGCCGTCCACGTGCTTTACGCGGTGATAAGTTGGGTCAAATTACTTTGCATCAAGTAGATGCCGGATTTTAGATTTTAGAAATTGGATTTAAATAAGGCAATGAAAATCAGTAGGTTAATGTGCCTATTTGGACAAAAAAATGCAAACTGTTTTTGATTGGCTACTTACTACTTAGCTGTTTTTCCGAACGGTTATTCGATATAGGTAGGGGAGAAATCCCCTACATCTTCGGCACTCTGGCTTTTGCCGCTTCCAGATCCTTTTGCTTGTTCTGAAGATCAATCACGGACCCGGCCAGGTCGGCCTTATTGGTCTCCCGCTCTACTGTGAGCTCCTCGAGCCGCTTCTGGAGTCGCTCGGTTTCTTTCACAATACGGTCGTTATCGCGTTCCAGACTTTTGTGGTTTTTGTCGGCAGCGGCATAGAACTCCTCCGCCTGACGCAATTCGTCGCGCGCCACTGCATAGGAGGAGAAGTTCTTCAAAAAATCTTCCGTGGCCTTATAGGTACTATCTGTAAAGTTGGCGACGAAGCGGTTACCTACTTTTACGGCCATAAAAACATGGACAATGTTTCTGGCGGAGGATACCTGGCTCAGAATCTCCACGGGTTCATTTGAAATAGTGGGCACATTGGCCCGATCTACCGAAATAACGCCCCGTCGGCTGTGGGTTTTGCCAAAGCTTTTAAGGTACTCTTCCCAGTAATTGGCCAGGTATCGTTCGGGTATGTTGGAATTGAGATTGAGGCCGAAATAGTCTTTTTTATTAAGGGTTTCTTTGCCGGGGAAAACACTCTGGGCGCACAAAGGGTGAACCAGCAGGCTACCCAGCAGAAAGAGAAGGTATATTATTTTTTTCATACAGAACTTTTGAGAATGATACTTCTAATGATACACTTTTTGGGCTACAATGACAACTTTGCGGGTATCAAATAGTTCGGCCGCAAACAAATATACGTCTCCTCCCTCCTTAAGACGCCACTTTTTTCGCAAGTCATCCATTTTGCCCGGAAAGTTGCGGATAGTGAGGTTGGCCTTGCCGTCCGGTACGAAAGCGGCGAGTTCCCGGACATTGGGCTTACAAACAGCCTGTACTTCAAAACCCCGCCCTGGAAAGTCAGGAATCCATCGGGTACCTGTGTACAAATGCGTGTTCGGAGCCAGTTTCATTAACCCGAAATGCGTGGCAATACTTTTAAAAGCCCCCGCTTTTAAAAGGGCTGCGTGGGGTTCGTACAGGTAGGTTTCGGGTTCACCCAATGGCGCAATTGCCGTAGCTTCCTGCTCTCGCGTAAAATCAAAAACTACCTGTGGGGTACCTTCCGCGTTCAACAGCCGTACCCGAATCGGAATAGCTTTACTCCCAGGGTACCCTCTTTCCAGCGTGTACAGTACTTCTTTACATTCGCCTTCCAGCCCGATGACGTGTACCTCGCGTACCGATTGGAGTTGAGACACAGCCAGGTCGATATCCAGCAATGGCGCAGTTTTGACCAAAATATTCGGTGCAGACCGGAAGAGGGTAGGCAGTGCCTGCGTCAGGTCGGGGATGCAGTCGGCCAATTGTGCTACCTTCCGCTGCCGGTCGTCGCGGCGGGCAGGGTCGGCATAGAGCCAGTCTGCGGATATCGGATTGCTTTCCAGGATCGAAATGGCCTCTTCCGACCGAACCTTAATCCGGTTAGTCATCCCCAATTTTTCAAAGTTGTACGCCGCTGTCTGGGCTACGGTTTCCTGCTGGTCGAAATAGAAGGTTTGCTCGAAGTTCTGACTCATGTAAAAACAATCCACGCCCATGCCCCCCGTAATGTCGATCAATCTTTTTCCCGAGACAAGGCTGGCTTTGAACCGCGCAGTTGCCTCCGAGGATCCCTGTTCGACGGAAAGAGGTGGAGGAAACAGCAGCCTTTCATAGGCATACCAGGCGGGTAGCTTATGCCGGGCTTTCTGTCGGGCCAGGATTTGCCCGGCCAATTTTACCACGTCCAGCTCGGGCGGGTGGCTCTTCTGCAATAGTAATTTTGGAACATCATCGTGGATGTGTTCCCGGATAAAAGCCTGCTCGCGGTCGGTTAATTCAGGAATTAAGGTTTCCATGGGGTAAATGTACAGCTTTACGGTCTTTGGCTAGAAAATCTATTTTTGATCAGCTCTTATGAAGAAAAACGAAGGTACCTCCGCCCAGCGCTATTGGAAAGAAAACCTGAAGTACCTGACCATTCTCCTCGTCATCTGGTTTTTGGCATCTTACGGGGCCGGCATCCTGTTTGCCGGCGCGCTGAACAACTTCCGGCTGGGCGGCTTTAAACTCGGCTTCTGGTTCGCGCAGCAGGGCTCCATTTACATTTTCGTCATTTTAATCTTTGTCTACATCTACCTGATGAACAGGCTCGATAAGAAGTATGGGTACGATGAATGAGTTCCAAAGGGGCAAAGTTGAAAAGTACCTGAGTACAGAAGTATACTAGGGGCAAAGTACAGAGGTAGCAAAGCGGTAAAGTGCCTAAGTATGAAAAGACCATAGGGTAGAATGAGGGGTCAAGGTTCTGTAATTCAGGATATTAAAATAAACAAATTACTACAAAATTCCATTTTCCACTATCAACTCTCCACTTTCAACTGAATAAATGGACGTAAAAATCTGGACCTATATTATCGTGGGCATCACCTTCGCCCTGTACATTGGCATTGCCTTCTGGACGCGGGCGGGCTCTACCAAAGAATTCTACGTCGCGGGCGGAGGAGTATCGCCCCTGGCCAATGGCATGGCCACCGCCGCCGACTGGATGTCAGCGGCCTCATTCATTTCCATGGCCGGCCTCATTTCCTTCATGGGCTATGATGGAACCGTGTACCTCATGGGCTGGACGGGAGGGTATGTGCTGCTGGCGTTAT
This sequence comes from Cytophagales bacterium, assembly GCA_038204185.1. GTDB lineage: Bacteria > Bacteroidota > Bacteroidia > Cytophagales > Spirosomataceae > Salmonirosea. The sequence goes on from JBBRDE010000005.1 coordinate 18,628, forward strand.
TACTAGCCCCTTATTTGCGTAAATTCGGTAAATTCACCGTGCCCGACTTCATTGGCGACCGCTACTACTCCAATTCGGCCCGGTCGGTGGCGGTGGTGTGCGCGCTGCTGGTGTCGTTTACCTACGTAGCCGGACAAATGCGTGGGGTAGGGGTAGTGTTCTCGCGTTTTCTGGAAGTGGACATCAATACGGGCGTTATTATCGGTATGGTCATCGTGCTGATTTACGCCGTAATGGGCGGCATGAAGGGCATCACCTACACGCAGGTAGCGCAGTACTGCGTCCTGATCTTTGCCTTCATGGTACCTGCCATTTATATTTCCATCATCATGACCGGGGTCTCTATTCCGCAGCTGGGCATGGGCAGTACCCTGGCTGACGGCTCAGGCGTGTATTTGCTCGATAAACTGGATGGCCTGTCCCGGGAACTGGGATTTGCCGAATACACACAAGGTACCAAGAGCATACAGGATGTTTTTGCGATCACCCTGGCCCTGATGGTAGGTACGGCCGGACTTCCACACGTGATTGTCCGGTTTTTTACGGTGAAGCGCGTGAAAGACGCCCGGATGTCGGCCGGACTGGCACTGGTATTTATCGCCATTTTGTACACAACGGCCCCGGCGATTTCAGTTTTTGCAAGGACTAATCTCATTGAAACCGTCAGCAACCGCGATTACGCCTCGGTACCTCAATGGTTCAAAAACTGGGAAAAAACCGGTTTGCTAGCCTTCACGGACAAAAACAATGACGGCAAGATTCAGTATGTGGCCAATAAAGAAGCCAATGAGCTGACCATCGATAACGACATCATGGTGCTGGCCAATCCAGAAATCGCCAACCTGCCTAACTGGGTCATTGCGCTCGTGGCGGCGGGCGGACTGGCGGCGGCGCTTTCTACCGCCGCAGGATTATTGCTGGTCATTTCGTCCTCGGTGTCACACGATTTATTGAAAAAAATGATTGTTCCTGACATTTCTGAGAAGGGGGAACTGATCGCAGCCCGGGTTTCGGCGGCGGTGGCGGTGTGCATCGCGGGGTACTTCGGCATCAATCCGCCCGGCTTTGTGGCGGCGGTCGTCGCGCTGGCGTTCGGGCTGGCGGCGGCTTCGTTTTTTCCGGCGATTATTCTGGGTATTTTCTACAAACGCATGAACAAGGAAGGGGCCGTAGCCGGAATGGTGGTAGGTACCGTACTCATGCTGTACTACATGGTTAAGTACAAAATGGGCTGGCTCGATGCTACCCCACCGCCCGCGAGCGACTGGTGGTTTGGCATCTCACCCGAAGGCTTCGGGTCGGTGGCGATGCTGGCTAATTTTGTGGTATCACTGACCATCAGTGCTTTTACGCCCGCGCCGCCCGAGGAGGTACAGCAGATTGTGGAGGATATTCGGCTACCGAGTGGAGCAGGGGAGGCGACGCATTGATCTTCAGTAGTCCTTCACTTGCTGTTATCCTCAGCTAACTCAAAGCACGCTAACGTAATATCCACTTTGTAGGGATTATCTATTCTACCAATGACCGAATTGAAGTATCGTTCGTCAGCGTTGGTGACCACGAAATCGAATTTGAAATGATTATCTAGATTGTAGAGCCTCATCCCTTAGTATTGATTTTTGCTCTTGGATGATAGCCTGAATCTTAGGAACGTACCAGTCCTTCTCAGCTTCCTCGTGCATCTGTCGCTGGGATGCAATCAGTTTTCGGCAAGAGAGTATTCCTTTATTGACCTTCCCTGTATCTTCCACAGGTTGTTTTTTAATGGCTGCCATTATTTCCGTTTTTTTTTAAGATAGCCGTCGATTCAGTCAAAATTAATGAGATAACAGGGGGCAGGTTATGGGATCAATTGTATTTTCATCGCTGGCCTTTACGGTACTGAATAATCCTCCCATCGAACGACATCGCTACGAATGAAGCACATTTTAGTGGAATCACTAGCCCAACTTACCTACTTATCGGAGGAAGAAACGTTGGCCATCGAACAAAGCTTCCCCATCAAGACCATGGGCAAGGGTACCTGCCTGTTGTACGAAGGACAAATCGCCAGGGATGCATTTCTGGTAGTGCAAGGGTGCGTCAGGAAGTACTGGATGGACGATGGGGAAGAAGTTACGGCTGACTTTTATACCGAGGGACATACTGCGGCTGATTTCCATAGCGTAGCCAATAAGCAGCCCACGCGCTACACCTTCATCTGTGCGGAGGAAACTACAGTAGCCGTAGTCAACGCGGAGAAAGAAGCCGCGTTATACAAGCGGTTTCCTCGGTTTGAAACGATCTGCCGGGTGGAATTCGAGAAAATGATCGGAGCCAACGAACATAAACTAGCCACATTCAACGCCCAAACTCCGGAAGAAAAATACCGTACTCTGCTAGTGGACAGACCTGATTTACTACAAAGGGTACCCCAGTACCAGATAGCCAGTTACCTGGGAATAAAACCTGAAACGTTGAGTAGGATCAGAAAAAGGATCACTGGCAAAAAAGTGAATTAGGTTTAAAAACTGTGACAATCAAAAGTTTATCCCAAAATGAAGCCCCGGTTCGAATAAAAAGTATTTCGGAAACTTGTCCTCCTGGGCCTGGAATGAGGCGGGTAGATTGGTGGTGATGGGCCAGCTGGTGGCGGCAACAGAAGGCTCGATGAATACCCGATTTTTAAATAATTTGATGTGGTAGCCCACGCGTAGCGTATTGAAAAGTTGGAAGCCGCTCTGAATTTTAGAATTTGCTTCATCCAGATAATTTTGGTGGAAAGCCGTAGAATGTACTTGGGCGTAAATCCCCTTCCAAATAAAGCGCTTGTAGGCAAGTCCCATACCAAACGCCCGTACCTTACCGGGAAAATCGGAGGCCGAATTCTCATAATTAGAACCATAGGGTCTACCTAGCGGGCCCGTGTACGACCAGGTGATGGCCTCAACGGATAGTACGTCTTTGGGTGTGAGCGCATAGCCGAAATTCACCTGGTAGTACTGCGGGTAAGGTGATAGAATAGGGGTAGCCAAAACAAACAATGTGCTCCCTATGAAATACCTGTACGTCGGGTTTTCTTTTTTAGCCGATTGGGAATACGTGGTTGATGTTACTACGGACCATAGAACGATTGAGAGGGCTAGTTTACTTTTCATGGGGCTAAAAGCTTAATTGGTTAGTTTTTACAAATTTTAATTCTGGATCAAAGGTCTCTGCGGCGCAATACACTTCCATTGATCTGGATCAAGAAATGTCCGAATCCCTTTCTTACTTTTCGATATTTTCTTTGATTTTTCAAGGCGTGTAACAAGAGGTGCATAAAGCCCTGTGAGGATTTCAGTTTCGCTTACCCGACAGATGGTTTTAGATTAAAAGGGTTGGATGAGGCAAGCTTTTCGCATATTTTTACGGTTGATAGTACTAATCCGCCCTCGGGTCCGGGGGGTATGTCTAAGAATTTTTCCGCAGTCAGCGCGACCCTTTACCCAAATCCTACGAATTCATGAAAACAAAGACCTTCGAAGAGTACCAAACCGCCTATAAAAAAAGTGTAAACGACCCCGAGGGTTTTTGGGGCGACATTGCCGGCCACTTCCAGTGGCGTAAGCCCTGGGACAAGGTACTCGACTGGAATTTCACCGAACCCAAAATCGAGTGGTTCAAGGGGGCTAAGATGAACATTACTGAGAACGCCCTGGACCGCCACCTGGCCGTACGCGGCGACCAGCCTGCCATCATCTGGGAACCCAACGAACCCGACGACGCAGCGGTCACGATTACGTACAGCCAGTTGCACCGGCGCGTTTGTCAATTTGCCAATGTGATGAAAAAACATGGCGTCAAAAAAGGCGATCGCGTGTGTATCTACCTACCCATGGTACCCGAGTTGGCCATTGCCGTGCTGGCCTGCGCCCGTATCGGCGCCATTCACTCGGTAGTCTTCGGCGGCTTTTCGGCCCGTTCCATCGCCGACCGTATCAACGACGCCGCCTGCACGATGGTCATTACGTCGGACGGGTCTTTCCGGGGTCAGAAAGTGATTCCGATGAAGGAGACCGTAGATGACGCGCTCGAACGCTGCACCACCGTGAAGGATGTAATCGTGATGACCCGTACCCGCACGCCGATTTCGATGCTCAAAGGCCGCGATCACTGGTGGGAAGAGGAAGTGAAGTACGTGGATGCCGACTGTCCCGCCGAGGAAATGGACGCGGAAGATGTACTCTTTATTCTCTACACCTCCGGCTCCACAGGCAAGCCCAAGGGCGTGGTGCATACCTGCGGTGGCTACATGGTGTATACGACCTATACATTTGCCAACGTGTTTCAATACGAGCCGGGCGAAATTCATTTCTGCACTGCTGACATCGGCTGGATCACGGGCCACAGCTATATCGTGTACGGGCCGCTATGCTACGGAGCTACCTCGCTCATGTTCGAGGGTATCCCGACCTATCCCGACGCCGGACGGTTCTGGGAAATTATCGAAAAACACAAAGTCAATATTCTCTATACCGCCCCCACGGCAATCCGTTCGCTGATGAGTTTTGGCCTGGAATACGTAAAAGACCACGATCTGTCGTCGCTCACCAAGCTGGGTTCGGTGGGTGAACCGATCAACGAGGAGGCCTGGCAATGGTACAAGCACAACATCGGCCACGACAACACGCCGCTCGTCGATACCTGGTGGCAAACCGAAACCGGGGGCATGATGATTACCGCCATCGCAGGCGTGACACCCGAGAAGCCCACCTATGCCACACTACCCCTGCCGGGCGTGCAGCCTGTGCTGGTAGACGAAGCCGGGCAGGAAATCGAAGGTAACGGCGTGAGTGGCAACTTATGCATTAAGTTTCCGTGGCCGGGTATGCTCCGCACTACCTGGGGCGACCACGAACGCTGTCGTCAAACGTACTTTTCGACCTACCCCGGCATGTACTTCACGGGCGACGGCTGCCTGCGCGACGAGGACGGTATGTACCGCATCACGGGTCGGGTGGACGACGTCATCAACGTGTCGGGCCACCGCATTGGTACCGCCGAAGTCGAGAACGCCATCAATATGCACCTGGGCGTGGTAGAATCGGCGGTGGTAGGGTACCCGCACGACATTAAGGGACAGGGGATTTATGCTTACATCATCACGGAAAATAAGCCCGACGAGCCGGACATGATGCGCAAGGACATCGCCGCTACCGTAACCCGCGTCATTGGCGCCATCGCCCGCCCCGATAAAGTACAGTTTGTGACGGGCCTTCCCAAAACCCGCTCCGGTAAAATCATGCGCCGGATTCTGCGCAAAATAGCCGAGGGTGAAACCTCCAATTTGGGCGATACTTCTACACTGTTGGATCCCGCGGTGGTGGAGGAGATCAAGGAGGGAGCTTTGTAGTAAAGGTAGTCTTCTGCCCGTTCTAACCTAATTTCAATGCAGGTATTTGCCCGCAACCCGAATCATTCGGGTTGCGGGCTTTTTGTTTGGTCCGTATTGTCCCGGTGCATGTTCAATGTATTTTGAAATCAGGCAGATCGTAGTGAAAAAATAAACAAGAAAAATTAGGTGGGAGTTGTTTCCCCCGGGACATCAGTTCGCGACTAACCAGACAGAAGATTATTCTTGTCCAATTCGTAAACTGATACACACCATGAAAACGTTCCTCCACACCCTTGTCCTGCTCCCTGTATTCCTGTTGACTTTTACAGGTAGCCCGGCGCAAATCAAGATAAACCGACATTACTTTTTTGATATGCCGGAATTCGCTCCTGGGGCAAGCCATACCATTACCCTGAGCAAACTGGCTCTGAAAAGAAATAACTATACAGCGCTTATCAAAGCAAGGTTACCCAACGATTCACTTTTTTATACCATACCCGGACAATTCCCCTCGGGAGAATCATTCGGATATCAGTTAAAAGTTGGTCAATCCAAAACACAAACTGACACGCTGTTTTTGTACTATCGGGAAGGGGAGAGATCCATCAAATTGGAAGAAGTAATTGTCTATTTTTTTCACCCAGGGGAGAGAATTATATCACAACGACCTGATCGAAATTTTACGAGAACTGTACTGAAATGTTATTATGATCAACGTACCCGACGGGGAACATTCATTCCTGTTGGGGAAAAGGAAATCTTTCCGCTCTCACTGCCTATTGCTGGCTTAACCACGCTTTCTTATTCATCAAAAACAGAATAGGATTTCAAATAAAAATTTAAAAACTAATACTATACACTTTAATAAATTCAATCATGAAAAAGCACCTGATTTTAACGACAAGCCTGTTCTCCTTGGCGGCATTACTGCTCTCCAGTTGTAGTGATACCGAAGTACCCCATCCCAGTGGCGGGGGGCCTAGCGCCAAAATCGTCTCAATTGTTTCCGAAAGTCCGGTCTTTGACGAGACAGGCTCTTCCGCCAACGGGCTGGACAATCTTACCTGGGATTTTGCAAGGGTGTCGACCACCCTAACCAAAACAGGTTCCAGCAAAATACTTCAGCACGGTCACGTATGGAGCGAATACGTACCAAGTCCTTATCTCTCCACCGACCCTCATCAGGCGAACTTTCAAACCGAACTGGGGGGCATTTCTGAAATGGGAGTAGTGCCGTATGTTTTCACTTCCTATGTTAAAAACCTGGCACCTGTTACCAAGTACTACGTACGAGCCTATGTAGTTAATAAAGAGGGAACTTTCTATGGACCAGTCACCCAGTTCCAAACCAAGGAAAAGGGGGTTTACAGGTAGAAGGGCGGCTAGCCTTTGATCCCATTGGTTTGGATTTTTTTAAAGAACCCGTTCCCGTCACTGAGTAATTTAGCTCAGCGACAGGAACGGGTTCTTATCCCTAACCGTAATGCCCTATTTGGGAGGACTAGCGGGCAGAGAAGTCATACCCTACAGCTGATTTTAGCCAACAGCCAACAAATACCATCCTGTGGAAGTACAACGAATAGGGGCAAGCCTATGCCTCATCATCGACCGTTTCTTTGCTTTCCACTACTTCACTCTCAAAAGCACTGTCGGAAAAGTCATCTTCACTTAGCCAGTACTCGGAGGTGATCAGCTGGTAAATACCCTTTCCCTGACTTTTCAAGTCCCACACGATCGCTTCTGCTTCCGGGAAGGCTACCTTACCCGCTAATTGGTCGGAAAAAAGCCGATTGAGGAGACTGCGATCTGAAAGCCCTCCGGATAGTGCTTTCAACGCCAATTCTTTGGTCAGCTCGGTTTCGTCGCCGCTTTCGGGCTGCGTGTCAAATGCTATAATACTGGCTTTGGCGTGGGGGAATTTGCCGTTGAAGGCTTTGTACAACAGCTGATTGATGTTAAAAAGCGGGTGATGAAGCGGAATTTCGGGATATTCTTCCGATATTTTATCCAGCTGCATATCGTGCGAAATCTGGCTGATCTGTCCCTCATTCAGATCCTCCGAAAGTTTGTATTCCAGCAGAATGGCCGCCGCATCCGTGGGCTCCTGGTCGGCAATGGCCATATACAGGAATTCTTTCGGGTCGACGTTTTTATAGTCGTCCTCGGAAAAACCAAAACGCTTAAGCAATTCTACGTAATCTTCTTTTGTCCAGGCTCCGTCAATTTCGTCTACGCTGGTGATCTGACTTATTGTTGTTTGGTATTTCATTTTGTGTCTTCCGGTTTTTAGGTTTGTAGTTGGCAAGGTACGCTTAATATGCTCAATACTATGCCTTCTTGCAATACGGCGAGACCTAATTGACACATCGGTGTACAAGGCTCGGTATTCGATTTTCCTTTCGACTGACATAAAAGGAGATAACGGAAATTTGTCTACTTTTAGAAGTCCCACAATGGACCGTCAGTACTCCTTACGGATACTGAACGACCTTCGTAAAATTTGAAAAACTCAGAACTTAAAACGGCTTATGATCCAGCGCTTTACCCTCCTCGTCCTCCTCATCACCCTCGTCCAACTTGCACAGGCCCAGACTTACGACCCCTCACTATTTAACGCCATGCAATGGCGCATGATCGGCCCCCACCGGGGCGGCCGTACTGTCGGTGCTGTGGGGGTACCCCAGCAGCCGAATGTTTTCTACATCGGCGTCAACAACGGGGGCGTCTGGAAAACCACCGACTACGGCCGAACCTGGGTACCCATATTCGACGACCAGCCAACCGGCTCCATCGGCGACGTGGGCGTGGCCCCTTCCAACCCCAATGTATTGTACGTAGCCAGCGGCGAAGGCCTGCACCGCCCCGACCTTTCCGTGGGCGACGGCATGTACAAGTCCACCGACGCGGGCAAAACTTGGACGCACCTAGGCCTTGACGACGCCCAGCAAATAGGCAACATCAGCTTTGACCCTACGAACGAAAACCGGGTATTTGCGGCGGTGCTGGGGCATCCCTACGGCAAAAACGCCACGCGTGGTGTCTATCGCACCACCGACGGCGGTAAGAATTGGGAAAAGGTTTTGTACAAAAATGAAGATACCGGAGCCATTCAGGTTACCATTGACCAGACCAACCCAAACGTGGTGTACGCCGACCTGTGGCAGGCTCAGGAAGGTCCTTGGGAAAACGCCGCCTGGCAGGGGCCGGAAAGCGGATTGTACAAGTCTACCGATGGGGGTACCTCCTGGCACAAGCTGACGAAGGGACTCCCCACCTTTGAGCAGGGCGTGGGGCGCATTGGTTTTTGCATTGCGCCTTCGGCTCCCAACCGGCTGTACGCTACCGTCGATGCCCCCGAATTGGGCGGCGTGTACCGCTCCGACGATACGGGCGAGTCGTGGAGGATCATCAATGCCGATCCCCGCCTATGGGGCCGGGGTAGCGACTTTGCCGAAGTGAAGGTACACCCTACCAACCCGGACGTGGTGTTCGTTGCCGACGTCATGAGCTGGAAATCCACCGATGGCGGCAAAACCTTCAACGACTTCCGGGGCGCACCCGGTGGCGACGACTACCACCGCATCTGGATCAACCCTTCCAATCCCGACATTATTCTGCTCGCCGGCGATCAGGGGGCTATCATTACCGTTAATGGGGGCGAGACATTCAGTTCGTGGTACAATCAGCCCACGGCGCAGTTTTACCACGTCAGTACCGACAACGCCTTTCCGTACAATGTGCTGGGTGGACAACAGGAAAGCGGCTCGGTAGGTATCGCCAGCCGAGGCAACGACGGACAAATCACCTTCCGCGAGTGGCATTCTGTGGGCGTGGAGGAGTACGGCTACGTAGCCGCTGATCCGCTGGACCCTAATATCATATACGGCGGTAAAGTGACCCGTTTCGACAAGCACACCGGACAGGTACAGAACATCGCCCCCGAGGCCGTGCGCAGCGGCCAGTACCGCTTCGTTCGCACGGCTCCGGTGCTGTTCTCGCCCATCGATCCCAAAACGCTCTTTTTTGCCGGGAATGTGTTGTTCAAAACCCGCACGGGCGGTGATTCGTGGGAGGTCATCAGCCCGGATCTCAGTCGCGCTACCTACGACGAAATTCCGGCCAGCGTGGGGATTTACACCACCGAAGAAATGAAAAAAATGCCCCGCCGGGGGGTGATTTACGCCGTGGCTCCTTCCTACGTGGATAGCAGCACCATTTGGGCGGGGACCGACGATGGCCTGATCCACGTCACCCGTGATGGCGGCAAAAACTGGAAGAACGTCACCCCGCCGAGCCTGAAACTCTGGGCCAAAGTATCCCAACTGGACGCCAGCCATACCGATGTCAATGTTGCCTACGCCGCCATCAATGGAATTCGGCTCGACGATCCGCGACCGCATATCCTGCGTACCCGCGATGGTGGGGCCACCTGGCAGGAAATTGTGAAAGGCTTGCCCAACGATCCCATCAATACTGTCCGCGAAGACCCGCAACGTAAAGGTTTGCTGTTCGCGGGTTCGGAACGGGGCGTGTATGTTTCCTTTGATGACGGGGAAAACTGGCAAAGTTTGCGGTTGAATATGCCCGCTACCTCCATCCGCGATCTGGTGATCAAGGATGATGACGTGGTGGTAGGTACCCACGGGCGCAGCTTCTGGATTCTGGACGACATCACGCCCCTCCGCCAGCTCACGGCGGCGATAACTAATGCTCCCGTGACGCTCTTTACCCCCCAACTTGCCTACCGCGTCCGCTGGAACATGAATACTGATACGCCCCTGCCGCAGGAAGAACCCGCCGGACAAAACCCACCCGACGGAGCCATCATCAACTATACCCTCCGCGAAAAAGCCCAGGGCCCCATCACCCTAGAAATCATAACGCCTGAGGGTACCCTCATACGCCGCTACACCTCCGAAGATCAGCCCTGGCAGATGCCCGCCATAAATGTACCCTACTACTGGCCCCGCCCGCAGCAGATCTTGTCGGGCGATGCTGGTTCGCACCGCTTTCCGTGGGACCTTCACGATACCCCACCCGCGGGCCCGGTATCGTTTCCCATCGCGGCTACTTACCACAACACGGCCCCCGCACCCACCTCGCCCTGGGTGATGCCGGGTACCTACACCGTCCGGCTGACGGTAAACGGGAAAGTATATGAACAACCGTTAACGGTGAAAATGGACCCGCGCGTGAAAACTTCCGTGGAAAAACTTCAATTGCAGCACGACTGGTCGAAGGCAATGTACGAAGGGCGGCAGCAACTTGCTAACGTGGCTGAGGAAATCAAAGCCTTCCCTACAACCTTAGAAGGGCAACTAGCTAAGGCGGGGAAGAAGGGGAAGGCTTTATTAGTTGCCAGGCTCGCACAAGTGGAGGCGCTGGAAAAGGAGTTGACTGGATTGCAGCAGAGCCTTTATAGTGTGTTTGAGGTTTTGCAGGATAGTGATTTTGGGCCTACTGTACAGGGGTTAAAAGCAGCGGAGGAGGCGAAAGATGCGTTGGGGGAGTGGGTGAAGAAGTGGGAGGTTTTGCGGGGTGGGAAATGAGGTAATTTTTAGTAGGAAGCTACTACTATTCCTTTCCACAGAAGCTAAATGAATATCGCCGCTGATGTAGGAGGATCAGTTTTAACAAAAACATACCGTTTAATAAGTTTTTAAGGATAGATTAACCTGAGTATCAGGCAAATTTTATAGATTTATCCCGGTTCTGGCTGATAAGGACATGGTTCGTAATGGTATAAAATCCGTAGTTTGTGTTCCCATAAAACTTGCGCTGGAGAAGGTCGGTGGGGTCATACCCCGGTGAAAGTAAATATACATCCCTTATCACCAATCTAATACCATGAAAACTAACTTACTAGTCTCTGTTTGCCTAACGTTGATTGTCCATACAGGCTTGGCACAAACTATGCCCAACCGCCCGCCCGTTACCGAAGCAATGCGGGTATTTAAGCCCGAAGAAACCATTTGGTCTCCCAACCCGCTGCCTTATTCTAAAGGTTCTCGGGTGGCTTTTATTGATTCGACAAACTGGCCTCAGGGCCCATCGGTTTACCTGGTCAGCGCCCCAGCCGGTAGCCGTTATCCGCTCAGGTGGCACTCCAATGTCGAAAAGATGTACGTTTTCCAGGGCGAGTTTTATGGCATTCTGGAAGATGGGAAAGAATTTCGGCTCACCCCCGGTTCGTACTGGTACGTACCGGCGGGCATGATCCATGGTGCCCGCTGTGGCGATAGTGGGCCGTGTATGTTTATGGAGATGCACGATAAAGGCTTCGATCAATTCTTTGTAGAATCGGTTGCAGAGAAAAAATAGCGGCATCGAAACAAAATCGGTAAATCTGACAATACAAAAAGTACGGCATGAAAAGTACAGCGAAAAAGAATAATAATACAACAACTATTTAAAAAGTACTGCAAAACTTGCGTATATAGAGGAGTTAGCGGCAATGCTATAACAACAGTGCGATGCAACAAAAAGTAAAAAAAGACTTGATGACAAGTTTTACAAAAAACTAGTAATTCAAAATAAATTTCATCATCATTAAATCAAATTTTATGCAACGCAGGACTTTTATTAAAAACACTGCATTATCTGCAGTAGCCGTAAGTGCAACGGGATTTATTCGTTTTGACGGCAATCGTTATGTAGGTGATTGCGAAACAACAACGGACATCCTCGGACCATTTTATCGCCCAGACAGCCCACTGAGAAACAGTCTAGTAATAAAAGACGACATAGGTGAAGCAATTCAGCTAACCGGAATTATTATTCACAAAGATTGTGTAACTCCTTATAAAAATGCCAAGGTAGAATTATGGCATTGCGACGGTAAAGGTGTTTATGATAATACATCTGACGAATACCGATATCGTGGCACTACATTTTCAGACGAAAAGGGAAACTATTCATTCGATACAATTTTACCAGTTCCATACGACACTGGTGGTGGAAATTTTCGCCCAGCACATTTTCATATGATGATTACAGCAGAAGGTTATCAGCCATTGGTGACACAACTTTATTTTACAGGTGATTCTTACATAGCCAAAGACCAATCAGCTTCTTCACCAACTGCTAAAAAAAGAATATTGCAAGTGCAAAACCTAAAGAATGGAACAAAAAAAGTTTTGTATAATGTCGGCATGTCAGAAGTCCTCGCCGCTGAGCCAGCATCTATTGATAAATTAACGGGTGTTTATATTAGTGAGAAAGACCAAAACAATAAGACAGAGTTCTTTCAAAAGAACAATACTCTGTGGATGAAAAATAAACTGTTTGGTTATAATTTTGATTATATCGGTAACAATACATTTCAAATTCCTGGAGTGCCCTCCAAAATGGAATTGACTTTTCATTTTGAAATAATGCCTTCGGGTTCTGTAAAACTTACCAAAACATCTTTAAACGATAAAGGAGAAAAAGATATTAAAGTAGCGGTGAAGGAGAAGTAAATTCCAAGTAAAAGAGCATATAAAATATTTATAGGACAAAAAAAGTACATGCCGCTAACAGCGAGGTTTTGCGTCAGCGGGGGCGACGAATAAATCCTCATCTTAAGTGCAACTATCCGCTGCATATCCAGCTGACGGAACACGGATGATCTATAGAATATATTTTCAACTCTTGTATCTTTAATCGGCTTCGGTTCCGGGCTTAACGTTTTCAAATACCCCGTCGAACGCAAAGCCCTAACGTTGCAGGCAAGACGAAAACACGATTATGTACAAAATCATAAACTTTGAGAAATGAAAATATTCTATCTATTATTTTTTTGTGCATTGACATTAAATTCCGATTTATTTGGACAAATAAAATCAAGTAAGCCTAACGAAGCAAACACTCAATTGGATAAGCTAATAGGTACTTGGAGATTAACCGAATTTGCAAATTGGGATTCGGCAACCTCGAAGTGGAAATATCCTTATGGAAAAAGCCCAAAAGGATATTTTACATATACCAAATCTGGAATTGTTAACATAAACATTTCTTCTGAAACGCCATTAAATATTTCAGTCGATTCAGCCAAAAACTACAACATAAATTTAATGGACTGGTCAAGTCATTTTTCGGTAGGATATTTTGGAACATACACAGTTGAATTCAATAAATCTGTCGTGACACATCATGTTAAAGGAGGTTCAGTGCCGTGGTATATTGACACGGACCAGCCGAGACAATTTATTATAAAAGGTGACACTTTACTCATTGGGAATAATAAAACATGGAAACGTATTCTTGTAAAAACAGAATAGTCCGTGTAAGTGCCCTGCCTGCAACATTAGTGTTTATGAAATTGTGGCTGGAAATTAAGCAGTCGACGATAAAACACTATTTTGCTTACGTGGTTTTTTGAAACTGATGTTTTTCAAATTTCACAACTTCATAAACACTTTACCGTTGTGCGTCACGCAATAAAGAGACGTAACTTCATAAGTACCATCACAGCTTGCTTAAAATTAGTTATGAAAAAATTTCAGTTATTTCTATTGCTCTCCCTGGCCGCCAGCCACCTTGCGGCCCAGCAAGAAAGGCATGTGGTCAAGCGGTTGAAGATTACGATACTCAGCACCATGTTGGCGCAGCCCGGCATCGGCGAATGGGGTTTTTCTGCTTTGGTAGAAGCGGATTCCGTCAAAATACTTTTTGATGCCGGTGGACGTGAAAGAACCGTTCTGGAAAATTCCAAAGAATTGAAAATTGACCTCTCCAACGTTCCGACGCTTGTTCTGAGCCATAATCACGGTGACCACACGGTCGGTTGGCTTCCCCTGCGTAATGCCGTGAATGCCGTAAACAAAAATGCACTATCCGTAACGCATGTTGGGCACGGCTTGTTTGATACCCGCATTTCGCCAAAAGGCGAGGAAAACAGGTATCGTCAAAAAGACTCCTTGCTTTATATTCAAACGGGTGGGTTAATCACGCTACACAAAAGCTTTGGAGAAATCTTTCCGGGCATATACCTAACGGGACCGGTACCCCGAAAATATCCCGAAAAGAATTATTCTTTGGGTGGCGTTAAAAGAAAAGACGCTTCGGGTAATCCCGTTGAAGATATTGTTCCCGAAGACATGTCGCTAGTTATCCATACGGAAAAAGGGTTGGTGGTGCTTTCGGGTTGCGGGCATTCCGGAATCATCAATACAATCACACACATTCGAAATAATTTGGAGCAACAACATTTACTCGCCGCAATCGGCGGTTTCCATTTGTTGGAAAACACGGATGAGCAAATCAAGTGGACAGCGGAGCAGTTGAAAGTAACTGGCATTCGCTATTTTATGGGAGCCCATTGCACTGGCATCGAACCCGTTTATCAAATCAGAGAGTGGGCAGGTTTGAAAAGAGGCGAATGCATTGTAGGCTCTGTAGGAGCCACTTTTGACTTGGATAAAGGATTTACAGCATGGCCCTTGACGAGATAGAATATCTACATCTCTGAAATGACAGAAGCACGAACGCACAACATGGGCATTTGCAATATGGGGGCTGACGGAAGTTCAATCAGCTTTTGTGCTACTATCAGCGGCAGTTCCAGCCGACGAATATCTATCAGTTTTTGTACTTAACTTCAACTTTAAATCATTAATCAACTTCGGTACCGGGCTGACGAATTAATCCACCGCCACATCGCCAAGCCGCAAAACGTTACCGGAAAGCCTATCGCCTGACAGTAAGAACAAGAAGCAGATATAGCAAGACTGACAACTAGCAATAACTAAACCAAACAACCATGAACAACTCAAACAATATTTCAACAATACTTGTAGCAGGTGCTACTGGCTATTTAGGCAGTGAAATATGCCGTCAACTAATTCTTAAAAATAGGAATGTAAAAGGTTTGGTACGTACCACATCAGATGCAAATAAAGTAGATCAGTTAAAAGCATCAGGAGTTGAAACAATTGAAGGAGATTTGAAAGATAAGGTTTCATTGGAAAATGCATTGCATGGTGTTTCAGCAATCATTTCAACCGTTTCTTCAACCTTATCAAGACAGGAAGGTGATTCTATTCAAACCGTAGATGAAGAAGGACAAATCAACCTAATTGATGTTGCTGTAAAATCAGGCGTAAACCAATTTATATATATTTCATTTTGTGAATTGGGTGAATGCCCTCTGCAAACTGCTAAAAGAAAAGTTGAAAAACATCTTGCGGAAAGTGGTTTGAATTATACCATTTTACAACCCACCTGTTTTATGGAAGTATGGCTAAGCCCTGCATTGGGCTTCGATTATCCCAATGCCAAAGCTGCCATTTATGGAGAAGGGAATAGCAAGATCTCCTGGATATCAATAAAAGACGTAGGTGCATTTGCCGTAGCCGCATTAGATAATACTGCTGCTGCAAATAATACTATTGAACTGGGTGGACCAGAGGCGCTAAGCCAGCTTGAAGTAGTGAATATTTTTGAGACAGCTAAAGGAACAAAGTTTGCGCTTCAGTTTGTACCGAAGGAAGCATTAAAAGCACAAAAAGACGCAGCACAGGATCCTTTGAGTGAATCTTTTGCCACGTTAATGTTAGGATTGGTAAACGGAAGTGAAATTGATATGAAAAACACCCTTGATGATTTTCCAATTCAACTGACTTATGTAATTGATTATGCAAAAGGAGAATGAATAACATTTATTTTATTAAACTTGTGGCCATGATAATATATTTATATTTTCGTCGCTATGAATATATCAAACTTGGATTGAAGTTTAGTGCTAATAATCCCGCACTGTGGCCACACTTGGCCGTTAGTAGCAAGTAGATTTCCTCATTTACAGCTTATGTTTATGCTAATATGGTGGGGCTATTTAGGACAATAATCAATAATTCAATATTTCAGGGCTTTCTTGCAAAAAAGACAAGGAGCAGTAAGTCATATCCCCCTGTTCTTCGGAGTCTTCTTCCCGTTGAGCGGATGTCCCATACAGTACGTTGTGCCTACGTCTTCCGAAAGGAGACTGCGTACTTCAAATGAAAAACGCTCTTCGACTGTAACACCAAAATGCTGCAATACAGGGCCGAACTATTTTCTAGCAACGTATCATCATTCTGCTTCATCGATCAAAAGCCGATACGGTAGTGGTAAGTGATTCAAAATCAGTTTTTCAAGCGGGGGGACTTTACCTGATCTATAACCGGATCGGTCGCTCGTTGCGTTTATAACTTACGCTTGCTTAAGTCTGTCACCCCACGCGCTGGCGTCCGGGCGGCGTAAGGTCATTAAAGGAACCTGTATTGAAGTCACTCGTAGCCGCTAAGGGCTGGATGGTAGCACAATAAGCCAAGAAATGTGCTACTTTGTAAGCAATGCCCGCCTTGCCAACCAAGCTGAGGCCGAGGAGCTTTTTGATGCCATCAGTCGGCATTGGCTTCTCGAGGTAACGCACCATTATCGGAACGTGACCTTTGCCGAGGAAGGCATGAAAACCAAGAGTCAGTCTGTCAGTGGGCTGAGGCGCAGTTTACTGACGATTGCTGTCAACCTATTAGAGCGTCTGAAACCTAAAAACATGGCTGCTCAGATTAGTAAGTTTGCCGATGATTGTAGCGCTTTGGTTCAGTTTATGACCCCATAAATGGTTCTATAAGCCATCACTGTATAGAGATTTTATCTTAGTAGAATAATCACAAGGCGGCGATTTAACTCCCAATATAAGCTGCTCCAAGATCAGTTTGGTGCATGTGTGTTGATGGTTTTCAGGGAAGGCTTATACTTGTGTTTAGTATACCAGGTGAGCATCTCAATCAGGTAACTTTGCGGAGGAATGCCTGCCTTATCGAAGTCCTGCCGCACTTTTATGTAATACTTGACATCGTGAAGCATTACAGTGATACAGTCTGAATCGTTGGTAGGGGGGACAACTTCAAAAAGATAGGCAGGGAATCGCCCTTTAAGAATGAGTGCCGAGTGTTTGTTGGATTCAGGGTTGACAGCAACCATCCAACGGGAAATCCTATTGCTGGGATTTCTCACGATTTGTGAAGAGTACATGGTTAAGGTTTTTAGTGTGTACGTATTAGCCCAAATTTATTAAAAAAAAAATTCATTAACTATTTTCTGCTGAACTACTGAAAAAACTATGCCTAAAACCCGTCGTCAGGGCGGAAGGGCGCAGCAAAGTATTGCAGTAAATTCAGTTCAATCTTAATAGGGCTATCCGTAAGTTTGTCTGGTGTATAACGTATCTAACCCTTATTTAGTCCTTTTCTCCTATAAATTATAAACACAAATGTCTATTACGATCATACAGGAACTAACCGATTTTCTGGCATCCATCGCGCCGCCGGCCTATCAGGAAGGCTACGACAATGCAGGCCTTATTGTCGGTGATCCCGCCACTACGGTTAAAGGGGTGCTCCTGGCACTGGACTGCACCGAAAAAGTGGTGGAGGAGGCCGTCCGACGTGGTTGCAATGTAGTGGTGGCTCATCATCCCATTGTTTTTCGGGGTTTGAAAAAATTGAATGGAAAGAACTACGTAGAGCGAACCGTGATCGACGCCATTCGGGCTAACGTGGCACTATACGCAATCCATACAAATCTCGATCATGTAGCCCACGGCGTAAACGCCATGATCGCCGAACGGCTGGGTCTTTCCCGAGTGCGGATACTTGCGCCCAAGCGGCAATTGTTGATGAAGCTGACCTATTTTGTTCCCAGCCCGGATTCCCAAACAGTGCTCGATGCTCTTTTTGCGGCGGGGGCGGGGCAGGTCGGTAACTATACCGAGTGCAGTTTTCAATCAGTAGGCGAAGGCACCTTTAAACCCGGTGCCGGGACAAATCCCTACCTGGGCGAAGCTGGTGAACTTGGGCGGGTAGCCGAGCAGCGGGTGGAGGTACTGTTTCCGGCGCATCTGGAAGCCACAATCATGCGGGCGCTCCGACAGGCTCACCCGTACGAAGAGGTAGCCTACTACCTGCACCTGCTGGAAAATGAACACCAGGAGGTAGGTGCGGGAGCAATCGGCGAACTCCCGAAGCCGATGCCGGTGAGTGAGTTTCTTGGGTATTTGAAAGAAAAAATGGAAGTGAACGTCATCAAATACACCCCCACCGAAGCTCCGATGGTGCAGCGGGTAGCGGTGTGCGGGGGCGCGGGGAGTTTTCTGCTACCGAACGCACTGGGCGCCCAGGCCGATGCCTTCGTCACGGCGGACTTTAAGTATCATGAATTTTTCGACGCCGAGAACCGGATAATGATCTGTGATATTGGGCATTACGAAAGTGAAGTGTTTACGAAACAACTACTGTTCAATCATATATCGAAAAAATTTGATAATTTTGCACTTTATTTATCAGAAGTAAACACCAATCCAATTTCGTATTACCATTGAAGAAACAGTTTGGTGCCTGAACTTGTAGTATAACTAAAGAATATCACTGTATTAAAACCATACATGGAAAACACGATCGCTCAGAAACTGGAAGCTCTCCTGAAATTGCAGGAAATTGACTCGCAACTTGATAACATATTAAAAATCAGGGGTGATTTACCCGAAGAGGTGAGTGATCTGGAAGACGAGATCATTGGATTTGAGACCCGAATCGCTAAGTTTGACAGCGAAATTGCCACCCTGAACGCTACGATTGACGCGCACAAAAACGGGCAGAAGGATTCGGAGAAGCTGATTACGCGCTATAAGGATCAGCAAATGAATGTGCGTAACAACCGGGAGTTCGATGCCATTACAAAGGAAATCGAGCTGCAGGAATTGGAAATGCAATTGGCTGACAAGCGTGTAAGCGAAGCCAAAGCCCGTATCCGCCTGATCGAGGATGACTTAGCTAATACGCAAGCCATTTACAATGAGCGTAAGGAAGACCTCAAGACCAAAAAGCAGGAATTGGACGTTATCACGAGCGAAAACCAGGAAGAAGAAAAGGCCTTTCGGGTAGATCGGGAAAAGCAAGCCGGCAAAATCGAGGAGCGGCTTTTGAAATCGTATCAGAAAATCAGGAATAACTCCCTGAATGGTTTGGCGGTAGTTACTGTTTCGCGCGGTGCCTGCGGTGGCTGCTTCAACGTAGTACCCCCTCAGCGTCAGGCCGATATTCGGGAACACAAGAAACTGATCGTGTGTGAGCATTGTGGTCGAATTTTTGGTGGTGTAGACACGCCCGAACCGGCAGCCACCACAGGGCGCCGCTAGTTAATCTGAATTTTATAATTTTTTGTAAAATGGCTGCCTGGCGGGCAGCCATTTTTAGTAAGTACCTTGATGCGTAATCCAGCCGCCGGTTGAGCACGTAAGTACTTGATAAAAACGACCCATTTACTTATGAAATTTTCAGGCAAGCTACTCAAAGTTGGTCTTCTGGTATTATTTTTCCTATGCTACGGATTTCTTAAAGCCGCAGAGGTGGATTCCCGGCTGGAATTTACGCCCCGGTTGCAATTGGCCTACTTCGAGATTCAGAAACTTCGACTCGATAAAGCCCGTGCCTTACTGGATCAGGAGCGCATTCAAAACCCGGATAACGGCGCACTGGTGTACCTCGATAATTACGCTGATATGTATTATTTGCTCATTTCGGAGGATAAAGCAGCCTACGACAAACTGAGCGTGAAGGAAGACTCCCGGCTGGATGCCCTGGGCAAACTGCCCGAGAACTCGCCTTTCCAGCGCTTTTTACGAGCCGAGGTGCGCCTGCACTGGGCTTTTGCCAAGCTCAAATTCGGCAGCGAGGTGAGTGCCTGTTGGGACATTATCAAAGCGTATAAATTGCTGGAAGAGAACCGTCGCAAATTCCCTAATTTTGTCCCTACTCTCAAATCCCTGGGCTTACTTCATGTGCTGATCGGCTCCGTGCCGGAGCAGTACACCTGGGTAGCGAAGGCACTCGGGCTGTCAGGCGACATTGAAGGAGGGCTATGGGAGTTGAACATTGTGCAGGCAAAAGATCCTTTTTTTCGGCAGGAGGCACAGCTAGTTGACCTGCTGCTGCATGCCTATACGCTACAATTGAGTGCGGCTCAGATTCGGGAGTTGAAGGCAATGCCAGCCAGCCAACCGGATAATCTGCTGCTGCACTTTTTTGCTACATCGGTATTGATGAAGGAGGGACGGAGCGAAGAAGCCTCTGCTGTTTTGAACAAAGCGCCACGTACTTCGGAATATATCCCCTTTCCATTCCTGAATTATCTGCGGGCCGAAATTTTGTTACAAAAGGGACAATACGACGCAGCCTATGCCTACTACGATCGTTTTCAGCGGGACTTCAAGGGATTCAATTTTTTGAAAGATAGCTACTATAAACAGTTCCTTTGCCGTTGGCTCACCAACCGTAACGGTGAGGCAAAAGCGCTGATCGGCCGGGTGGGAAGGGTAGGTAAGACCATTACCGAATCGGATCAATACGCAGAAAAATTCGCTGAAAGTTACCGCGCTGGCCAAGTCAGAGACGAGCAGAAAGTACTCCTTGTGGCCCGGTATGCCAGTGACGGAGGCTACCTTAAGGAAGCGAATGAAGCTCTCGATACCTACACAGAGGCGACATTCTCCGAAACCAGCAATAAGGCTGAGTATAATTACCGGCGGGGCCGGATTTTACAAAAGATGGGACAGTCTGCTCAATCCCTACCTTATTTTGAGCGAGCTATCCGCTTAACCCAGAATACTAATCTGTACTTTGGCCCCTCCTCGGCTTTGCAAATGGGGTATATTTATAAAGGACAAAGCAATAAGCCGCAGGCTATTACCTCTTTCAAAAAAGCAATGTCCTATAAGAAACACGAGTATAAAAACAGCATCGATAACAAGGCACGAGCGGCCCTTTCGGAATTGGGAACGTAAGGGGAAAGTGGGTAATGGTGGGACGGTCAACGGAACGTGGATCTTAGTAGCCGAGTTGAACGAATAGGCAATAAATACCGCGCGACGAATAAGTAGTAGGACCCTGAAATGACGTTTTTTTGTTTTACCAGTTACTCGAAGAAACTCCCTCTACCCTCATGGAACTTAACCCTTACAATCCACGGAAAATACAAAGCTGGGCGGAAGAGGATCGCCCTCGCGAAAAACTCATGCTTAAAGGTAAGGCAGCTTTATCAGATGCCGAGCTGATCGCTATTCTGATCGGAATGGGTACCGTGGATTTTTCAGCGGTGGATGTGGCTAAAATCATACTCAGCGCGGCGGGAAACAACCTCAATGAACTGGCCCGAATGACCGTGAAGGATTTGATGAAGGTTAAAGGGATCGGGGAGGCCAAGGCCATTACCATCGTGGCGGCGCTGGAGTTGGGCCGCCGCCGCAAGGAATCCGAAAGCCCACGCCGCCGCCGTATCACGGGCGCGCAGGATGCCTATGAGGAAATAAAGCCCTACCTGTTGGACAAGCCCCACGAAGAATTTTGGATTCTGCTCCTGAACCGGGCTAATGAGGTACTGCGCCCGGTACAGATCAGTTCGGGCGGGGTGGCGGGTACCGTAGCCGACCCTAAATTGATTTTCAAGCACGCACTCGAACAATTGGCCAGTTCGATTATTCTTTTCCACAACCACCCTTCGGGCAACCTAACCCCCAGCCAGGCCGACAAAGACCTCACCCGCAAACTAAGGGATGCAGGGAAAATGCTCGACCTGCCTGTCCTGGATCACCTTATTTTTACGGACAAGAGCTATTTCAGCTTCGCCGATGAAGGGATTTTGTAGTGATGAGGGATGAATGATTTTTCGCTCTAAGGGATTTCAAAGAGTCAGTATGCTACATTTTAAGCCGCTACATCAACATTCATCATTGGCGAATCTATCAATTATAAACTCATCAACTCTTTGAACCGGATGGCCTGGCGGCGGGAAATTTCGATGCGGTCACCGCCCTGTAAGGTGACAAGCAGGCCGCCGCTGAACCACGGCTCGATTTTCTCCACCCATTGCAGGTTGATGATGTGCTTGCGGTTGGCACGGAAG
This sequence comes from Cytophagales bacterium, assembly GCA_038204185.1. Taxonomy (GTDB): domain Bacteria; phylum Bacteroidota; class Bacteroidia; order Cytophagales; family Spirosomataceae; genus Salmonirosea. The sequence continues at coordinate 40,907 of JBBRDE010000005.1, forward strand.
TAGGTAGCAGGATCGAGTCGGTCTTCCAGGCTGTTTAAAGATTTTAGTACCAATGGTTTCTGGTCATCAAAATGTAGACGGACGTAATTGCCCATCGATTCGAAGAGGCGAATTTTCCCGAGTTTCACGAACCAGCATTTTTCACCATCTTTCACAAATACCTGATCATTCTCTCCCAGTTTCTTATCGCTACGCTCGTTGTGCTCAATGGGGTCGTCGTGGTGGGAGAAGTTTTCCTCTACGCGATTGATGGCATCTTTAAGACGCTCGCTATCAATGGGTTTTAGTAAGTAGTCCAGCGCGTTGAACTGGAAGGCCTTGATAGCATATTCATCGTAGGCAGTCGTGAATATTACATCGGGCGCCTTGCCTTCGATGGAAGTAAGCAGTTCGAAGCCGTTCTTGCCGGGCATCTGAATATCCAGAAACAGAAGTTCGGGTTGTAATTCGTCGATCATCCCCAAGGCTTCTTCTGCGTTGGCGGCTTCCCCCACGATCTCTATTTTGTGGTAGGGTTCCAGTAGACGTTTCAATTCATTGCGGGCAAGGCGTTCGTCGTCGACGATGAGAGTTTTCATGGCTGTTTAGCGAAGGTTTGGTTGGGATATTTGAAATATAAGGGATTGACTTTTACACTCTAATTTGGGTAATAGGTCCAGGACAATATTCTACATCGTACTTCACACGGCTTCACTCCGGACAGGCGCCTCTCCATTGTAACGCTGCATACCATCCGAGAGGGTCGGAATACTGACTTCGGCGCAGACGGTGTTCTCTATTTCCTGGAATATTTTGAAATAGGCTTCTTTACCGTACAAAATCGACAGGCGCTCGGCGGTGTTCAACAAGCCCACTCCGCCAGAATCAGTGTCACCCAGGGTACCCGTATTACGTATTCTGATCATCAAAGCGTTATCTTCCAGGGTAGCCAACACTTCCAGCCTTCCGCCTTTGGGTAGCCTGGAAACGCCATGCTTGATGCCATTCTCCACCAGCGTTTGCAGCATCATAGGTGGTACCTGCCAGTAGAGCGCCTTCGGGTCGGCCTGGATCGTGTAATCCAGTCGTTCCTCATAGCGTACCTTTTCCAGTTCGAGGTAATCTTCCACCGTTTTTAGTTCTTCACGAAGATCCACCGTTTTGCGGCGGTCGGCCAGCAGCGAATTTCGTAGAATGTTGGAAAGCTGCGTAATACTTTGCTGAGCTTTCATGGGATCTTCGGATACTAAGGCCCGAATGCTGTTCAGAGCATTGAAGGTAAAATGCGGGTTGAGCTGCGAACGCAGTACCTTGGCTTCGGCCTCACGCATGGAGGTTTTTAGCATGATCTTTTCAAGCTCCGTGAGCCGGGTCTGTTCTACGTAATGGTACACCGTGTAGGCCAACACCCAGGTCAGCATGTTTTTACACCAGACCGAAACATAACCCCAGAAGATAAAGGGTTGATCAGCCAGATCATAGGCGATCAATTCCCGATCCATGGGTAAATTAATGAAAGACATTATGGCCCCCAAAACGAGTACTGACACACTGACCCGGAATGCCAGTCGAGGCATGGGCAGCATGGACCAATTCCAACGGCGAACGATGAGGCGGTAGAGATGGGTGAGGCCAATGGCCAAAAAAATATTAATTACACTCGACAGAAAAGCATCGAATTCCAGGCCGAACTGGGCCGTATAGATGATGAATTCGTACATCATCAGCCCCGTCCAGCTCACAATCTGTAGCGTCCAGTATTTACGGGATTTGGACATCGAAAGTAGCTCTATTTACTTGATATATAGAGTATAAGTAAGGGTAGATAAGCCTATCCTTTACCTGGTCTCTAAAAAATAATAGGGCAAGATAGAGAAAGTCTCTGGTGTAAGGGGGGCATTTACACCAAAGGGATGGATCCTACACAAACGGTTCTAATTAGTTATGCGGAATATCCAGCGAAAGCAGATGGGTAATATCGTTGGCGGTTTCAAGAACAAAGCGAGCCTCGGAATAGAAGTATTTGATACGGTACAGACACAAATTGCTATGCTCATACTTGTCCATGTCGGTAAGCGGCTCACCGAAAAGAAGGGTGAGCAGAATGCGAATAGCCCGCCCGTGCATGGAAATAAGAATCGTCCGCTCGTGGGTGCGGGAAAGAATAAGATCTACTACGGGCTGTTGGCGCGCGCGCACTTCGGCAGGACTTTCGCCTTCCTCGCAGGGGTTATTTACTTGCCCACTCTGCCAGGATAAAATAAGGTCGCGGTAATACTCATTTTCCATGCTGTTGGGGATGCTGCCTTCACGGCAACCCCAGCTGATTTCATTGAGTCCCGTGTGACTTTCGTGGGGAATGCCCAGGTCAATGAAACCCTGCACTGACTGAACCGTACGCTGCAAGGCTGATGTATACAACTTATCGAACGGAACGTGCTGATACGTATCAAAAAAAGCTTCCGCCTGAGCCTTACCCCATTCGTTCAATTCGGAGTTTACACCGCTTCCTTGTACAATGCCCTGGCGGTTAAAGTCCGTTTCACCGTGCCGGATGAGGTAGATCGTTTTACTTTTCAATAGATTTTGTACTATTTTAATAAAAAACTTGTTGAAAATGCGTTTAATGCCGTAATTAGCCCATACAAATTTAGATAATTTTTAGAATGTTTAACAAGTCATTTACACTCGATTTTCTTCGCGGCCTCAATCCGAAGACAATTAATGCTCAGCTTGGTATCGAATTTACCGAAATTGGCGACGACTATATCACCGCCCGGATGCCAGTGGATCACCGTACCCATCAGCCTTTTGGAATCTTGCATGGCGGAGCTTCAGTGGTGCTGGCCGAGTCGCTGGGTAGCGTAGCTTCGCTATTGAGTCTCAAAGATCCCGAAAAGCAGCGGGCCGTGGGGCTGGAAATCAACGCTAACCATATTCGGCCGGTCAAAGAGGGGTGGGTCTACGGGCGGGTGACTCCGCTACATGTAGGACGCACTACGCACGTGTGGGATATCAGGATAACGAATGAGGCTGGAAAATTGGTTTGTGTAAGCCGACTGACGGTGTCCGTTGTTGAGGCAGTTTAGGTCATTTAGAAACAATTTGCCTACCCAGAATTGTTATACTCTTGTACCAGACCTCTCATTCCGTTAGCGGAATATTCCTATATGCTTACAATTAATTCAACACCCGAAATTGAGGTACCTTCACACCAGGCCCAATCGCTTTGGAGCGCGGCGCTGGCGTTAGGCTTTCCGGCGGCGGTGTGGCGGTTGCCTAACCGTGACGAAATCAAACTCTTAATTTCCCTTGGGGGTGAAATTCAGCGGAAAAAGACGGATCTCGAAATACTGCCCGCCTGTTTTGTCATCCATCCATTTAGGGAGCAAGAGGAAAGCTACATTCTGGAAGGGGATCTGATTTTTACTTTTTCGGAAGAATCGGGCTTTCAAACTGTGGTAAACCGGCTGGGCGACGAACATCCAACGGTCAAAGTATTTTTTGATCAGGTAGCCGAATCGGTCCCTTTACCCAAGCCAACTACACGGATTCAGCCCGCTTTGGCAACACGGCAGGCAGAGAATTCGGATGGGTCCAACTATTTTCAGGCGCTCGTGGCCGAAGCGGTAAGGGCGATCAAAGCCGGAGAATTTGCTAAAATTGTTTTATCCCGCACCAAGAAAAAATCATATTCTGAGGATTTTCAACCGTACCAGGCATTTTCCCGCCTGCAGGCGTCTTACCCCTCGGCTTTTGTTTCTCTGGTCAATTTGCCTGAGCGCAACGAACTGTGGCTCGGTGCTTCCCCGGAAACCCTGGCAGCGGTGGATTCCCAGGGTGTTTTTCGTACCACTTCTCTGGCCGGAACTCAAACGGCCCTCGACAATGGGGGTACCCTTATTCCGGCTAGCGAGGTACGATGGGGACAAAAGGAAATTCAGGAACAGGCCTTGGTGAGCCGCTATATTGTGGAATGTTTCAAGAAAATCCGTCTGCGCGAGTACTATGAAAATGGGCCTAAAACGGTGCGAGCCGGAAACCTGTACCATTTGCGCACCGATTTTGAAGTGCATACCGCCGCCGTTAACTTTCCTGAGCTAGGTACCGTGATGCTGGAACTGCTGCACCCTACCTCGGCGGTATGTGGTACCCCCAAGGAGCCTGCCATGCGATTTATCGAGGCCAATGAAGGCTATGACCGATCGTTGTATAGTGGTTATCTGGGGCCAGTGAATATAGAACAGGAATCGGCCCTGTTCGTCAATCTGCGCACAGTGCGGTTTTCAGAGGGTATAGCAACGCTTTATGCGGGTGCGGGAATTACGGAAGACTCTGACCCGCAGCGCGAGTGGGAGGAAACAGAGATGAAGTGCCAGACCTTGCTGAGCGTACTGACCTGATTAGGGCAAATAGTGTATCTTTGTCGTTCTGAACAATTCTAATGACATGCTTTTTATAGGAAAATACAATACCCTGACCATTGCCCGTAGTACCGACTTCGGGCTTTTTTTGGAAGATGTACAGGGCGATGAGGTACTGCTGCCCAACCGTTACGTCACGGACGAAATGCAGATCGACGATTCCATCACGGTATTTGTCTACAACGACTCCGAGGACCGTCCGGTGGCGACTACGGAGAAACCCTTTATTGTACGCAACGAGTTTGCCTACCTGCGTTGCGTCGATGTCAACAGCAAGGGGGCCTTTCTGGATTGGGGCCTGACCAAAGATCTGTTCGTGCCCTTTCGCGAGCAACCATTTCCTCTCCGTGAGGGCGAAAGCTACATTGTGTATCTGTATCTTGATCGTGCCACGGATCGGTTGCTGGCCTCTTGTAAAATCAACAAGTACCTCGACAACGAGCGGCTAACCATAGCCGAGGGCGATGAGGTGGACTTGCTGGTCTGGGAGCGTACAGAATTAGGATTTAATGTGATCGTCAATCAGTACCACAAGGGGCTGGTGTATCACAATGAAATCTTCAAGAATATCAACGTAGGTGATCAGGTGAAGGGGTTTGTAAAAAAAATCCGGCCCGAAAACCGGCTGGATATTTCGTTGGAAAAGGTGGGCATGGAACGCTTCGACCCACTTAACGAACGCATCTTGACTGCACTACGGGACAACAATGGCTTCCTACCTCTACACGACGACAGTACCCCCGAGGCAATTTCCGAAGGGCTGGAAATGAGCAAACGGAATTTTAAGAAATCAATCGGGAATTTGTTGAAGAAAGGAAAAATCAGTTTTGAAGAAAACGGCATCCGGCTGGTGTAATAGAGAGTATTTCTCACCAGTCTCAATAAAAAGAGGGTGCTGAAACCAGTTTCAGCACCCTCTACTTTTTGGCGCACTTAATCAATTCTGCCCGTATTTCTCTTTATACTTCTCGTACAGGCGTTTCTGCTTATTATCCAGATTAATCTTGGCGCCTTTGATAAAAGCGTGCTCAACCACATCGCCCCGCATATCGAGCAAATCGCCCGTCGTCACCAGCAAGGTGGCCTGTTTCCCTTTTTCAAGGGTACCCACCAGCTTGTCTATCCCCATAATTTGGGCAGGATTCCGGGTTACCATCTGCAAAGCTTCCTCTTTGGTGATGTCACCGAAACCGGCGGCAGTACCCGCCAGATAGGGTAGGTTACGCACCCGCCACCATTCGTCGTCGTAGCTGATGGCCACCTTCACGCCAGCCCGGTGCAAGGTAGCGGGTAGCTCATAGGGAGCATAGACGTCTTCATCGGGCCGGGTGGGCAGGCGGTGCGTAGCGCCCAGGACCACCGGAACATTGTTTTCTTTAAGAAATGAAGCGACTTTATCGGCCTGATCGCCGCCTACAATGACCACTTTCTTGATTCCATAGCGGTTGGCAAATTTTACCGCGTCCACGATATCCTTGGCGTAGGATGCCTTAATGTACAAATTTTGGGTATTGTCAAATAGCCCCTTCATCGCTTTCATCCGTACATTGGTCAGGTCAGGGTTGGGCAATTCTGCGTAGGCCCTGGCATCCGCAAAGGTACTTTCCAAAATACGGATGACGTCGAGGCGTTTGTCGTTCTTCTTCGTACTCACCGAAAAGTCCTCCATATTGAAGCTGCGAGCCAGATAGGGAGGCCACGTCAGCCAGATTCCGTCATCCTTTTTTAGTACGGCATCTTCCCAGTTCCAGCCGTCGGTATTGAACACTGATGAAGACCCCGATACCGTACCGCCCTGAGGAACCGCCTGGGCCAACAGAATACCGCTGGTACGCAGGGTAGGGATTACCTCCGAATCAGTGCTATAGGCCGGAAGTGACCGAACGTGCGGATTGATGTCTCCTATTTCTTCAAAATCCAGCGTAGCGCGTACGGAAGCAATTTCCTGGATGCCGATGGTAGAACCCATTGCGATCACGCCCGGAAAAATATGCTTTCCGGTGATGTCGATCACTTCGGAGGCCGCGCGGTCCACAGTAGTAGAAGCGGGGCCAATGCTGGTAATGAGGCCTTTGTCGAAAGCAATGACGCCATTTTCGATCACCTGGCCATTGCCCACGTGGATGGTAGCTCCGGTAAGAATAATTGGTTTCGATTGTGGTTTTGCCGGAGCCGGATTCTGCGCTCGTAACCCAAAAGGCAGTAGGGCAAGCAGGGTGAAAAGTAGTTGTTTCATTAGTTAAGTTTATAAGTCCATGAGTTTAAAAGTGCATGAGTTTATGAGTGGGCGAGTTTAGGAGTACATGGGTCAATAAGTTGTAAGCAGGTACCTCACTAGTAAAATGATATTCAAACTCATAGAATCTCCACTCATACACTCAATCAGTCTTCGCAATGCATCAATCCCGGGGTCCGTCCTTCCGGTTTTGACGTAGGGGCACCTTTCGATTTAGCCGCCAGTGCCTTTTGGATAATCCGGGCTTTCTCCTTGGCCAGAGTCGCCTGTTTCTCCTGATCGACCTTGTAGTCAAAGTAGATTGCGCCTTCGACCATGGTAAAATCGGGGCGGGCGTAGATTGAAAGCGGGTGGTTGTTCCAAAGCACCAGATCCGCATCCTTTCCCCCTTTGATACTGCCGGTACGGTTGTCCAGGTGGAGGAGTTTGGCCGGATTCAGCGTCACCATTTTCCATGCATCCTGTTCGTTCATGCCGCCGAAGGCCATGGTTTTGGCAGCTTCCTGGTTTAGGCGGCGAGCCATTTCGGCGTCATCCGAGTTGATAGCCACCACAACGCCCTCACGCGCCATCAGGGCAGCGTTGTACGGAATAGCCTCTTTCACTTCCATTTTGTAGGCCCACCAATCCGAGAACGTAGAAGCACCTACGCCGTGTTTTGCCATTTTATCGGCTACCTTATAGCCCTCCAGAATGTGCGTGAACGTGTTGACCTTGAAACCGAGCGAATCGGCTACGTTCATCAGCATATTGATTTCCGACTGTACATACGAGTGGCAGGTAATGAAACGCTCCTTATTAAGGATTTCGGCCAGTGCATCCAGTTCCAGATCCCGACGCGGTGCCGTGGTGTTAGATTTATTCCGACGACCGTTGTACTCCTTCCATTCTTTGTCGTATTCCTTGGCCCGAATGAAGTGATCAAAGAATACCTGCTCGACCCCCATACGGGTTTGGGGAAAGCGCGACCGGGCTGCGTCGCCCCAGTTGGATTGCTTCACGTTCTCACCCAGGGCAAATTTGATGTACTTGGCCTCAGGTATCCACAGCTTATCGGGCATTTCGCCGAATTTCAGTTTAATGACCGCACTTTGACCACCGATGGAGTTGGCCGAGCCATGCAGTAACTGGGACGTGGTAACTCCCCCCGCCAATTGCCGGTAGATATTGACGTCTTCAGAATTGATAACATCGCTTTGCCGCACCTCCGCCGAGCTGGTTTGGCCCCCTTCATTGATAGCCAGCAGGGCAATGTGCGAATGTTCGTCGATGATGCCGCTGGTTAGGTGCTTCCCCGTGCCGTCGATGGTGCGGCCGCCCGACGGGGCACTAAGGTTCTTTCCGATCCGGGCGATTTTCCCGTTCTGCACCAGCACGTCCGTATTTTGCAGGATTCCCTCGCCCTCGTTGGTCCACACGGTGGCGTTTTTGACCAGGATCGTTTCGGCTTTGGGTAAGGATTCGTTGCCGAGTCCCACGAACGGGTATAGCAGTTTACCCATGTCCGCTACGGTTGGCTGCTTGGGTGTCGGCTTTCCGGTTTTGATAGTATCCAATGTTGCCGTACCGCCGGCAGGACTTTCTTGCATGACCGCCGACCATTCGATGGGGGCACCATCAGGCAGGGTACCCTGTCCCTGAATGTCCCGACCGTTGATGTAGCCGCTCAGGCGCACCGTGCCGGGATTCTTCTTGTCGGGCTGGTACGTGATCGTTACCTGTTCGCCGTTTAGGGTGACCTTGGGGGTGATTTTTAAAGTATCGCTTTCCGTTAGCTGGTAGTCAGGCTTGGTTGATTTTCCGGAAATCCGCATGTTCATGGCTGACTTACCATTCATGGTCAGGGCGTAGTTTCCGCGCAAATCGGCGGCATTCAGGTCATTAATGACATATTTCTTTCCTTGAATCCAGTTTTCATGAATAATATTTTCTTCTTCAAAAAGTTCGTCGGAGGTGATCAGGAAATTAGCAATGTTACCTTTTTTCAAACTTCCCAGCATATCGCCCACTTGGGCCAGTCGCGCAGGAGCTATCGTGAGGGCTTCGAGGGCTTTCTCCTTGGACAAGCCAAACTCGATCGCTTTCCGAATATTAGTCCAGAAATCCCCCTTGTTCTTCAAACCCTCCGATGTAAATGCGAACGTAATACCGGCCTTGGCCAGCGCGGCCGGATTGGAAGGGGCCATCTCCCAACTTTTCAACTCGGCCAGAGTCACGATGTCGGCATCCCAGGGATCTTCTACATCGGGGGCTGCCGGAAAATTAAGCGGAACGATCAGGGACGCGCCGGTGGCTTTTACCTCATCGATCCGCTGGTATTCATCCCCACCACTTTTAATGATGTATTGAACACCAAACTCGTCACCGATTTTATCTGCCCTCAGCACCCCCAGTTTGTCCGAAGTTTCAAAGAAAGACGGCAGGGATTTGATATTATTGAAAGCAGTTAGCGACAAGTTGGTTTCTGTATTTTTACCGCCCTTGGCAAACCAGTCGGCGTCGTAGTAGGTCTGCCTTAATAGGGCCACACTCCCCATCAGCGATGCGGGGTAACTTTGGGAGGAGCTGCCTTTGTCAAGGGAAAAATGGGCAGAAGCTTTGTCGCGCAGCAACGCGGCGTTGGGGGATTCGTCCGAGGGCGTTACCAGCGCACCGGTACCCCGAACGATACCGTCGTGGGGGTGCACGAGTAGGGTACCCCAGCCGTATTTGCGCAGATCAGCGGATTTTTTTGAATCCAGGGTAAAAATTTCCGAAGCTAACACTTCGGGCTGAATGGCCTGATTCCAGCCATAAGCTCCTTTTTTATTAGATTCCAGTTGCTGGCCCTGCCGTCGCCCGCCCGAAGTCCGCTTTACTTCGGGCATTCCGTAGTCGGAGTCGAGGTCGATGAGCGAAGGGTAAATGTATTTGCCCTGCAAGTCCGTCACGACGGTACCTTTCGGGACTTTTACGTTGGTGCCTACCTCCACGATTTTACCGTTTTCAATCAGGAGGGTACCTTTCGAAACGGTGGTCTGTGGGTCGACTACGATGGTGGCATTGGTAAACGCGTAGCGTCCGGGGCGTTCGTCGTACGCTCCGTTGCGGGGGAACGTTTGCTGTGCTTTACTCGCCGAAGTCAAGGCAATCAATCCCAGAAACGTCCAAATCAGTTTTTTCATGTAGGAGTAGATTTGGTTTTATAAAAATGATTAGTAGGTTAATAATTGCTTTAAAAATACGAACAAAATATTGGGTTTTGCAAAATTCCCTTCGGGTGAGGAACACTTCTCCGGAATCGTACTAGTCCGAAATGAGATAGGAAAAGTATAGATTAGTAGATATTCTAGATTCCTGCATGTATGAAACCCATTGTCCAAATTTCCCTTGACCTGACCAACATCGATGAAGCCCTCGAAACCGCCGCGATGGCCCTCCGCGCCGGGGTAGACTGGCTGGAAGCAGGTACCCCCCTCATCCTGGCCGAGGGGCTGCACGGTGTACGCAAGCTGCGGGAGGCTTTCCCTACTATCCCCATTGTGGCCGACCTCAAAACGATGGATGGGGGCTACCTCGAAGCCGAAATGATGGCCAAAGCCGGGGCTACCCACGTGGTAGTGATGGCCCGTGCCCACGCCGAAACGATCAAAGTGGTGGTGCAGGCAGGGCGCGATTATGGCGTGAAAGTCATGGGCGATAACCTGGGGTGTCCCGACATGGTGGAGGGTGCGCGTTGGCTGGAAGACCTGGGCTGTGATTTTGTGATTCACCACATTGGCTACGACGAACGCCGGGGTATTGCGGCCCAGGGTCACCGAATGCCGAGTCCGTTGGATCAGCTGCGCGAAGTGGTCAATGCCGTAAAGGTACCCGTGCAGGCGGTGGGTGGGCTTTCGCTGGAACAGGCCATCCGCTGCCCCGAGTACGGCGCACCGCTCGTAGTATTAGGCGCTCCCCTGACCATTGACGCCGATTCCTTCCAGACTGCCAGCGGTGACCTGGAAAGCTCGCTGCGTATGATTTGTGAGCGCATTCATGCGTATGGAAACGTTGGGAATTGAAAATGGAAAGTTGAAAATGGTTTTTCTGCCGGCTTGAAACAGCGGATTTGATTTAATTTCAGGTGCCCCATGCTTTAGCTTGGGGGACCAATACAATATTTTTAATTAGTTAAGAGGGTACCCCTATGAAATCAGCTGCTGTTGTCAACTATGCCCCCGAGAAAGGGAGCGTCGAAATCCGGGAAATTCCCAAACCCACCATCGGTGAGGACGAGGTACTGCTGGAAGTCGCCAATGTCGGCGTCTGCGGTAGCGACCTGCACCAATGGACAGCCGACCACAGCTGGGCCGTCAACTACCCCGTGGTACTGGGGCACGAATTCGGCGGTCATATCGCCGAGTTGGGAAGCCGCGTTCAGAGTTGGCGCGAAGGCGACCGCGTCGTAAGTGAAACCGCCGCCGTCATCGACCCGACCAGTCCGCTATCCCGCCAGGGACTTTATAATCTGGACCCTACACGCAAGGGTTTCGGCTATGGCGTAAACGGAGCCATGACGCGCTATGTGAAGGTACCCGCCCGCTGCCTGCACCGGGTGCCCGACGCCCTGCCTTTTGAACAAGCTTGCCTTACCGAACCCTGCTCGGTGGCCTACAATTCCGTGGTGGTCAACTCGAACGTGCGTCCCGGCGACCGCGTGATGGTGTTAGGGCCGGGAACGATCGGAATTCTGTGTGCAGCGATGGCGCATTTGTGCGGGGCCGAGGTAGCCATCGTCGGGCTGGAAGCTGATCGGGGACGATTGGAAATAGCCCGGCAGTACGGCTGTGAGCCCGTGATTGGCGACGCCAGCGAGTGGGCCTTCCGGGCCGACGGGCTAGGTGCCGACTGCGTCATAGACGCGGCGGGCGTGAGTGCTACGCTGCAAATCGCCCTGAAACTGGTGCGACCCAACGGCCAGATTACGAAGGTAGGCTGGGGGCCTCAACCGCTCGATTTCTCCCTAGACTCGCTCGTACAAAAAAACGTGACCTTACAGGGAAGTTTCAGCCACAACTGGCCCATTTGGGAAAAAGTACTGGCCCTGCTGACCAGCGGACGGCTGGACGTGCGGCCGATTATCGGCGGGGTGTGGCCCGTCACGGAATGGTATGAGGCGTTTGAAGCCATGCACTCGGGACAGGTAGTCAAGAGTATCCTCAAACCTGTTTAGTCATGCGTTTGGCCGACAAGGTGATTTTAGTGACGGGTGGTTGTACGGGCATTGGCCGGGCCATTGTTACACGCTGCGCCCAGGAAGGAGCACGGCTGATAATCAATGGCTTGGAGCAACGGGAAGGGCAGAAATTAGTGCGGGAGCTAGGTACGGAAAAAGCCACCCTACTCATCGCCGATATCACCCGCCCGGAGGTACCTGACCAACTAGTGAAACGCGCTTTGCAAACTTTTGGTCGACTGGACGCGGTGGTCAACAACGCCGCATTTATTAATTTTTCCAATATAAAAACCACTACCCCCGCGCTGCTGCACCAGATGTTTGGCGTCAATACCATTGCCCCATTTTCCATCATTCAAGCGGCTTTACCCTACCTCAGCGAGGCGCGGGGGTGTGTACTCAACATCGGTTCGGTCAATGCCTGGTGCGGCGACCCGAATCTGTTGGCGTACAGTATGTCCAAAGGGGCGCTGATGACCATGACCCGAAACCTGGGCGATGTGATTTTTCGGGAACACGGCATTCGGGTCAATCAGGTCAATCCGGGGTGGGTACTGACGGACAAAGAAAAAGAAATCAAAAAGAAACAAGGAGTGCCGGACGACTGGTTCACAAAGGTACCCCCCATTTTTGCCCCGGCAGGGCGGCTTATGGCTCCCGAAGAAATAGCGGCGGCGGCAGTATATTGGCTATCGGACGAGTGCGGTCCCGTGAGCGGACAGGTCGTGGATCTGGCCCAGTATCCTTTCATCGGCAGAAATTTGCCCGAAAAACTCGAACCCCAAATCTAAAAAACACTATGGCCCGACTCGCGGCTTTCCCCAAAGCATTCATGCAGGAACTTTGCAAAACCGGCACCATGCAAGTCTCGGAATGGATCGAACTCGCCAGCCGCCTGGACCTCGACGGTCTGGAATGGTACGCGGGGTTTCTGGAAATGGCGGACGAAGCCAACTGGCCCCTGTTCAGGCACGACGTGGAGGCGCGGGGCCTGGTGATTCCCATGCTCTGCTGTTCGCCCGATTTTACGCATCCTGATCCCGATTTTCGCCAGCGCGAAATTGAAAAACAGTTGCGCTGGATCGATATGACCCAGGCTTTGGGGGGTACCTACTGCCGCGTGTTGTCCGGGCAGCGCCGACCCGAACTGTCGCTGGACGAGGGCGTTGAACTGGCCGCTCAGTGCATCGAAGCGTGCCTGCCCTACGCGCAGGAGCGGGACATTACCCTGATTCTGGAAAATCACTACAAGGATGATTTTTGGGAGTACCCCGAATTTGCCCAAAAAATGAACGTATTCTGCCAGCTTGTAGACCGTATTGACCACCCCAACTTCGGTGTGAACTACGATCCGAGTAACACCTTCCTGGCGGGTGAAGATCCACTGGAACTGCTCTACCGGGTGTCGCACCGTGTCGTGACCATGCACGCCAGCGACCGCTACCTCATCGAGGGTACCATTGAGGATTTGCGCAACGAGGAAGTCGGGGCCGTCGGTTACGCCAAACGCCTGCGCCACGGCGAAATCGGTAAGGGATTGAACGACTACGACGCCATTTTTACCGAATTGAAGCGGGTAGGGTTCAACGGCTGGATCAGCATAGAAGATGGCGTCGAAGGCATAGAGCAATTGGAACGAAGCGTTACATTTATACGAA